>JBIIEQ010000034.1:0-33097 GCA_044237765.1 Methylococcaceae bacterium | reverse complement strand
TCGCAGGACAACTTGGGTCACCCGTATCGGTCTGGAGTCTTCACCCGGTCGTATCAAGGTCACAGAACCGAATGGTCGTGTTGCGTCCCTCCATGGCTATTCCAGCCAAGTCCGACAGGCTCCTAGCCGGTCCGCCCACATAAGACGATGGCCTGACCTTGGAGGGACCCCATGATCTGTCTTGGATTTTGCAGATGTCAAATTTTCACGTTGCCCTGAATTTTCCACATAAGGTATCATTACGCGTTTTATTGGAAGTTGCCTGATCCTGCCACACCAGTCAGCCTTGGTCCGGACCTTATGCTGTCCAATCCGGCTGCATCCCTCTCAGCGCTCACTTTCCCAGACCATCGCCTTTCAACCCTCAGAAAATTGACATGACTGATCTATCGCATTACAGAAACATCGGCATCTTTGCGCATGTGGATGCCGGCAAGACCACGACTACCGAGCGCATCCTCAAGCTCACAGGAAAAATCCACAAGATCGGCGAGGTGCATGACGGTGCGGCCACGACAGACTTCATGGAACAGGAACAGGAGCGCGGCATCACGATTCAGTCGGCAGCTACCACCTGCTTCTGGAATGACCACCGCTTCAACATCATCGATACCCCCGGTCACGTGGACTTTACCATTGAGGTCTACCGCTCACTGAAGGTTCTTGATGGCGGTATCGGTGTTTTCTGCGGGTCCGGTGGCGTTGAGCCCCAGTCCGAAACCAACTGGCGTTATGCGAATGACTCTAAGGTAGCGCGTGTCATCTACATCAACAAGCTTGACCGTATTGGGGCAGACTTCTACCGCGTAGTGAAGCAGGTCAAGGATGTTCTCGCGGCAGAACCCCTGGTCATGACCCTTCCGATCGGCCGTGAAGACGGTTTTGTCGGTGTGGTAGATATCCTGACCCGCAAGGCCTGGATTTGGGACGATTCCGGCGACCCTATGAAGTACACCATTTCCGATGTACCGGCCGACATGGTCGAGGACGTCGAGAAATGGCGTCACGAACTGATCGAGAAAGTCGTCGAGCAAGACGATGATGTGATGGAAAAGTACCTTGAAGGTGAAGAGCCCGACATCGACACCATCAAGCGCCTGATTCGCAAGGGTACGATCAAGCTTGATTTCTTCCCGACTTACTGCGGTTCTTCCTTCAAGAACAAGGGTGTACAGCTGGTGCTGGATGCGGTAGTTGATTACCTGCCGAATCCGACTGAAGTTAACCCGCAGCCGGAGGTTGACCTTGAAGGCCATGAAACGGGCGAATTTGCAGTAGTCGATCCAGAGCGCCCACTCCGTGCCTTGGCCTTCAAGATCATGGATGACCGTTATGGCGCCCTCACCTTCCTGCGTATCTATTCAGGCCGTATCGAAAAGGGCACTACCGTGCTCAACACCTATACCGGCAAGACGGAGCGTATAGGCCGTATCGTCGAAATGCACGCCAACACCCGTCAGGAAGTTGATTCTTGCCAGGCGGGCGACATCGTCGCGGTACTGGGCATGAAGAATGTTCAGACCGGACACACCCTCTGTGACCCGGATAAGCCTGCCACGCTGGAACCCATGGTTTTCCCGGATCCGGTCATCTCGATCGCCATTGCGCCCAAAGACAAGGCCGGCAATGAGAAAATGGGCATCGCACTCGGCAAGATGGTTCAGGAAGATCCTTCCTTCCATGTTGGTACAGACGAGGACAGCGGCGAAACCATCCTAAAGGGCATGGGCGAGCTGCATCTCGACATCAAGATCGACATCCTTAAGCGCACCCATGGCGTGGAAGTCATCGTCGGGAAGCCTCAGGTGGCCTACCGCGAAACCATCACCCGCCGTGTGGAAGACGAGTACACCCACAAGAAGCAGTCAGGTGGTTCGGGTCAGTTTGCGAAGATCAATTACATCATTGAACCCAGCGAAACTGGCACAGGCTTCCAGTTTGAGTCCACCGTAACCGGTGGCAACGTGCCTCGCGAATACTGGCCAGCAGTCGAGAAAGGCTTCAAGAGCATGCTGGACAAAGGCACCATGGCCGGATTCCCCTGTGTGGACTTCAAGGTCACGCTCACTGACGGTGGCTTCCATGCGGTCGACTCGTCGTCACTCGCCTTTGAAATCGCTGCCAAGGCGGCTTTCCGTCAGACCGTTCCGAAGTGTGCCCCGCAGCTGATGGAACCGATCATGAAAGTGGACACCTTCTCGCCCGATGCCAATGTGGGCGACGTGATCGGCGACCTCAACCGACGTCGGGGCATGATCAAATCCCAGGATGCAGGTCCTACGGGCGTTCGCATCAAATCCGAGGTGCCGTTGTCTGAAATGTTCGGCTACATTGGTGACCTACGCACCATGACTTCAGGTCGTGGCCAGTTTTCCATGGAGTTCTCGCATTACAGCCCCTGCCCCAAGAATGTCGCTGATGCGGTCATCAAGGAAGTCACCGACCGGAATGCGGCCAAGTAGGACGAGTTATCCCATTTGTGCATCTCTACCGCTTTGACTTTTGGAGTCGTGCGGTAAGTGAACTGAAGGTCAGGTATAGACAGGGGCGGACCGCCGATGGGTGTTCCGCCCCTGTTTTTTTGTGAGGTTCTTGTAACTCATGTCAAGGCAGAATTCACTGACAATTACCCACGAGGCACTAACCACGCTCTCGGAAGTGGCGCGCCAGGACCCACGTCTCCGAAAAAATCTTAACGTGCATCCGCAACTCGATGATCCGGTACAGCGCATGTTCAATGCAATGGAACCAGGGACCTACGTTCGAGCTCACCGTCATGCGCGTGACAACGGCTGGGAATTGATGATGTGCCTGCAAGGTAGTTTCTCCATTCTGATATTTGATGACGAGGGCAGAGTCCTGGAACGAGTAGATCTCCATGGCGAAACCGGCGTTAAGGCAGCCGAGATCCCACCTTTTAGTTGGCACGCGGTGGTTTCTCATGAACATGGCACCGTTATGTTCGAGGTCAAGCCAGGTCCCTACTCGCCTATCGAGGACAAGGATTTTGCGAGTTGGGCTCCAGCGGAAAACCAACCAGCGTCTTCCCAGGCTATAAATTGGTACGCGGACGCGAAAATTGGAGATATTCCACCGAACTGGTCATCCTGAACGCTAGGCTCTAGGTCGCTGGAATTTACCCAGAGTCACCCGTCTTGAGCTTTATTGGCAAGCCTCCGGGCACTTGTTAAACTCACTCTATCGATCGTACTTTACGGTCTTTCTTATCTCTCCATCTCAGGCAAAATCCATATTTTCAATGCGAATCTCCATTCACTCAATTTTGTTGGCAGGTGCTGCGACCTTGCTGGCGGTCTCATTACTTGCTGGATGCTCCTCAAAGAAAAAAACGGAAGGCGTCAGTCAAACGGCCACGGTACCGGCGGAGAAGCCCGGTTTTGCCGAGCAAATTGACACCGTTCTCACTGCGAGGGTACAGGCGATCAGTCGCAAGAATCGTATTCTGACTCTCAAATTCCCGGACGATAAAGTCGCGAAAGTGAAGGTGGGTCCGGAGGTGAAGAACTTTGCTGAAATCGGTGTAGGCGACACCATTAAGGCTGAATTCCGGGATGAAGTTGAAATCTTCGTGGTGGGACCGGGCGGCAAGCCGGCTTGGAATGAAGTCGAAGAGATCAAACCAACCAAGGGTGTGAAGCCTGGCACGGCCATCATCCGGGCCTACGAGTATTCTGCGACGGTGACCGACATCGACTACCCCAGTCGCAGGGTAACGCTGAAGGGCCCGGACGGAAAACTGGTCAAATTGACGGGAAAACCGGAAATCCGGCGTTTCAATGAGATCAAAGTGGGAGACTTGGTGGTAGCCAGACTCATCGAGGCCGTTGACATCGATATCACGCCAGCCGATAAGCCCAGTTCAGCAAGCCGCCCCTACAGACGTCGCTGATAATCATCTGCGGCGGGCGGTTGAACGCACCGCCGCAGCGTTGATTCACGCAACTTTTTGCGGTGGATCCCTGATTACCCCAAACGCCTTGAGTGCCCGCTCCCGACTCGCTTTCAAGTCGACTATTGGGTAGGGGTAATCCTTTCCCAGTTTGACGACTAAATCCGCCAGCTCATTTTCGCCAGCCTCCCAGGGTTTATGGATGAACCGAGAGGGCAAGGCTGAGAGTTCCGGCACCCAGCGACGAACGTACTCCCCTTTTGGGTCGAACCGTTCACCCTGCAGAATGGGATTGAATATCCTGAAATAAGGGGCTGCATCGGCCCCGCACCCCGCCGTCCACTGCCAGCCCATCGAGTTGCTGGCAAGATCGGCATCTACCAGGGTATCCCAAAACCACCGGGCACCTTCCTGCCATGGGATCAATAGATTCTTGGTCAACAGGGACGCAACGATCATCCTTACCCGGTTATGCATCCAACCGGTATGCCACAGTTCTCGCATGCCGGCATCGATTATGGGGAAACCTGTGCTGCCCATTTTCCAGCGTTCCAAGTCATCGCCGTAGTCCTTGCGCCACGGCAATCGCAGGAAGCGCGCATCCATGGGTGAATCAGTGGTATGCGGAAAATGGAAGAGCAGATGGGCGGCAAATTCCCGCCAGGCAATCTCGCGGAGATAACTCTCGCAACCTGCACCAAAGCCAAAATCATGATTTTGTCGGAGGGAATCCACGACCTGTCTTGGCGAAATCTCTCCGAAATGAAGGTGTGGAGAAATTCGCGATGTGCCGGCCTGACTGGGCAAGTCACGTTCTGTTTTGTACGCCGCGAGAGATGTAGCCTTGAACTCAGTCAATCGGGCTTTTGCGGCGGCCTCACCTATAGGCCAGAAGTCATAAAAACCATGGTCCCATGGAATTCTCGGCAATAGTTCAAGTGAGTCCAGCGAGTCACCGTGCATTCCCGCTGGAAGGGGCGGCATCGCAGCAGGAGCAGGCTCTGGCGGACGATGTAAGCCCAAGGCTTGCATGGCCTTCCAGTATGGCGTGAAAACGCGATAGGGCTCACCCCCTGGCCGACGGATCTCCCAGGGTTCGTAGAGCAAGCTACTGTTGAAGGTTTCGACCGTCAGTCCATCATTTCTAAGTGCCTTTTTTATATGGGTATCCCGGGCAACTTCATCGGGATCATAGAGCCGATTCCAGTAGACCGACTCGGCGCCATACGCTTCAACTATCTCCCGGAGAATTTCAAGCGGGTCTCCCCGCCGAAACACCAAGCCAGAACCGAGTGAACAGAGAGAATCATCAAGCGCATTCAGACTGTGATGTAACCACCAACGGCTGGCACTCCCTATCGACCAACTCTGATAGATAGAGCTCTGATGAATGTAAACCGGAATGACGCTATCGGCCCCCGCCAGCGCAGCCAATAATGCCGGGTTATCCGAAAGACGCAGATCACGCCGAAACCAGATAACCGCCGTGGTCATGTCTTGGGAGTCTCGGGTGAGATCCCGCAAACACCCTTAGGACAACGGCGCCGATAATGCCAGCCAGCAAAACGGACATAGATAAACTCGAGAAGCGGCGCCACACCCAAGCCTCGACAGAGTTTCGCTAACCAGCGATATCCCGGTAACACTGTCCAGAGTGCGATGAAGGCCCGGGCCCCTACCTGCATGATGCCATTCGAATCGACGACGTGAAAAAGTTGCAAGGCATCTTCTAGGCTGAGATCAAAACGACCGAGATCCGTCTCCGGCCGAGTTACGTCTATCCATTCAATGGGTAATTCACCGGCAATACGACGATAATGATTGATTTCCCGACTGCATAGCGGGCATCCTCCATCGTACAGAACGGTCATGGTGGTTTGTTGATTCATGGTTACACTGTGTCCGCTTTGAACGTCTCATAAATTTCCACGTTAGAGGCGCGCTGAATGATCGAGTTCACCTGTCCGGCATAGGATGGTTGACCAACCCAAGAGTCACTCCGTCTATAGAAGCCTCTTCCTCGAGCTCCCCGTTCACACTTGGTACAACAACCCGCAATGCCCATCCACTATCTTACCCGCAAACAATTTATTCCCATTAGCCTTGAAGAAGCCTGGCCGTTTTTCTCGACACCCAGGAATCTGGAGGCGATCACGCCAGGATTTCTTAATTTCCGGATCACCTCGGCTGTGCCCGAAGAGATTCACTCAGGCTTGATCATTACTTACCAGATTGCCGCAGTGGCCGGCGTTCCCATGACCTGGGTAACTGAGATCAAGCACGTCGTTCCGTTGCATCGCTTTGTCGACGAGCAACGTATCGGGCCGTTTCGCTTCTGGTTTCATGAGCACCGCTTTGACGCCGTGCCCGGCGGCATCGAGATGACCGACATTGTCCATTATGTGATGCCGTGGATCTGGCTCGGTGAACTGGTTCACGCTGTCTTCATCCGTCGCCGTCTGAATGCCATATTTGATTTTCGCCGCGCCTACATCGCAAAGTTGTGGCCCAGTTAAATCAGCGTGAACTTTTAGCCGGCTGCTCATGCGGGCTTTACGGCAACAAGTATGTAGTTGATTCCAAGATAAGGAACCAGCCGGAAGCTTCGGTTTAGCGGATTGAGCCTTACCCCGGTATGATCGACGACGGTCAGGCCATCTGCCCTCAAAAGATCTTCCAACTCAGCGGGTGTAGGGAATTTGCGCCACTGATGCGTTCCTCTGGGAAGCCAGCGCAGAATGTATTCAGCCCCAACTATGGCAGTGAGGAACGATGCCAAGGTTCGGTTGATCGTGGCAACCATCATGACTCCCCCCGGCTTCAGCAATCGAGCACAGCTCCGCATGAAAAGGTGCAAATCCGCCACATGTTCCACGACTTCCATATTGAGAACAGCGTCATAGATCTCGCCTCGCTCAGACAAAGCTTCGGCGGTGCAGCATTCATAAGCCAGATTAAGCCCCTGCCCTGTCGCATGTGAGCGCGCGATTTGAACATTCTTTTCCACCATGTCAACGCCGTGCACCTCAGCCCCCATCTGGGCAATGGATTCACTCAATATCCCACCGCCACAACCGATATCGACAATTCTCAGACCATCGAGAGGTCTTTCCGCATTCACATGGTTTCCTCGCCAATAGATAATTTGGTCGCGAGTATAGCCGGCACGGAGTTCGTTCATCCCATGCAAGGGCCAGAAGGGTCCGGATTTGTCCCACCAGAGCTTGGCCAGTCTTTCAAAACGGGCTTGCTCCGCTGGATCAATCGTTGTTGGTTTATTCACGAGCACTCCCAAGGCAGTAAGAATATCGGCAAGACACGGCGCATCAGACGTTTATGGCGCAGTTTGCTCGCATCAGTTGGAGCGAGAATACAGCTAAATGAATGCTTGGCCATCTGAATGGGCTAAAATATCTCGTTTTTTTCCGTTGGAATCCGCCATGCTTCAGATTGGTATCGTCATGGGCAGCACCAGTGATTGGGACGTCATGCAACATGCCGCTCGGCAGCTCAAAGACCTGAGCATTCCCTTTGAAACCCGGGTGGTATCGGCACATCGAACGCCAGACTTGCTGTTCGAATACGCGGAAAACGCTCGTGAACGAGGTCTCGTCTGCATCATCGCCGGCGCGGGCGGGGCAGCTCATTTGCCGGGCATGTTGGCCGCCAAGACCAGTTTGCCCGTTCTGGGTGTTCCGGTACCCAGCAAGTACCTGAAAGGCAAGGATTCGTTATTTTCAATCGTGCAGATGCCCAAGGGCATTCCGGTTGCGACTTTCGCCATCGGTGAAGCAGGCGCCACGAACGCCGCCTTATTTGCGGCAGCCATGCTGGCCAATCACGATCCAGACATTTGTGCTCGACTGGAACATTTCCGCATGGCACAGACGCAGGCCGTCCTGGATGCCAGCTTGCCCCAACTCTCCTAAACTACGCTGCCCGGTCATTTTGATGAAACACATTCTGCCCGATGCCATGCTGGGCATTATCGGTGGCGGCCAGTTGGGCCGCATGTTCACCATGGCGGCACGCGCCATGGGATATCGCGTCACCGTTCTGGAGCCCGATAGGGACAGCCCGGCGGGGAGTGTTGCCGACGTTCATCTCTGTGCGCCTTACGACGACCCTGCTGCATTGGACCAACTGGCCAAGAGCTGTGTCGCGGTTACGACTGAATTTGAGAATGTGCCCGCCGGTTGTTTGAGCCGTCTGGCTGAAAGCGTTAAGGTGTCACCCGCTGCCGAGGTCGTCTCCATTGCCCAGGATCGAATCGACGAAAAAGCCTACATTCGCGGTGCCGGCCTTGGCGTCGCGCCGTATCTCCCCATCCGGACGGCTCAGGATTTTGAGCAATCTTTGGACGACTATTTGCCCGGCATACTCAAACTGGCCAGGCTTGGCTACGATGGCAAAGGTCAGATCCGTGTTAAAACCGCCGAAGAAGCGAGGAACGCTTACAACAAATTGGGCCAAAAACCCTGCGTGCTTGAGCGCTTGCTTGATCTCAAGACGGAAGTGTCCGTCATCGTGGCGAGAACCGGCCCCGGCGAGGTCACGACATTTCCGGTTGCCGAGAATCAACATGAAGCCGGGATTCTCGACATCAGCATCGTCCCGGCGCGGATTGCACCTGAAGTCGCTGTCGAAGCCCACCGGATGGCTTTGCATCTGGCGGACGCCATGGATTATGTCGGCGTCCTGGCCGTCGAGTTTTTTGTCCTTCAGGGTGATGAGCTCGTCATCAACGAAATCGCACCCCGCCCGCACAACAGCGGTCATTACACGCTCGATGCGACGCTCACCAGCCAGTTTGAACAGCAGGTCCGCACCCTCTGCGGCCTACCCCCGGGGGAGACACGGTTGCTGAGTCCGGTGGTCATGGTGAATATATTGGGTGATATCTGGCGTGACGATGCTCCGGCCTGGGACAAACTTCTCAGCCAGCCCAACGTGATGTTGCATCTTTACGGTAAAAAATCCGCCCGAATCGGACGCAAGATGGGCCACTTTAATTTACTGGCAGAGTCAGTCGATTTGGCCCTTGAACAGGCCAATAGGCTCAAGAATCAGCTCAAAAATTGACTTATTGCTGGCAGCGTGTGCACCAGAAAGTGGATCGCTGACCCAGCCGACTGGTTTTGATGGGTGTTCCACAAACCCGGCAAGGCTCGCTGGCGCGATCATAGACATTGAGGGTTTGCTTGAAATATCCCGGATTGCCGGACTCGTTAACGAAATCGCGCAGCGTCGTTCCGCCCTGCTCTATCGAGGCCCTCAGCACCTCGCGGATAGCATTAACCAGCCGACCATAACGTTCCAGCGAGATATTGCCCGCAGCGCGCTGCGGGGCAATCCCGGCACGAAACAACGACTCGCTGGCGTAAATATTCCCCACGCCTACAACGATATGGCTGTCCATGATCAGGGACTTGACCGCCGCGGTGCGACCACGTGAACGGGCATGAAGATGCTCGGAATTAAAGCCATCACTCAAGGGTTCGGGTCCCAGCGGCGCAATCAGCGCATGTTCTTCCGGATCATCCTCGGTCCAGAGGAGACAACCGAATCGGCGCGGATCATGAAACCGGAGACAGACTCCGCCCCCAAGGATGAGGTCGTAATGATCGTGTTTGCGGGGGGGGATATTGGTTTCGGTTATTCGAAGACTGCCGGACATGCCCAGATGCAGGATCAGAGTGCCCTGCCCGGTGCTGATGAGTATGTATTTTCCCCGGCGGGCCAATTCATGAATGGACTGTCCTTGTAGCTTCTCGCTTAGACCCGAGGGTATTGGCCAGCGTAATCTTGCGTCGCGAACATCCAGACTTTGAATGATCTGGCTTGAAAGATGAGGCCGAATACCCCGCAGGGTGGTTTCGACTTCGGGTAACTCAGGCATTGTGCTGGTTGAGCCGTCGTTGCAACACAGTCAACTCAGTTGTCCCGTTCAACCTTCATCGCCATCTTCATGATCTTCCTCGCCTGACTCGCCGGATTCATCATGATCGTCATGCGGCTCTGCCGTTTCATCTTCGGAGCCATCCGGTTCATTGGCCGGTGGTGTCTGCGACTTGGGTTTGGGCTGATTTAGAAGCTCTCGCGAGGTTTCGCTGGTCACCTCGTACTGAAGACCCAGATCCCTGCGGCCCAGCACGAGTTCGGGTGACTTTTTTAGGATGATGAACTCAATCGGCGCACCTTCGACGAGACCAATACGGATGGTCTCACCCACCACCTTGGGGTCCATTCGTTTCACATCGATGGCCCGGGACGTCGCCCAGACGGAAGCCAGTTCAGCCAGGTCGGTGCTGGATTCACTGGCCGGCTCTACCGTCCAGTGGCCCTCTCCATTTCTAAGAGCCTTTAGACCAGGCAGTTGAATTTCCTGAATTTTGGATCCTTCGGGGATCAGTCGCTTGTCCACATAGTCAGTCGCGGAGGCGGTGAGGTGATGGAAGAAGTTGTCTTCGACCAGATGCAAGGTATTGCCCAAACGGACATAGCGGCGCATCTTGATCGGATCCGTGCCACCAAACTGCAACGAGTTGTCACCCAAAGTGAGGACGGCCTCAGGAGCGTCGAGCCCGAACTGCCCCGCTTCGTCCGGCTTTAACGGATAACTCGCCTCGGTGGTGGCTTTGGCCACATCCAGTAACTGGCCGATGCGAACCTGATTGACGGGTGCGGCAAATGGAGCCGTCAGGTGCCACTGTCCGTTCTGTTTTTCAAAGACGAGCGTTTCCTTGTTCTGCAGGGTGACTCGCGTCAATCCCTGGGGATCAACGGCCAGCAAAGGAGAAAGCTCAACTTCCTTCTTGCCGGGTTTCACAATGGCGACCGTCGCCAGGATCGCAATCAAGGCTAACAAGCCAAGATTGACGAGAAGACGTGATTTCATTCAACGACTCCTGCGCTTGAACCAAACCCAGGCACCGATACCGATCAGCAGCACAGGCAAAACGAACAGGAAACCAACGGCAATCGTGCCCGAGGCAAATGCAGACAGTTGCAGCTTGCGATCGGGTGCGATCTTCGCCGGGATATTAATGAGTGCATCACCCCGGCTCAGCCACTGAACCATGTTGATACCCAATTCCAGATTGCCGCCATTGCCGAGATAGGTATTGGAGAGAAAATCACCATCGCCCACAACGACGATACGCTGCTCGCTCGGTGTCCTGGCCGCGGATTTGTCATGTTCGACCTCCTTATCCGATGGTTCCGGGGTGATCGGACGAGTAATGGCATAGCCCAAATCCAGCGGTCCCTGCCGCTCGCCCTTGGCAGCGTCATAAGCAATCTTGCCCTCTATTGGCCCCAGCTCGGTCCAGGAACGCGCGAGGGTCGCGAGCAAGGGTTCCTTTTCAAAATCGCTCTTTTCCATCTGATCCAATGCCGCCGCGGAGGGGAACATGGTCATTTGTTGAAAACCCTGGGTGATGGTATGTGGCGGATAGTCGGAGACCAAGGCAAATGTCGGATCATCGATCCCGAGTAGTTGTGTCGAAGCATCCACCACGACACCGGGCAGGAATCTTAAGCCCAGTTGCTTGACCAAAGGCTCAAGCCCGTGCAATTCTCCCGGATCGCCTAGCCACCAGAGATTTCCACCCTTGTTGAGGTAATCCTCGACCAACTTGACCTCGCCCGACAAAAGGTTCGTTCGTGGGCCGGCAATGACCAGGACATCCGTGTTGTCGGGAATCAGGGGCGTGGTGGCCAGATTAGCCGTCGCAATCGTGAAGCCCTTCCGTTTCAGTTCATCGGCAAATTGTTGGAGGTCATGATTGGCCTTGCCGAGCGGAGAGCGATCACCATGCCCTTCAATGAATACGATGGTGCGCTCTTCAGCCGTAGCGAGACGTTGCAAGGCATTGGTCAGGCTGGTTTCGCCGGCTTCCTGAATCTTTTCCGATCGGCCTTCGTACTCGATAACCAATTCACCATCGACCTGAATACCCATCTGCCGGACTTTTTCCGGCTGTGTGTCGGGATTCATAAACTGCAGGCTCAGGTCTCTCTTGTAACGGCTGTAGCGATCCACCAGGTCACGGATAGGCTCGCGCACCTGCTGATTATCCCGGGCATAGGCCGTAATGGAGACGGGCGCCTTTAGCAGATCCAAAACCTTGCGACTGGCTTCCGACAGCGTATGCCGGTGACTGGCCGTCCAGTCGAATTGCGCGGAATACTGAGTACTCAGCCACGCCACCAGCCCTACGGCAACCAGAAACAACAGGCTGAACAGCAGATTCTGTAGGCGAATTTCGAGATGCGTCTTGCGGTTGATCTTCATTTTTGCAGGCGGTCGTTATCCAGACGATGAACGCTCAACACCAGGAACGTGGTGATGAACAGAACAAAATAAATGAGGTCCGTGGTCGTAATCAGCCCTTTCAAAAGGCCTTCGTAATGACGCAACAGCGACAGGTATTCCAGCACCCCCCCTCCCTGGCTACCCGCATGCGATGACCAGTCAATGATCCACAAAAGCAACAATGCGCCGAACGTGCTGACAGCCGCCACGGTGGGTTGACTTGCCAGTGCTGACATATATAAGCCAAGGGCAGCAAATCCCGCCAGCAGCAAGGTAAGCGCCATGACACAGGCGGCCAGTTTGCCCAGATCAAGGCCACCGCCCCAAAGCAATGACAAGGGCATCAACAGGATCATGCCCACCGTAATCAGCAGAAACCCCAAAACTCCAAGGTATTTGCCCAGCACGATCTCGGTCATGGAGACGGGTGCCGTGAAAAGAAGACTCAGCGTTTGATTTCGACGCTCTTCGCTGATCAATCGCATGGTGAGCATCGGTGTGACCAGCAGAAGAATGATGCCGGCGTTGCCAAACAGCGGCGCGACAATCAGATCGGTGATGCCGGGTGCCTCTTCCATGCCGGCGATGCGGGGCTGCACCATGAGGAAATAATCCAGCTGCGCCAGAAACATGTACGCCAGGATGATTTGAATAATGCCTAGGATTGTCCAGGCCAATGGAGATAGAAACAGCGACCGGAATTCGCGTCCGGCAATGACCAACGCCATCATGCGGCTGCCTCCTGGGTAACGGGGGTCTGTCGGGTAATGTCGATGAATATCTGTTCCATGCTGCGTCGCTCGGGTGTCAGTTCACGCAACCCCCAGCCAGACGTCACGATCAGTTCGGCCACCTGCTCGGCCGGATTGCTGTCCTTGTCATGGAAAATTCGGTAACGGTGCTCACCCAGATCGTCGATTTTCTGAATCGCAGGTATAACCGCCAGCCTGGATAGATCCGGCGTCTTGTGCAATTCAACCACAAGGCTAGAGGCACGCATTTGCTGTTCCAACCCCTCGATGCTGTCATTCAGTACCAGCTTCCCCTTGTTGATGATCTGGACCTGAGTACAGGATTCCTGGACCTCGGAAAGAATGTGGGTGGACAGGATCACGCCATGCTCCTGACCGAGATCTCGGATCAATTCACGAATTTCGCGAATCTGCAGCGGATCAAGACCCACGGTAGGTTCATCAAGAATGATCACGGCAGGCATGTGCAGGATGGCCTGGGCGATACCGACTCGTTGCTGGTAGCCCTTGGATAGATTGCCAATGAGCCGATCCTGAACATCGGTCAACCCACAGCGCTCCTTGGCCTGATCAAGAGCCGCTTTCCACTTGTCCCGCGGCAAACCGTGAAGGCGAGCGCAGTAAAGAAGGTATTCGTCCACCGTCAGGTCACGGTAGACCGGCGGAATTTCAGGCAGATAGCCCAGTTCCCGTTTGGCTTCCTTGGGGTTGTCGAGAATATCGATGCCATTGACCTGGATTTGCCCCGAAGTCGGCGCCAGGTTGCCGCAGATCATCTGCATGGTCGATGATTTGCCGGCGCCGTTGGGACCCAGAAAACCAAGAATTTCGCCTTTTTGAAGCGTAAAGGTGACGTTATTGACAGCGCAATGGTCGCCGTAAAAACGAGTGAGTTGATCGACCTGGATAAGCTCATTCATGTTGAGTAATGCATTGACAGCCTGATGGTGCGAGGCATTGAAGTTAGCCGTAAAAAGAACATGCGGAGTTGACCCTGTCAGTCATTTCCATTACATAGGTCAAGCTAGGAATTGCCTGGCGAACTGCATCGATGGGGTCAGCGATTTTCCGGCAACATCCGGACGAGCAGAGCCGAAGCGTCCTGTGCGGCTTTTTCTCTGAAGAATCTCGTCACCTGAAACAGTTCATGTAAATCAATAATCAGGCGCACCCGCCAAGTGGCATGCGCCCGTGAAATTATAACGAGGAGAGAGGCTTATGCGAATTGGTGTTCCCAAAGAAGTGCACGCCGGCGAGAAGCGTGTTGCCACGGTACCGGAGGTCGCTGAAAAGCTGATCAAGTTGGGGTTTTCCGTTACCGTGGAGAGCGGTGCGGGTGAAGGCGCCAACTATTCCGATGAGGCATACCGTGGTGTCGGTTGCGAGATAGCCGACCGGGCTGGGGTTTGGTCGGGGTCGGACATCATCCTTAAGGTGCGTGGTCCGGAAATTGACCCCGAGCAATCCATTGATGAGATCGCCAGTCTGCGAGAAGGAGGCAACCTCATCAGCTTCATCTGGCCCGCGCAGAACCCCGATCTGATGGAAAAACTGGCGGCAAAGAAAGCGACCGTCATCGCCATGGACAGCGTCCCCCGCATTTCCCGGGCACAGAAACTGGATGCCTTGAGCTCGATGGCCAATATTGCCGGTTATCGGGCAGTCATTGAGGCCGCGCATGAATTCGGTCGTTTCTTTACCGGTCAGGTGACGGCCGCAGGCAAGGTGCCGCCTGCCAAGGTTTTCATCATTGGTGTGGGCGTGGCTGGACTCGCCGCCATCGGTGCCGCCAATGGTCTGGGCGCTATCGTGCGTGCCTCTGATACGCGGCCGGAGGTCAAGGATCAGGTCAAGTCCATGGGTGCCGAGTTCGTTGAGGTCGACTACCACGAGGAAGGTTCCACTGCCGGCGGCTATGCGAAAGTCATGAGCGAGGGTTATCAACAAGCCCAAAAAGCCCTCTATGCCAACCAGGCCAAGGATGTGGATATCATCATCACCACAGCCTTGATTCCCGGGAAGCCCGCACCGCGGCTGATCACCGCCGAGATGGTTCAGTCCATGAAGCCGGGGAGTGTGATCGTCGATCTGGCCGCTGAACAGGGTGGCAACTGCGAACTCACTGAACCTGGCAAGGTTGTGGTGAAGCATGGCGTGACCATCGTCGGCTACACCGACCTGCCCAGCCGTCTGGCCCGCCAGTCGTCCACCTTGTATTCCACCAACCTGCTTCGCCTCCTGGAAGAGCTATGCAAGGAGAAGGACGGAAAGATCACGGTCAATATGGGTGATGAGATGATCCGGGGGGCGACCGTGGTCAAGGATGGCTCGATCACCTGGCCGCCTCCCCCCATTTCGGTGTCGGCGGCGCCAAAGTCCGCTGCGTCTGCTGCCGTTCCGATCGTGAAGGAGGAAAAGCCGCCTCTCTTGCCTGGCTGGCTCAATTCAGCCCTGAAGCTCGCGGTGGCTGGCTCGGTCTTCTGGTGGGTGGGGGCCAATGCACCGCCAGCCTTTATGGAACACTTTACCGTGTTCGTCCTTGCCTGCTTTGTCGGTTACATGGTGATCTGGAATGTCACCCCGGCATTGCATACCCCGCTGATGAGCGTGACAAACGCCATTTCCAGCATCATCGCGATTGGTGCGCTGGTTCAGATTTCCTCGCCTGAAATCAAGATCCTCGCCGCTATCGCCCTGGTCCTCACCTCCATCAACATGGCCGGCGGCTTCTGGGTAACCCAGCGCATGCTCAGCATGTTCCGGAAATAATCAGCGGAGTTTTCAAACATGTTTTCTGAAGGTTTAGTCACGATCTCGTATATTGCGGCCACCATTCTGTTCATTCTCAGCCTTGGCGGCCTATCCAACCCGGAAACCGCGCGCAGGGGTAATTTTTACGGCATCTTCGGCATGTCCATCGCCATATTGGCGACAATTGCCGGTCCCAAGGTCACCAATGCCGGTTACCTGCCGCTCAGCATCGCGATTGTAATCGGTGCATCGATCGGGATTTTTGCCGCGAAGAAGGTGAAGATGACCGAGATGCCGGAATTGGTTGCCTTGATGCATAGCTTGGTCGGTCTTGCCGCCGTGCTTGTCGGATACGCCAATTATCTTGACCCTGCCGATCAGTTGTCAGGTGTCGAGAAAACCATTCATGAAGTAGAAATCTACATCGGCATTCTGATTGGTGCCGTGACCTTCTCCGGCTCGCTGATCGCGTTCGGCAAGCTTTCGGGAAAAATTACCGGCAAGCCGGTCATGTTGCCAGCCCGTCATTTTTTGAACCTGGGCCTGCTCATTGCGGCGATTATCGTTGGCCGGTGGTTTCTGAATGTGGACAGTCAAGAGGGGCTGCTACCTCTGTATGTAATGACCGGAATCGCGCTGCTGTTCGGCATTCACATGGTCATGGCGATCGGCGGCGCCGACATGCCGGTCGTCGTCTCCATGCTGAACAGTTATTCGGGTTGGGCGGCATCGGCCACCGGATTCATGCTCAACAACGATCTACTCATTGTTACGGGTGCCCTGGTCGGCTCTTCCGGTGCCATCCTGTCATACATCATGTGCCGTGCCATGAACCGCCATTTTCTGTCGGTCATCGCCGGTGGCTTTGGCACCAGTGGCGGTACGTCGCCCGCTGCGGGCGCAGCCCCGGAGGGCGAAGTCACCCCCATCAGCTCCGAGGAAACCGCTGAATTGCTGCGCAATGCCAGTAGCGTCGTTCTGGTGCCAGGCTACGGCATGGCGGTGGCCCAGGCTCAGCATACTGTTCAGGAAATCACCAAACTGCTGCGTGACAGAGGCGTGAATGTTCGCTTTGCCATTCATCCGGTTGCCGGACGTATGCCCGGGCACATGAATGTGTTACTGGCCGAGGCACGAGTGCCCTACGACATCGTGCTCGAAATGGACGAGATCAACGAGGACTTCCCGGAAACCGATGTGGTCATGGTGATTGGTGCCAATGACATCGTGAATCCAGGAGCGCAGGAAGATCCGAACAGTCCTATTGCCGGCATGCCGGTGCTGGAGGTCTGGAAAGCAAAAACGTCGATCGTTATGAAACGGTCCATGGCCTCCGGCTACGCAGGCGTCGATAATCCCCTGTTCTACAAGGAGAACAATCGGATGTTATTCGGCGATGCCAAGAAAATGCTGGATGAAGTCCTTAAGCAGTTGCAAAGTTAACTCCAAGAGGGATCCATTGCGGCCTTATCGGCATCGGTTCGATAAGGTCGCAGAGTCTGATCCCGCATTACCCCAGTTCATACGCCATGAAAACGATCATCGTCGCCTGTCTGGCCTTGCAAACCCTGATTGGTTGCGGGGCGACCTACACAAAAATCGACAAATCAAGAGTGGAAAGCGCCGCCAATTCTTCGGATGCGGATTGTCCGAACGGCATCGACTACAAAACGGGTCAATGTCGCTGAAGAGGAGCCTACCCGACTCGATCCCAATTCAGCGGCGAGCCGTGACCTTTCCAGTACAATAAGCGGACACGGGATCATCCGTCCAAGATGCTAACAAGGAGAAAATCATGGCCTCTCGCGGTGTTAACAAAGTCATACTCGTCGGTAACCTGGGTGCTGACCCGGAAATACGCCAATCCCCCAACGGGAGTGTCGTTGCCAACCTCAACGTAGCCACCGGCGAAGCCTGGAAAGATCAGCAGGGACAGTTGCAGGAACGGACCGAATGGCATCGCGTGGTCATGTTTGGTCGCACGGCTGAGATTGCCCGGGATTATCTGAGAAAAGGCAGCAAGCTTTACCTCGAAGGCCGCTTGCAAACAAGAAAATGGCAGGATAAGAACGGACAGGACCGCTACACCACGGAAATTGTGGCGCAGGAATTTCAGATGCTGGATCGGGCTGGTGGCGGTGACGGTTCACCGGCTCCTCGTCCAGCCAGCAACGCGGGTGGATATAAC
Organism: Methylococcaceae bacterium; assembly: GCA_044237765.1. GTDB lineage: Bacteria > Pseudomonadota > Gammaproteobacteria > Methylococcales > Methylococcaceae > UBA6136. The sequence goes on along the minus strand of JBIIEQ010000034.1, from coordinate 15,179 downwards.
CAGGATTTGGGCTACGACGCGCCGAAACCTTCCAGTAGCCAGCCCTACCCGCCCAGCACCGGCGGCGGCATGGACGTCGATTTCGACGACGACATTCCCTTCTAAAACAGCCGGAAAGTAATTCGTTGTGGCTCCAAAACTGGACGGGGGCGCGCCCCGTCCAGTTTTGAGCAATGAGACAGTCGGCTTCGCCTTTGGGAGTATGCTCCTGTCAGAGCGGAGACAACTTCTGGTCAGTACCATTCTGACAAAGATGTGAATAAAGGGGCGTTGCAGCGCCCAAGTCTTCTCTGGCGATATAGCGCCAGCAGGATTCCCGCTCGAAACACACACCCACTGACTTGTGTTCGCCGAGACATCGGCCAATTTCAAGAGGCAGTCGCCCGTAGTCTGGCTCGGCCAATTCCCGAGCATCGACTTTACCCTCGGTTAATTCCTCGATTTTGGTCGCAATGTCTGCAGGGATATCCGCACCCTTCATCCACCGCAGAAGGTGGGCTTCCGAGATACCCAAAAGATTCACGGTACGGCCCTTGCCGCCGAGTAGTTCGATCGCGCGAGTCAGCGCAGTTATTTGTGTCATATATTCTCTGAATGTCGATGAACGAGGATGCCTGAGCATTCGGCAGAAACAAAAAAAGCCGCCTAATGGCAGCTTGTTTTGCAAATTCAGCGAGATGATTGAGGCGGCTCTTTCACAACCGCTTACCCGCCAATTTAGTGGCGTCCCCAAGGGGATTCGAACCCCTGTCGTCGCCGTGAAAGGGCGATGTCCTAGGCCTCTAGACGATGGGGACGGAACGCTTTAACGTTGTTGGTGGAGCCAGGGAGGATCGAACTCCCGACCTCTACAATGCCATTGTAGCGCTCTCCCAGCTGAGCTATGGCCCCGCAACGTTGAGCCGCGAATAATAAAGAAATGAATCAGTCCTGTCTAGCCTTTTTTTATCCAGGCCAATGCCTGATCAATACGCAACATGGTCTTCTCCTGTCCAAGGATCTCAAGAGTCAGGTCGATGGGCGGTGAAACGGAAGTTCCCGAGACAGCCACGCGCAATGGCTGCGCAATTCCGCCCATTTTCACGTCCAGTGCGTCTGCAGTCGCCGCGATAAGGTCATGAATGCTCTCCCTCACCCAAGGACGAAGAGCGCCCAGATTCTGTCTCAGCATTGAAAGACCCTCGATGGCATCGGGCGTCAGGTTCTTTTTGGCTGCTTTTTCATCGTATTGATGAAAATCGCGATAAAAGAAGGCGCTCGCTTCTGCCATTTCAACCAGTGTTTTATTCCGCTCGCGCTGTGCCTTGACGACCTCAGCCGGATCAGGCCCTTCCGTGGGGTCAATCCCCAGCCGACCCAAATGCCAGCGAAAATGATGTGCCACGTGAACGGGATCGCCATGCATCAGATAATGATGATTCAACCAAAGCAGCTTGTCCGGATTGAACGTGGAGGCCGAGTGGTTGATATCCGGCACATCAAAATGCTCGATCATTTCATCCAGCGAGAAGATTTCCTGATCGCCGTGAGACCAGCCTAGCCGGACAAGATAATTAAGCACCGCTTCAGGCAGGAAACCATCATCGCGGTATTGCATCACGCTGACTGCGCCATGTCGTTTTGATAAACGGGCGCCATCGGAGCCAAGAATCATCGGGACATGCGCATATTTTGGCAATTCAGCACCCAACGCCTTGAGGATATTGATCTGCCGTGGGGTGTTATTGACATGATCATCGCCACGAATCACATGGGTAATGCGCATGTCGAGATCGTCGACGACCACCGTGAAGTTGTAGGTGGGCGACCCATCGGAACGTGCAATGATCAGGTCATCCAATTCGCTGTTGCGGACAACAATCTGGCCTTTCACCTGATCATCAATCACCACCGCACCATCGTCAGGGTTTCGAAAGCGCACGACCGGGGCAACGCCTTCCCTGGGCTCGGATCGATGCCGACAACGACCGTCATAGCGCGGCTTCTCCTTGCGTGCCATCTGCGTTTCGCGCATTTCGTCCAGTTCTTCCTTGCTGCAATAGCAGTGATAGGCCTTGCCCTCATCCAGAAGTTGTTGAATCAGAGCCTTGTAGCGGTCAAAACGATGGGTCTGATAGAAAGGTCCCTCGTCATATTCCAGCCCCAGCCAGGTCATCCCTTCCAAAATGGCGTTGACTGATTCGGCTGTTGAGCGTTCGAGGTCGGTATCCTCGATGCGCAGCACGTATGTTCCGCCATGCTTGCGGGCATAGAGCCAGGAAAAAAGAGCCGTGCGGGCTCCGCCGACATGAAGATAGCCGGTCGGGCTGGGCGCGAATCGGGTGCGAATGGTCATAACGAAGGTCCTGAAAATGAAAACGGCGCCCCAGACGGGACGCCGGATGAGTCGGCTATTGGCTAAGCCACCCTGTGAATAATTATCTTAGCAAAGGTACTGAAGTTTTTCGGTCTATCAGGCCGCTTTCTTGGAGGCGGGAGTCGCGCGTGTCTGGGACCATTGCCGCAGATGCTTGATCTGCTCCTCCATGGTGCGGGATAAGGGCACCATCCGCGCCGAGGTATAGGTAATGTCCTTTTCATCAAATACCCGGCCTTCCTGAAACGCATGAATGCGCGCCGCTTTGACGGCCTGTTCGATTTCCGCACCGCTCCAGTCCTTTGTGACAATGGACAGCAAATTCATATTGAACGTCTCGGGGTCTGCCCCATAGGCTTTTATGTGAATCCGAAAGATCGCACGCCGCTCTTCATCGCTTGGTAAATCAAGGAAGAACAACTGATCGAAGCGGCCTTTACGAATGACCTCAGCAGGGAGCTTTTCGATGCGGTTGGCCGTCGCCACCACGAATACTTGCGGCGGCTTTTCCTGCATCCAGGTCAGGAAACTGGAGAAAATGCTGCTGCTACCGCCGGTCGTTCCGGACATGCTGTCGTAGCCGAAGCTGTTCTCCATTTCATCGATCCAGAGCACCAGCGGTGATATGTTTTCAGCGGTGCGGAGTGCGCGATCGAAGGCATATTCCGGCGAACCGAAGGCGCCGGACATGACGAGGTTCATGTCCAGTCGAACCAGCGGTAGATTCCATGCGCTGGCAATGACCTTGGCTGCCATACTTTTGCCGCAACCGCTGATCCCCATGAAGAGAATGCCCGCCGGCATCGGTACACCGGTTTGGAACGACTGCCGACTGAAGAGGGATTTACGGCCCATCACCCATTCCTTCAGATTCTCAAGCCCACCAACCTGATCCACCTGAATGCTCTTGGACATGAACTGGAGACAGCCTTCCTTCTGCAGGGCTGCTGTCTTGTCGGCGTAGATGTCCGGCAGAACCGTTTCGAGCTCGAAACGGTTTTCACTGGACCAGCCATAGACCAGGTGGCGAACCTCGTCCAGTGTCAGCCCCTTCATGGCGGTGGCGGACTGCTGATACCAGTCTTCATTAACGCTCGTCCCTTTTCCCTTCTCCGTCATCACCCCCTTGAGATAGGTCAGGATCTCATCCCCGCCGGGCATGCCCAAATCGACCAGCCATAGCTGACCTTTCAACTCTTCAGGCAGCAGAAGACCCGGGTGCGAGAGGAACACAAAGCAATTCTTGCCCGCGAGGTCGCGGTAAAGATCGCGCAGCGCTCTCACCAGAACCGGATTATCGTCAAAAAGTGCAGGCAGGTCCCGTAGGAGATAAAAACAAGGCTTATCCGCCTTGCGGATGAGGCGTATGACCGCCAATGGATCGGTCAACGTATCATCTCCGGCCAGGCCCTGAGCTGCACTCCACTCAAGGATGGGACGATCGTCCCCATAATGGATTTGAGAGAGTTGACTCAGCTGGCGTTCCAGCCGTTGCTCCTCGCGGCTTTGAACATAGATGAGCGGATATTGATTGATTAGCCCCTTTGTGAGTTTGGGGTTGAGGGAGTCATTCATCGCGTTGCATCCAAAAAAAAGGGGGGCGAGCATCCTGCTTGTCAAGGCGCCATTATAATGATCAATCCAGCCACGGGCCTGTTATCTCGCCGCCATGACCGATCGTGAACCCGCCACTGCCTTTGACATCAGTGCCTTTTTGGAGTCCCTGACCCAAAGGCCCGGCGTTTATCGAATGCTGGATTCGAGAGGCGAGGTTATTTATGTCGGCAAAGCCAAGAACCTGAAGAAAAGGGTCTCCAGCTATTTTTCCTCTAAGGATTGCTCGCCTAAACAGCAGGCCATGGTGGCTCGTGTCCATAGCATCGATGTTCGAGTAACGCATACCGAAGGAGAGGCACTGCTGCTGGAAAGTCAGCTGATCAAGCGCCATAAACCCCGCTACAACATTACGCTACGCGACGACAAAAGCTATCCATCCATCTATGTCAGCACGCATCAGAAATTTCCGCGCCTGAGTTTTCATCGGGGCGCAAAGACCGGGCTGGGCCGCTATTTTGGACCCTACCCCAGCGCTAGTGCTGTGCGCGAAAGCCTAAGGCTGTTGCAAAAGATTTTCCCGGTACGCCAATGTCGTGATTCATATTTCGAGAATCGAAGCCGTCCCTGCCTTGAGTATCAGATCGAGCGCTGCACGGCGCCCTGTGTCGGGCTGATCGATCAAGCAAGCTATGCCGAAGATGTCCATGACACACTGATGTTTCTTGAAGGCGATGGACGGCAGCTGATTGATGCACTGGCACAAAGGATGGAAAAAGCGTCAGCAGAGCTGAATTTTGAAAAAGCGGCCCGTTATCGAGATCAGATCGCAACATTGCGCACGGTTCTCGAGCGGCAATCCGTGCACGGCGAACAGGGTGACGTGGACATCATTGCCTGCGCGCTGAGAGGCCATACCTCCTGTATCCAGATGGTATTCATCCGGGGTGGGCAACAAATCGGCGACCAAACCTTTTTTCCTGTCATGCCCGAGGAACAAGACGGCCAGTCCCTGATTGAGGCATTCGTTGGCCAGTATTACCTGGGCAAACCGATCCCTCGGGAAATTTTGGTCAGCGAATCACTGGAAGACCCGGCCCTGCTGGAAGAAATGCTGACGGCCCAAGCCGGTCATTCCGTGCGCATTTCCGGGAAGCTCCGAGGCGAGCGTGCCCGTCGGGTGCAATTGGCTCGCACCAACGCAGAAAGCGCACTGACAGCAAAACTGGCCAACCGACAGGATATGCATACACGATTCCTGGCGCTGGGTCAGACACTTCAGTGCGCCGAGACACCCAAAAGACTGGAATGCTTCGACATCAGTCATACCCAGGGCGAACTGACGGTGGCTTCATGCGTGGTATTCGACCAGCAGGGACCGGTCAAGTCGGCTTACCGTCGCTTCAATATCGAAGGCATCCAGCCCGGAGACGATTATGCGGCACTGGCGCAGGCTGTCACACGTCGCTATCGCCGTGTGAGGGAGGGTGAGTTCGATCCGCCGGATATCCTTCTCATCGATGGGGGCAAGGGGCAGGTAAAGGCCGTCATGGCGGCACTGGATGATTTGGGAATGGCATCCATCAGAACCCTCGGTGTCGCCAAGGGTCCAGATCGAAAACCAGGCATGGAGGTACTAATTCCAGCAGAATCCACCCCCGCTTTCATGCTACCCTCTAACTCACCTGCCCTGCTCCTGATACAGCAAATTCGTGATGAGGCACATCGGTTTGCCATCACCGGTCATCGACAGAGACGGGCAAAGGCCCGCAAACAGTCGACGCTCGAAGGAATTCCTGGTTTGGGAGTCAAGCGGCGTCAGCAGCTGTTGCGGCAATTCGGGGGGGTGCGGGAAATCAGCCGCGCCGGAGTGGATGCCCTCTTACGTATAGATGGCATCAGCCTGCAGTTAGCACAACGTATCTACGATACGTTCCATGAACAGGAAAACTGAACGATGGAGTTGAATCTCCCTACTTATCTAACCTTGCTGCGGATCGTGCTGATCCCAGTCCTGGTCGTTCTCTTTTACCTGCCATGGCCGAATGCCCATCTGCTCTGTGCAATTGTTTTCATGTTGGCCGGACTGACTGATTGGCTGGATGGCTACCTGGCCCGCCGCATGAACATGAGCACACACTTCGGGGCCTTTTTAGATCCGGTGGCGGACAAATTAATGGTCGCGGTGACCCTGGTCCTTATTGTCCAGGCCGATCCCAGCCCCATCGTGGCAGTCGCTTCGGCCATCATCATCGGCCGTGAGATCACCATAGCCTCCTTGCGCGAGTGGATGGCGGAAATTGGTGAACGTCGGAAGGTCGCGGTATCTGAGCTGGGCAAATGGAAAACCACGGCTCAGATGGTCTCGATCACCATGCTCCTGCTGGGCATGGATGTATGGCGCGAAAATCTTCAGAACTTCGGTCAGCTGCTTCTGCTTCTCGCCGCCGCCCTGACGCTCTGGTCCATGGTCCTGTATATGCGTGCCGCCATGCCGGTTTTTTCTCAGGACATCAAAAGCAATCTTGTTGACAAGGCAAAATCGCCCCCTTAAAATGCGTCGCTTCAGACAGATGCGGGAATAGCTCAGTTGGTAGAGCACAACCTTGCCAAGGTTGGGGTCGCGAGTTCGAGTCTCGTTTCCCGCTCCAGAATTTTCAAAAGCCGCTCATGTAGCGGCTTTTGTGCTAAGTGAGATCACACAATCAGGTGTTCGATCAGCATTCCAAAAGCCAGGTTACGGCGCGTTAGCAAAGCGGTTATGCAGTGGATTGCAAATCCATCTAGGGCGGTTCGACTCCGCCACGCGCCTCCACAGATTGTTCTTTGTCCGTTCCTATTATTGACCAAGCAGTGCTTGGTGGATAAAGAGCTCCTTGCAGCTAATCCGATAGTCGCTCTTGTTCCCTAGCCAGCTTCGCATCGACCAGGACAGTCGTCGGATGTTGTTGCTGTCTAGCGCCCATTCTCTCAATTTGCTGTCTTAAGCTTGATGGACCCAAGATACCACTACGACCCTAAAACCAACCCGTTTGACCCGGACGCTAAGGGTTACCAGGCGAATAATGCGCTGTGGCTCGCAGCCGCGGGTAACCTGGCCTACGAAAATGAGAAAACCATAAGAACAACCGTTCAGAAGTGGGGATTCAAACGCTTCAGGTTTCTGCATTTCAGCTCGCCGGTAGCAGCTTCTGATTCATTCCTTCCTGTCGATACCCAAGCCTTTGTATGCTCTAACGATAAGGTCACACTCATCGCCTTTCGCGGGACAGAACCTCTGAATGTAAAGGACTGGTTCACCGATCTGATGGTTGGATCAATCCCGGCACCCATAGGTCTGGGCAACGTACATAAGGGGTTTGACGCCGCGTTTGCCGCCATCCGTCTCCAACTGCAATCGACCCTGTCAGAGCAGCATGATGGAAAAACGCCTATCTGGATCACTGGCCATAGTCTTGGCGGCGCCTTGGCTATGCTGACCGCAGTACAGCTCAAGTTCAGCTATAAATTGCCCGTCCAGGGCGTCTACACCTTTGGCCAGCCACGCGTGGGCGACCGCACCTTTGCAAAATTTGCCCATAGCGTTCTGGGGGACCGTATGGTGCGATTCGTCAACAACAAGGACATCGTTCCTCAGGTACCCAGCCCGAAAATGCTTCTGAACTACTGGCACAACAACCCGGAATTGCGCTTCGACCCCGATGGGCGACTCATCATGAAGAAAACATGGTGGGATAGAGCGCGTTCGCTCATGAAAAACCCCCGGGTGGACGCGGCAAACCTCACCATTGAGGCGCTGACCGATCACAGCATGGATCGCTATGTAGAAAGGGTTCGCAAACAACTCAGCGAACAACTCTAAATCAGATCTATCGGTCCGGGCCGACTGATTCATGCTGTTCGACTGATGCGGCGAAAAAGCCATTTTCGTGCTTCCTCGGCAATGCCCATGACGAATACCAGCGGAATGACGAAGATCCACACCTCATAAGCTAATGGTGCCGTGCCAAACCACTCGTTCCCCCAAGGGGTATAGACGATCCAGAGGATAAGCCCGACTTCCAGAGCAATTCCCCATAGCAGTAAGGGATTGCTTATCGAGCCAAAGCGAAAGCCTGACTGGCTCGGATGACGGCAGAGAAAGATATTGATCACCTGACTGAGGACAATCCCCGCCAGGCATGCGGTGGTCGCTTGCAAGTACAACGGATCTTGCCGACCCAAAACATCGCCATAATTCCACTCGCCCCCATTCAGCACATAGAAAAAGGCAGCCAGCGAAACAGCGGCTTCCATCATGCCCAACCACAGATAAGCCCGGATCAGCAGCGGCCAGTGCAGCAATCGTTCAGTGCGCGGGCGCGGCGGTTGCTGCATGAGGCCAGGTTGAGGTGCCTCGGCGCCAAGTGCCAGGGCCGGTAACATATCGGTACCCAGGTCGACCGCGAGGATCTGGATCACCGTCAACGGCAATGGAATCCTGAAAAGCACAAATGCCAGGTAGGGCATCAGCTCGGGGATATTGGAGGTCAGGATGTAAGTAAGGAACTTCCGAAGATTCTCAAAGACCGCGCGCCCTTCCTCGACGGCACTGACTATGCTGGCGAAATTGTCATCCAGCAGAATCATGTCCGCGGCTTCCTTGGCCACATCGGTCCCCGTGACTCCCATGGCAATCCCGATGTCGGCGGCCTTCAGGGCGGGCGCATCGTTCACACCATCCCCTGTGACCGCGACGATTTCTCCCTTCCTCTGCAAGGCTTGAACGATGAGCATCTTTTGCTCGGCAGTCACGCGCGTAAACAGAATCTCCGGGGCGTCCAAAGCTAACTGAATCTGAGTCTTGGTCATTCTTGGCAAGCTATCGCCCCGAAGCACAACGGGTGTCTCGCTTCGAACCAAACCGATCTCTCGAGCAATGGCTTCCGCGGTAACCGGATGGTCACCCGTCACCATGATGACCTTGATGCCCGCAGACCGGCAGTTGGCAATTGCCGCCGACACTTCCGGCCGTGGCGGGTCTTCCAATCCGATCAAACCACAGAGCGTCAGGCCTGCCTCTCGTGCTGGCTCATCGGACACCAGCAAGCGATAAGCGAAAGCGAGCACGCGCAAACCCGACTGGGCCATCTCGTCCTGAGCTGCCAGACACTGTGCCTGAGCCACAGTATCCAGCGGCAGAATGTCCCCATCATGCTGGACCGCGTCACAGATCGAGAGCACCGACTCCAGTGCACCCTTGCAATAGAGCGTGCGCACACCATTCAGGTCTTCGCCTACCACAGACATGCGCTTGCGGTCGCTGTCAAACGGAATCTCGGCGATACGCCTGTAATCGTCCCCTTTAAAACCATACAACTGCGCCTGCTCCACCAGGGCAACTTCCATGGGATCGCCGAGCAGTTCAGAGCCCTTCTCAACACCGGCATGCACGTTGTGGCAGATCGAAGAGATACGCATCAACCAACGAATGCTGTCCGTTTGCAGTAACGTCTCGATGGCTGAATCAGCCGGCAGAAAACTATGGTTTGCGAAAAATCGCTTTACCCGCATGTGGTTTTGAGTGAGCGTCCCGGTTTTGTCCGAGCAGATCACGGTGGTCGAACCCAAGGTTTCGACGGCTGGTAAATGACGGACAAGGGCGTTGCGTCGGGCCATACGCTGGGTCGCCATCGCCAGCGACAAGGTCACTGTCGGTAACAATCCCTCAGGAACATTGGCCACGATAATGCCGATGGCGAACATCAGGTTTCCCCAGAATGGCATCCCGACCGCCTGACCAATCAGGAAAAAACAGAGGCCCAAACCCGAAGCCAGCAAAGCGACGATGCGCGACAGTCGGGCTATCTCCCGTTGGAGCGGCGATGAGATCTCCTCAGTGGTCTGCGTCAGGTGAGCGATCTTGCCAAACTCGGTATGCATCCCGGTGGCGTAAACCACCCCTCGTCCTTGCCCCGACACGATGGTGGTGCCAGCTAGAACAAGATTTTTGGCCGTCAAGGGAGTTTCATTCAGATCCGGTTCGGCATTCCGCGCTTTTGGCAGCGACTCCCCGCTGATCGTGGCCGTATTCACTCGCATGCCGAATGCCTCGATCAGCCTGATATCGGCCGGAACCTTGTCCCCCTCGCCAAGCAGAACGACATCACCGGGTACCAGCGATTCCACATCCAGGTTTTGGACATTACCTTCCCGCAAGGCCTTTATTTCTTGTGGCAGCAATTTTCGCAATGCTTCCAGTGCCCGCTCAGCCCGGTATTCCTGCCAGAATGAAAACAGGCCATTGATCAGGATCACACCCATAATCGCCGTGCCCAGTTGCCGCATTCCCTGCTCGGGCTCCATGTGTTCGGCAAAAAATGCGAGCCCGGCAGCGACCCAGAGAATCACCGCGAAAAAATGAGTAAATTCGCGGGCAAAACGCACCCACAGGGGTGTGCCTCGTACTTCCTCGACCCGGTTGCAGCCGAATTCCTGGCGACGCCGTTCGGCTTCCTTTGCACTCAATCCGATAGGCGAACTATTGAGACTGGCGAGAGCCGCATCGGCAGTAAGCTTCGAGATATGGGCGGTATGCCAGGAAGAATGACCGAAGGCCAGGGGTCTGGCCGGAAGCGGATGGCGGATGGAACCTGGGGGCTTCTGCATCAATGTTCTCCATGGCCGCAAGCCCAAGGTGACGGGGCGCATGATTCCTGATCGGGCAAATAGGTCGATGGATTCACGGGGGAAGCGCTCCAGAGAAGAGTTTCACTGACTGCCTTCACTCAAGACTCTAGGCGCTTCATGAGACGCTTTCAAGGCATGAAGTAGGGGCCGATGGAGTCCGGTTGTATGAGCTTCATATTGGATCCGAGGCAAGGCAGCTCTCAGAAGGTTGAAGCCCCTGGCTTGTGGGTGTAGGGTGAGCGCCCACAATTCACCTACCCGTGCATCTCGTCCCATGAAGGAAATCCTTACCGCTGTTTACACCCCCCTGTTACGGTCAGATGCCTCGACACCACCCTCCATTCGTAGCCAGGGGATCAAGGATGAGGAGATAGGGGTTATTGATCAGAGCACCTTTCAATCCATCGAAATCGACAAGCTTTTTGATAGCGCCAATCACGCCGACACACAGATCGGCCAAGCGGTCCTGTTTCGCTCACTGAAACAGCCGCTGACGGACATCAACATCCTGCGAAGCAAGCAGGATGCGATCAGGGAAATCGAGTCGAATCCTGGCCTGAAGCAACAACTGGAGGGTATCGTCACCCGCGCCAAGCACAAGGAAAGGGATTTCCATGAACTGCTCTTTGGCACATTCATGGGCATGTTCAGTTCCAAGGCAAACGAACTGGAGCTGGAAGGCTATGGCTACACGCCATACATCAACGGCACGCAGTTCATGCTGGAACTGGTCGAGGGCGCCAGTCAGGTTCCCGCTCCCAGCAGCGATTATCTGGGAGCCATCCTCGAAAACATCACCGATCTGTCGAAATCCAGGGCCTATATCCTGGCCAAGGGCCCCGCTTATCGCACCGAAAAAGGCATTGTCACTCGTGAAGAGAAAGGTCTGTTCACGCCGGCCATTCGCTTTCGGCCAACCCTGTTCAAGCCGGTCGGATTGACTCTCTTCATCGTCACCCTATTCCTGGCGTTGGAATTCGTCCCCTTGTTGCTGGATATCGTGGCCTCGGTAGCCTCGGCATTCTGGCTATTCCTGCTGCCTGTCGGATTTCTGTATATCCCGGTCGTCGGTGGGTTTGATCGCGATGGCTGCATCTACCCGCTCAGGGACATCTTCAAAAAATCGCCGGAAGTCCAACGGGCTGTCGATGCCCTGGGACAACTCGATGAATTGATGAGCCTGATCCGTTTCAAGGAGGCCTTTGGACATCCGATGTGTCTTCCCACCCTGCTGGATCAGCCGGCACATCGGCTGATGGTCAAGGAAGTGCGCAACCCCATCCTGGCCAAGGGCAACCCCGATTATGTTGGCAATGAGATTGATCTCGGAACGTCGAGACTCACCCTGGTCACCGGCCCGAACAGCGGCGGCAAGACCGCCTTCTGCAAGACCTTGGCGCAGACCCAGTTACTGGGCCAGATTGGCGGTTATGTGCCGGCAGCCGAAGCAGACATGACGGTGGCAGACCGAATTTTTTACCAGGTTCCCGAGATCAGCCACTTGAGCGATGGCGAGGGCCGATTCGGTACCGAATTGCGCCGTACCAAGGATATTTTCCTCGCCGCCAGTCAGCGCAGCCTGGTGATCATGGATGAGCTCTCCGAAGGCACCACGCATGAGGAAAAGATCGAGATATCGATGAGCATCCTCGACGGCTTTTACCAGAAGGGTAACAGCACCATACTCATTACCCACAACCACGAACTAGTCGATGGATATCAGAAAAAACGCATCGGCCTGGCCCGTCAAGTGGAGTTCAAGAACGAACAGCCCACCTATCGAGTTATTGAGGGCATCTCGCGGGTCAGCCATGCAGACCGCGTGGCCCGCAAAATCGGTTTCGCCAAGGAGGATATTGCGCGGTATCTCTCCGACGAAAAGAAAAAGTAACCAAGGCAGACCCGACCGGCTCTCGTAAACCGGTCAGGTCAAGGTTTTCAAACCCCGATATTGCTCAGCGTCAACATCAATTCATTGATGATCCCACTGGCGGTGGGATGCTCGACCTCGAACTGCGTCAGTGCAGTCTTCATGTCATCGACCAGATGCAGCTGATGACCGTCCTCCTCGGCTTCCAGTCGATGCTCCATCTTGGTTAGCAAAGACTCCATCTTGTCCTTCAGTTCGGGATGGTCGCCTTCGATTTTTTCAACTTCCTTGCGCAGGATGAATAGCGCTTCAGTAATTTCTTTTTCCGCCATAATGCTGTTCCTCGGAATGGGTTGTTTTGATGCCTAGATCGCCGACAGTCGTTTCCGCAGAAACTCCGGAGTGGCGAAGGCCGACTTGTGAATGTCTAGGCTGTAGTAAGCCGTTTCAAACGGCCTGGCCGCTGCGGCCGATTCCCTGAAGCCCGTGATGGCCGACTTGCTTGCCATGGTGCCACTCCACCAGCCCGATGGATAGATGCACTGCGGAAAGAAGAAGCTGCGGGTCTCGCTAAACCCGGCTCCGCGCATGGTCCCGTGCATGGCCTCGATCAATTCGGCATGAAGCAGGGGAGACTCGCTTTGCTGCACCAGGATGCCATTCGGGCCGAGACAACGAAAACACTCACGGTAGAAAGCCTCATTGAACAAGCCCTCCGCCGGGCCGACGGGATCGGTGCTATCAACAATGATGACATCCACACTATCCGGTGCCGCATCCTTGACCCACTGGATACCATCGATGAACAGCAATTCGGCACGCGGGTCGTGGTTCGAGGTGCAAAGGTCCGGAAAATGCTCCTCGGCCAGGCGCGTCACACGCTCGTCAATCTCGATCTGTATGGCCTGCTTGACCTCAGGATGCCGCAAGACCTCTTTCAAGCTGCCGCAATCACCGCCGCCGATGACCCACACTCGTTGCGGATCGGGGTGCGTGTAAAGCACCGGGTGCGTCATCATCTCGTGATAGAGAAAGTTATCCCGGTCCGAAACCATCGTGCAGCCATCGATAATCATCAACTTACCGAACCACTCGGTATCGTAAATCTCGATCTTTTGGAACGGTGTCTGCTCCTCATGCAGTTTGGCCTTGACCTTCAGGGAGAAGGCACTGCCATGTTTTGGATAGACTTCGGTAAACCAGCCGGGTGCATCAATCATCAGAAAGCCTCAAATGGAAATGAGCGCCGATTTTCCACATAATCAGCGGCCTGATCAAAGGAAATCATTATGACAACGCTTTGGAACAACGCGCATTCCCGGGAAATTTATGCCATCGAGCATTGGAGCGAGGGCTATTTCGACATCCATCCCGGGGGCCATGTCGTCGTTTATCCTGCCTGTGAGCCTGACAAAGGCACCGTCGACCTGGTGGAAGTGGTCCAGTCAATCCGCCAGGAAGGCCTCTCCCTGCCGATTCTGATCCGCTTCACCGACATCCTCCGGCATCGCGTTACCCGCCTGAGCGAAGCCTTCGACAAGGCGCGAGCCGACATGGATTACCAGGGTCGCTACATGCCGGTCTACCCCATCAAGGTCAACCAGCAGCGTGCCGTAGTGGACGGCATTCTCCACAATGGCCAGTATCCGGTGGGTCTTGAGGCAGGCAGCAAATCAGAACTGCTCGCCATCCTCGCGCTGTCCAACGCCGGGACCGTCATCTGCAACGGCTACAAGGATCGATCCTATATCCGACTGGCCCTCATCGGCCGCAGCCTTGGCCTGAATGTCTTCATCGTCATCGAGAAACTGTCAGAGCTGGATGTCGTCATCGAGGAAGCCGCCTCACTCGGCATCGAGCCACAACTGGGAGTGCGGGTCAGGCTATCCAGCATCAGTGCCGGCAAATGGCAGAACAGCGGCGGCGAAAAGTCGAAGTTCGGTTTGCATAACGGCGAGATCCTCAAGCTGGTGAGTCGCCTCCGGCAAGCGAACTCGCTGCACTGGCTGAAACTCATGCATTTCCACATGGGCTCGCAGATTGCCGATATCAGTGACGTCAAAACCGCGCTGCGAGAGTCCGGCCGCTACTATGCGGAACTACATGCGCTGGGCGTCAATATTCAGGTGGCCGATGTCGGCGGCGGTTTGGGTGTTGATTACGAAGGCAGCCGATCAACCAGTGAATGCTCCATAAATTACAGCATCGACGAATACGCCCACAGCATCGTTCGGGCATTCAGCGAGATTTGCGCGGAATACGCCCTGCCCCATCCTGACCTCGTCACCGAATCCGGTCGGGCCATGAGCGCCCATCATGCCGTCCTGATTACCCATATCACCGATATCGAAAGCGTCCCCGAGGACGCCGCCTCGCCGATCGCATCAGAAGCCAAACCTTTACAGGATCTGACCGACTGCCTGGAGCGCCTGGCGACCGAATCCGTTCTCGGCGTATACCACGACGCGCAATTCGATCTGGCTGAAGCCCGCGCCATGTTTGTTCAGGGCAAACTCAGCCTGCCCGAACTGGCCGAAGCCGAGCGCATGAATGCCGCCGTCTGTCATGGCGTTCAGCGACGTCTCGATATTCGCTTGCGTAGCCACCGGGAACTGCTGGATGAACTCAACGAGCGGCTGGCGGACAAGGTCTTCTGCAATTTTTCGCTGTTTCAGTCGATGCCGGATGCCTGGGCCATCAATCAGGTGTTCCCGGTCATGCCATTGCAGC
>JBIIEQ010000033.1:0-33282 GCA_044237765.1 Methylococcaceae bacterium | reverse complement strand
TTTCAGTCCATCAGAAGCCTCACCAACATCATCTTTCTGACCACAGGGAAGCTGCAAAACCTCCCGGCCAATCCTTTCACTCACACGGTCACCCGATGAACCTTTCCACACAAAACGGCAGAGAGCCCGAAACTAGCGATGTCTGGGCAACAACCCAGTGATAACTACGAAAACGGGCCGCTACGAGGCTCACAGACGCCCAGACGGGCATAAAGGGAGATATGAAAGACTGGATTGAACGAATTGGTGCCGGGTGCCTGTTGCTACTCATTCTGCCGTTCGCCATCGTCTTGGCACCGATCTGGTTTCCCTTTCATTGGTGGATCGAGCGGCAATATCTTCGGGACATGGCCCGCCCACGAGGATGCTTGACCTACCGGATGACGCCTGAACAGCTTGCGTATTTCGAGGCGATGATTGAGCGTGAGCGCGAGGAAGAAGCCAGGGCACTGGTGAATAAAGGGACGACCCGGTGATGAAAGACTTCGACCCGGATTGTTGTTTCTCGGCTGCGAAAGAGTGAAAGGTTCAATAGGTTAACAGAATAATACTAACCTGAAATGGGAACAATAATGCGACCAGAAATACTTGTTGTGATTATTCTGAGCATGATCGGCTGTAGTTATAACGGCGCTGTCCAAGACGCAAGCTTGTATACCGGGGCAAATAGCAGAGGACGTCTGCCGGGCAAGGTGACCTTGATCGAGGATAAAACGAACATTGACAACATTGATCTCAAAATCGACGCAATGACGCTGAGCTATAACCTCAAGGATGCTTACTTTGACGCCTCCAAGCGAATGCTCGAATCCGTTTTTTCCAGCGTAGATGTTGCCCCCGCCCCAGATCCAAACAGTGATTACTATGCGGTGCCTACACTAAAGTGGGCAAGTGAAACCCGAGGGGGTGCTTTTGACAGAGGTGTTGAAGTGGGGATTGGTCCTGGAGTGAATCTGTACAGCACGAAAACTCGGTCCCTCATTAAACGATATACCGTCAAAACCAGCTTTAACCACGAGAAAGGCGCGACTACCAAATCAATGATGGTGCTGAATGGTGCAACACTCTTTCTTGCTTCACCCATAGCAGTGAACGTCGCCGCTCAAAGTGAAGGAAAAGCTGCCCAGCCCAAGCTGGAGAACGCGATACGGTCATCGCTTGCGTCCATACAGAAGCAGATGCTCAGCAGTGCCGGCGAAACCGGAACGATCGCAACGCGCAGCACAGTCATTCAAACAAAGCAAGCAGACTGCATTGATCAAATAAATAAAGACCCGGAACTCGACATTCTCCGGGGCAAGTTATTTTCCGCCTCGTCCAGTCGCTTTGACATGATTGCGAACAAAAGCAAGCCGACCAAGGAGGAGAAGTACGCCATTCGGATCTTCCACGACCGACTAATGGGCTGCTTCAAGATATACGAAACAGCGATTGAAAATTCGCCTCCCGAGGTGCTGACGCTGTTTTCGAGAATGAGGTCGTCCCTCTCAAACCAACTGGTTGCTCTATACGGCGGCGAAATATCCTATGGCGCTTATGTACAAAAATCTGGCGAGGCATGGGAAGGGTTCCAGCAAGACGCTACGAGAATCTTTGCCGAGGAAGCGCGTCAGAATAGGGCCGAAAACCTGGCACTGGCGCAGATGCAAATACAATCCGACGCGGCCAATCAACAAGCAAGGGCGACGGCGCAGATTGTAGATGCTCAGCGTGAATCAAATTGGATGCAGTACTTCCAAAACATTCAGCAAAACATGCTGCAACAGCAAACTATCAACAGCATAAACGGCCTGAAATCCAGAAATTCGCCCATAAACTGTACGAGCAGCGCGACGGGCCTGGGAAGTGTGAATACGAGTTGTTACTAGCAATCGCTGCCGCCGAGACACGTGGGTAGGGGGCGCTCCGCGCCCTCACTCATTGAGGAACGGCTTAACCCACCACGGGACCGGCTGGGTAATGTGTGGGCATGGCGGCGGGTAGAACTGGCACTCACCGATGATGTAAGCCCACGGTCCCATTACCCACAACGCGACCTGTCGTAGCACCACGAGACCAATCAGGGCGATCACTGCCCAGCGGAACCATATTCCCATCAGTGCGCCTGGCAGGTCATGGTGCCAAACTGATCTCTCACGCAATATTGACGATCGGTCCTGATCGCTGTGTCGCTGTAGTACGACGGCCCGGTGGTGCTGGGTGGGATAGGGACCACAACATCGGCTCTGCCCCGGGAATAGCCGTATCCAGAGTCGATCTGTCGCTCACGCGCTTCGTACCGATCCAGTGCGCTCGGGGCGTCAAGGTCGATCTCACCGAAAGCTGGTGCCGACAAAGCGGTAAGCAGGGTCAGCCCTGCTGTGCTTGATTTCAGATTCATCGTTGTGTCTCCAGGTTCGGTTTTTTCAATTTGCAGTATCGACCACTGCGGTCGTCAGACCAGGCAGCAGTACAGGGCTTTGGATATTTTGTCAACGTCTCTGCCCAAGACGACAGCAGCGGACTAATGTTCGGCAAAATCGTATGCCATGTCCACCCAAATAAGTCAGCCGCCCTGCCACTCGGGAGTTCATACCATCCGCGGTATCAAGACCAAATTGAACGAAGCGCTCAACCGGTCCCCAGCGGCCCAAAAGGAACAGGCATGACCCACGAACCAGCCATGAAGAAGTTGAAGGTTTGAGTCATACTCTGCAAATCGACCGAGCATCCACCAATTGCCTGTCCGTGCGGTGGTTCGTAGAGCAACAACAGTGCGTTAAGCAATGGGAGCAGTTAATGAAAGCGATGATTTTTGCCGCACTAATGGCCTTGAATGTCAGTGCAGTTGCCGGTTGGGCCCTCGTCAGCAACAACATCGATGGGGATCAGGTTTACGTCAATCCGCGAACAATCGAAAGCACAGGTCAGATGCGTAGCGCGTGGTTTTTGACAAACAAAAGTCGACCGCTCCAAGGCGAGGCATCTTACAGAAGCCTTAACGAGTTTGACTGTGGCAAGGGCCGTGTCAGGATGCTGCACAGTACTTTTATGTCTGAAAAAATGGGTGAAGGACAAGTAGTCCGGCTGGTTTCAGCCCCCTCAAGCTGGGATTACATTGCTCCGGACTCACTAGCTGAGGTTGAAATGGGCGTTATCTGTGATCAGCGCTAATCCCGGGCCAGCCAAGTTGTCAAGACAGTGTTGCTGCCATACGATGCAGACATCCTGAACCAAAACTACGAGGTCTTCAGTGCTCAGAATACGGCAAACCCTTGCGCTTCTCATTGCCCTGAGCGCAATCACCGCTGCTGACGCGGCAGCCCCGGTGCAGAGATATGCCGGCGAGTGGCAGGCCGGGCAGAAATACACTCGCGGCACCCTGGTGGTCGTTAAGGATCAAACCTGGCTGTGCATGAAAGCCTGTAATGCCAATGAACCCGGATCCAATCTAGACGCATGGGCCAGAATTGCCAGCACCGAACCGGGACCGAAGGGCGATATCGGCCCGCAGGGACCACAGGGCATCCAAGGTGAAGCCGGAGCACAAGGCCCAATCGGTCCGGTTGGACAGCAAGGCTTACAAGGCCCACGCGGCCCGCAGGGGGCAACGGGCGAGACGGGCCCGCAAGGACCAGCAGGATGGGACGGTAGTCAAGGCCCGATTGGACCCGCAGGCCCCAGAGGACTCCAGGGCGCACAAGGCCCGGCTGGGCCAGCCGGAGCGTCAGGCGGGATCAAGGTTTACGATGCCAATAACCAGTTTTTGGGGTTGTCGGTCCAGCCTGGCGTTGGCGGTGGCATGCTGTTCAGCAGCGGCCTAGATAGTTTCTTTACCTTGGATACGTTGTTTACCGATACTCCTAGATTCCCTGTCCAAACTGATATGGCGGATATAGTTAACTTCCCCTTTTCTATATCAAACTATTACGCTAGCAATGATTGCTCCAGTGGTCCATTACTCATTTTCCAAAGCCTGAATGCACAGGCTACAAACTTCATTGTCAAGTTCGATAGTAATTATGGTCGCATAACGCCAGGGGAGCTCTTTGGAGATAATTCAGTTGTTGCTTCAGGCAAGCTTGAGGTATCGAACTGCCTTGTCGGGCAATGGACTCAAAATGCACCAAATACTTTATCGCAATGCGTTGCAAGGGGGGCCACCTATAAGACAGCGCCTGCCTACATTGGTGATCCAACAACTTGTAACAGCCATAGCTTAAACACACCATGCTATAGCTGCGTCCAAAATAGTTTTACACCAGTTTCAGCACCTTACTTTCAGAAATTCACCTTCAATCCAGTCACGCTCCCCTTCACTCTGCCCGTCGCTTTGCCGTTGCGGTACGAGGTTGGCCAGTGATCGCGAACCCTACAAGCCTAAGCCTACTGTACTTGATCGGAATTGGGTTTAATCAATCAACTACTCCGAGGCATCGGACACAGTGCCCGCTGACTTGTTGCCAATTGAAGCCGCGGGGTAAAAGGAAATGAACAAGATGGCCTGGTCCGTCGGCGCACTCGTATTTATCATCGCTTATTGGACCGTCTTCGTCACGCTGTTGAGGTTAGCCGACGCTCTATTGGATACCGGCTTTGCTTGGCTAAACAGCCTTCCAGTTATCGGCAATTTAATCCCATTTAAGCATGTATCACCCCTCGCTTTTATATTCGTCACCGCTGCTGGAAGTTACATCGGCGCGCAGATCTCATACGGGAAAACCAGTGAATGGTTCACCCGCGCCCACATGCCATTCGTGGTTGCTGGGTTTGTAAGCCTTGATGCACTCATACTAATTGTCATACCGGGAATAGCGATGTTGTTCACCACCTGGGACGGCACCGTCATGGACTTACTCAATAACTGGGCGCTTGGCATCCCCGGGATCATGGGAATCAGATCTAGGCACAAAGAGATTATCAATTAACAACCAAACGTAACAACAATGAAGAAAAACCTAGCATTACTTGTAATTATTATCAGCGTCGGCGGCTGCGCGACGAAATCCTACATCATGCAAAATCCCAAGACGAAGGAGGTCGTCCAATGCAACAGCACAGGCGGCGGGTCAATGTTTATTCTGATTGAACGCTGGCAAAACAATGCTGGTGTGGAACACTGCGCTGAAGGCTACGAGGCCGCTGGCTGGAAGCGACTGAACCCGTAAAAGCCCAGCAAAACGGTTATGAAGACACCATTTATTTTGGGCACCCAAGCGTCCAGTGGCGTCCTGTTTTGGTCGTTGCTGGCCTACAGAACCTTGGTGATCGCGCTGCTTTTGACCACCTCATTTTTCAGCTTCAAGGTTTACCAATCAGTTTCCCAGAAGGCAGTCTCGCCCGACCAGGTGAGTTTCAAGCTGAGAAGCATCAGCAACGATATCGGTGAAATCATCGAAGGCGTCCGAAATCTGAGCTCTGAAATCGAAGACCAAAAAATGTCTGCAGACCAGGCAGCGGACTCCGCCAGCGAGGCTGCGAATTCAGCGAGTGAGGCAGCGGAAGCCTGCGGGGATCTTCGTTTCCGGTAATCGGTCGAGGAGTCGGCTAAGGCGAAGGGACGGCAACTGGCCAACCTCAAACAGGGAGATGGTCCCCGTGAGGATCAAATGATCCTATCGGGCGTAAAAGGCAAAGCCCGCAAGTTCGCCGCCCAGCGAGCGGGACTGGGATCTGAGGGTACTTACTCGGGTAAACAATTTGGTGCGAGACGGAATATCAGTTGTTCACCGCATCCTTCAATGCCTTCCCCACCCTGAAGCTGACCGCCTTGCTGGCGGCAATCTGAATCTCTGCCCCGGTTGCGGGGTTCCTGCCCGTTCGGGCTGCACGGTCCTTGACTGAGAAGGTTCCAAAGCCAACGAGGCTGATTTCCTCGCGCCACTTGAGTGAATCGGTGACGATGTCGATAAACGCATCCAGTGCCCGCCCAGCATCGGCTTTGGTCATGCCAGCGTGATCCGCTATCGAGGCAATCAGTTCAGCCTTGTTCATTTAGTCTCCTGCGCGGAATTGCGTTTCTGCTCATTGAGCTGTTTCCGTTTGACCATGTTGTCGAATGACTTCCCCCGCCACGGATGTGCGGCAGGCGGCTTGTCAGCCTTGCCAGCCGATGATTTTCTGCCGTCCTTCACGCCGACCTCACCAGCTGCAGTGCCGGTCTGACTGGCGCGGTTTTTCCTGTTTGCCGTTCGGCGTGATGGCGGTCGATTTGCTGGAACAGCGCAACATAAGGCGGGTGAAATCCATATCTAGTCGGCCCGCTCAATGTGTCCGAGAGCGCCTGGATTGCTGCCGGTTCTGCTACCAATGGCTCGATCTTGTCCCGCAAGTTGCGCTCCTCCCTCATGGTGAATGGTCGTCATCGTCTGCATCGTATCTCCCAGTGCCCGACCACGAGCCAGGCTCGCCAGCCGGAACAAGACAACTGAGTTGGCCATGCCCCGAACGCAGAGCTTGAAGTTGACTCCGGCGGCGGCGATTATGTTCTCATAAGTCTTGGTTCCATCTGGACTGAATTCTCGAAGTGCCGCTTGGGCGGCGAACTCATCGGGCACTACGCCCACCAGAAACTCATCGACGGACTGAACGAACTCGGCCCAGGTCTTTGCCTCGCGGGCATAGACGGCGTCAAACGCTGTGCGGTAGAGAGAAAGTGGCAGATCAAACAACCGCCAGCGGGACATGCCGAACGGCGCGGCAATCAGCACTCCGATGCGTTGTCCGCCATCGTCTACACGGTCACAGAAGTAGGCGCGGATCCCCAGACCATATTCGGTCGGAGGCATCTCCCGCGCTTTGGCTCCCCGCGTCGGTTTGGTGGTCTCGACAAAGTGGGCGATTTCATCCGGGGTGCATCCTGCGAGGCGGGCCAGTTCCACCAGACTGACCTCGTCGGCTTCGGGAATATCCTTACTGTCAGGCAGTGCGTGCTTGATCGCTCGAAGGATCTCATCAGTGTGCCGGCGCATGAACGCCAGTGGATTACGGAAATCCTCGTCGTCGTCATCAAACGGCTCGTTGAGAATATCCGCGATATCTCGGATGGGTTTGGGCAGGGGAATTACATTACTCATCGGTATGGCTTTGGCTCCTGCTGACTTTGCAGCCAGTTGTTAACAGCAGTCTCGCTCCATAACAGGATCCTGCTCACCTTCATGGGTGCGGGAAAGCGACCCTCGGCAATCCATCGACGAAACGTCGATTCAGATACCTGAAGCCGGTCGAGTATTTGGCGTTTGCGGAGGTGGTTGGTCATGGAGCGGTATGGCAGTTGATGAGGGTTCAAATGTAGGTACTCGCCACATCATCTGTCAAGAACTTTCTTATATGGATCAATATGTTGTCAACATGTTGGCATATGTTTCCAGATATTGAGAATTTTGTTGACACCATATTTCGACAGGCCGGTTCGTTGAGCGACAGCTTCCAGGCTGTGTCCTTCCGCTCTGAGGGCGATGACCTTCTCTTGCCGATCGGCTTTGGCTTGCTGTTTGGCTGTCGGCTCTCGTTTTGGGGATCCGTTGAGAATGCGCTGAGTATCCCAGCGAACATAGTCCGCCTCCTGATCCATATTGCCGAAGACGGCCTCGACATCGGACGTGGTGGTCCATTGGGATAGGGAAAGCAGCAAACTTGCACTTTTGGATCGAGAATTAGCCATCCGATTGTATGGTCGTCGTCATGAAAATAACCTGGTCCACCGGCGCGATATCTTCGATGGCCATTTCCCTCAAGTCTTGTGATCCGGTTATCCGTAACCAACCATGTTCAACGACCAAGGCAAAAAATGTGGGCAGCAGCTTGGATCGATATCACTATTCTTGTGGCAATGACTGAGCCGCCCGTCGCGCAATGAGTGGCGGCGGTACTTCACTGAGCAGCTGTATTCCCCAAGATTTCTGGATTTCTATTCCGGCGCGACGATAGTCAAGTTCGCGGCAAACCAAATTGGTTATCAACCTCCTGGCCCTAGGGCAGAGAAACTTGGTGCCTTATCCATCATACTTAGCTACAGGTTGCGAGAAATGGGGGATATATGACGGGCACCAAAACCCTGGCCGTGCCAATCGAGCCAAGATTTACGATCACAACGGCCCCTGAGCCGGTGTCGCTGTTCGAACTCCTGCACCGCATCCATTCGGGCGAGTCCTTCGACCTGTCCAGGATGCAGGCCCACCAGCGGGCCCAGATCGTCACCGCGATCGCCATCACCCAGCACGCCATCCAGAGATATGCGGTTGATTCTCTTGCCACCCCGACGGACTGGGAGCGCGAGTGGGATCGACAGATTGGCCGCAGCGCCCTCCGATTGGTGGCGCCTGACAACGAGACGGCATTCTTCCAACCGATACGCGCTTTCGGCGGAGACTGTGGCGATGTGGGAATCACCGGACTGGATGTCCTCATCACTGGCAGTTTGCACCCAAACAAACCCCTTGCCAACGCTGACGCCGAGACAGCGATGCTGGCGTTGCTTTCGGGTACGTGGGCTCGCAGTCTCGCCAAGCGCCCGGGGGTCAAGCGACACAGTCCTGCCGGTGTCCTGGTATCCGAGGACGGCTCATTCAGCAGTGAGGTCCGGTTCCTGATTCGCGCGTATGAACGCGGATCCACGACCCTCGGCAGAAACGCCAACAGCCAATGCGCAGCCGATCATCTGTTGTGGCTGCTTCCTGATGCCACCACCGGGCTTGACCCTGATCGGATCCCGTATCCATGGATCGAGAGCAGACCGGCGCGCTTGTCGGGTTGCGCCGAAATCATGACCGGCAGCATGGCCTATTCGGTCCCCAAAACCTTTGTCGGTGACATCAACCCCGATGATCCGCATACCCCCACGGTCGCCGGCAACGCGAAATCAACACCCTATCGGCTAGGACCACAACGCGGCTGGTCAATGAAAGCCGTTCACACCCTGTTGGTCGGTGGAGTCAGCGGGACCAAGCAACCAATCATTCGACCCCGCATCCTGGAACTCGATGATTACCGGGTCATCCGGATGTTCGCGCTCGCCACTGACAACGGCAAGAATCTGGGGTACCGTGAAGTCGTATTCCCCCTTGCTCCGGCAGCAGCATTCTCCCTCAGCCATGAGCCTGATCGGGCGACGACGCTCTCAACCTACACGGTGGATTTGGCCCGATCCGTCAGTGGGTCGTTGGCCTATGCCGAAAAGCTGATGCGTGGGGAAGAAAAATCAGAGGCCAGAACTGCGGCCGACAGCCTATTTGCCAATGAATCATTGGTCCCTCTGACCAGTGCCCTGCTCGCCCAGCTGGCGAATCCTTGCAATGAAGCCGCCGACCTGGCCGCCATGAACCAGGCCATTCTCTTGGTCGCCATGAGTGTTTGGACACGGATTGAACTCCAGTCCGCCAGACCTCTCAGCCGCGCGCGCGCCAATCGTTACCTGAGTGACAAATTGGCCAAACTCAAACCCCGTGGTGACGCGGGTGAATCCACACCACACACGGAGCAGGACGCATGAGCATCTTCGAAACGCTTCAATCCATTTCAGCCACCCTGACACCGGCCAACCAGGCAGAACTCAGAAGCCGGCGCACCCGTGAGCGGTCACTGTCCCATTATGCAATTCTGAGCCAGGTCCCTTATCAGGAGGCTCCGGTGTGGGACGTCATCATCCCGGCACTGGGACATGTCAA
Source organism: Methylococcaceae bacterium (assembly GCA_044237765.1). Lineage (GTDB taxonomy): Bacteria > Pseudomonadota > Gammaproteobacteria > Methylococcales > Methylococcaceae > UBA6136. The sequence goes on along the minus strand of JBIIEQ010000033.1, from coordinate 23,638 downwards.
TCCCAAGGGGCGCCCCATTGGGGCCGCGCTGGCAGCGACCGGCTATCCTGAGTCACGCATGAACCGGATGCTGGGGGCGAAAGGACGTTCCCTGGTCGAGCAGATTGGCAGTGTGATTCGCTGGCTGGTCAGCCATGACGAAACGAATGTTGATCTCACCACATTGGCCGAATGGGCCATCAGTGACTGGGAGCAGGATTCAGCCAGGCTCAAGGCAGTGCGCGACCGTGTCGGTCTTGCCTATGTTCAGACGGCAAACTAACAGGAGTGACCATGCACCAGGTTCAGTTAGCGTTATCCACCCGCGAAGCGATCAGTGCGGTTGCGGCCGATCTGACACCCGCCGGTCGGTTGGATTTTGGGTTGGTTAGCAAGACGGTGATGACCGGCGCCTTCTCCGGTTCCGTGATCCGACCCTACGCCATTACCAACACCCGGGGGGGTGTCATCAGCATTCGTGGTTTGTCCGAATTCGATGCCGACGGTCTGCGTGACCGCTTGTCGCTGGCACCCCCGATTCATCAAGCAGCTGTCGAGATTCAGGCGACGGCCCCCCTGCCCATGTTTCGTGAGGAGCAGACCCTCAGGGCCCTTATACGAGCGGTACCGCTGGTCTCCATCGACGAACCACAACCTGATGGATCGACCCGGAAGCGTCACGTCAATGCCGTTTACCACGCGCGCATGCGTTTTGGCGAAGAGGTTGCCGCGAACACAGTGCTCGGCGATTACATCCGCCAGCGCATTACTGGTGCCGAGATGACCGAGGTTGGAATCCTAAAGATAACCACCGAAACGATGATCCGCCGAGGCGGCAGTGGCTGGACCCGCCGAGAGTATCCCGTGATTGCGGTCACCGGTCTGCTGAACGTGAAAGACCCTGAATTATTCCGAAGTACGGTGATATCGGGCATCGGCCGCATGCGGGCCTACGGCTACGGCGCCATCCAACTGCAAGCCGCATGAGTACCACCCCGCGATTGACCAATAATCAAAAATTCCCTGAGGACCTGACTCCATGAAAAACGTCATTGTTCACGACATCATTTCGCTGCCCCTGCATCTATCCAACAACGGCGAGGATGGACTTCCCAAAAGCCTGAGTCTGGCCGGGGTCACGCGCCAGCGTATTTCTCCGCAGTGTCAGTCTTATAACCTGCAACGCACTGATGAGTTCAGGGCACTGGAAGAGCTGGACCCGGGTCAGAAAACCCACCGCACGGCTCTGGTGGCAGAGGCCCTGTTGGCGCCGGCACTGACAACAGCAGGGATAGAGAACGCCGCCGAGTGGGCCGATGTACTTGTCAATGCCTGGGTATCGAACAAGGTTGATCAGGACGACGATGAAGGTGATGACGGGACCAAGAAATCCAGGGGTAAGAAGAAAGTCGAAGATAAGAAGAAGGCCAAGGCCCCTCTTGTCATCGGTGAGAACGAGGTTCGCCTGATGGTGGGTCTCGCGCGGGCGGCCCTCGAAGATGGGATCACCCAAGCCGACGAGTTGGCCAACGCCCTAGTGGCTAAACCGACCAAGCAGCCGGGCAACCTGAAAACCGCCATCGCGTTATTCCACAAGGCGGGACAACCGCAGCAATCCGGCCTGTCCGGCGCGCTATTCGGTCGCATGGTGACCGGCGTTCTTGGGACCACCATTGACCGCTGCGTTCGCCTGATGGACGCCGTGACGGTCCATGAGGCGCGGATCGAGTCGGATTTCCTGCTGGCATCGGATCAATACGCGGAACGCGGCGGTTCCTACATTGGCACCCGCGAACTCGGCGGCGGTGTGTTCTACCGGCAGATGGTGATCGATCTGGACCAGATGGTCCGGAATGGCGTTGACCCGGCGACTATAGTGCCGGAATTGGTACTGGCCTACATCAGTGCCTCCCCGGTCGGTGCCAAAGCGCCGTTTGCCAACGTTACAACGCTCGTCGAAGTCGGCGGTCGCGGCGTGACCTACCTGCCCGCCTTTGAGGCGCCAGTCGAGTCGTCGGCCGACGCCGCCAGTGCGCTGCGCCAATTTGTCGATGCCGCCTATCGCAAGGTCGGTACGCCAAAAGCGCACGGCTGGCTGGACGACCTGGAACCCAATCCCACCCAGTTTGACTCGCTCCGTCAGTGGGTTAAGGAACAACTGGCATGAAACTGCTCGTCATGCGTTTGTGCGGGCCGCTGATGTCCCTGGCTGGTCCCAGAGTCGATGCGTTTCCGATGTCCCTGCCGATTCCCTCCGCTTCCATGATTACCGGCATTCTGGGGGCAGCGATGGGTTACCCGCGTGGGGATGATCGCTTGCTGGAGTTGGCCAACGGGATTGAATACGCCGTGATAGTGCATCGTCCTGGGGTACCGATTGTCGATTTTCAAACAGCAGACCTCGACCGGATTGGCGAAAAGATCGTGTCTACCGATGCAGAGGGATTCCTTGTGGAGGTTGCGCGGAGCACCACGTCGTCGCGAGCCATGTCGCGTCGCCCTTTTCTGTCGGACGCGGATATGCGAGCACTGATCCGGCTACCGGAAAGATGGGAAGCGGATGAGGTACTGATGGCACTGCGCGACCCGGTGTTTCCTTTGTTTCTTGGGAGAACGCATTGCATGCCATCGGAGGATATTGGCGAATCGGTTGTTGAGGCCGAATCGATGGAGGATGCCGTAGCAGCGTTGCCCGCAGGAACTCGTTACCTGCCGATTAACGGATTTGATTCCCTGTCGATCGAGGTGCCGTCGCGCGGCTCTCAGATTCGGCGATTTGCTGTAGCGTGATTTTGGTTGGTTTTTGGATAAGTGTCTAATACTGTTTTGCAATGTAAATCATCGAGTTGTAGGATAGGGTCGCTCCCACGTGCGCGTGGGTGATCCCGCATGGCTTTTATTTTGGGTTACGCCAATCAGGTCGCTCCCACGTGCGCGTGGGTGATCCCAGTATTACACCTCGCTTGATCTGGGTGCCGTCGTCGCTCCCACGTGCGCGTGGGTGATCCCGAGGTAGTCCTTCTTTTCTAACGCTGTGGACAGTCGCTCCCACGTGCGCGTGGGTGATCCCTCGCTGGAGATCATCCGCGAGAACAGCAGTAAGTCGCTCCCACGTGCGCGTGGGTGATCCCCACGATTCGCGCTCTCTGGATGCCGTCATCGGGTCGCTCCCACGTGCGCGTGGGTGATCCCAACAGCACCAGCCTCGACATCGATGCGCTGATGTCGCTCCCACGTGCGCGTGGGTGATCCCAGGTCTGTCAGTTCTTCGATGAAACCGTCAGTGTCGCTCCCACGTGCGCGTGGGTGATCCCCAGAAGAATGCCGGTTCCATCGGCATCGTGGTGTCGCTCCCACGTGCGCGTGGGTGATCCCAATGACTGACTGGCTGAAGATTCTTGGCACGGGTCGCTCCCACGTGCGCGTGGTTAATTTTTCATCTGATTTGGTGCTCAGGGGTATGCTTCCGGTTGAATCTTTCCCAGCCTCACTCCCCCTTCAGGCCGTGCATGCGATAGCCAAACGAGACCGACATACCGGAGAGACACGGTCCTTGATCGGGCACTCGTTTGATGTCGCCCTGGCGACTCAACAGCTTTTGCACTCTCCGACTGTAGTCAATCGCCTGGCGCATGCGGCCGGTATGGAGTTGACAGAGGTACACCTTGCCCGATTGACGGTCCTGGCGGGGCTCCATGATGTCGGTAAAACCGTGAATGGATTTCAGGAGCGCATCAACGGACGGGGTCACGGCACCTCGCATCTGGCAGAAATCCTTGGCGCCATCATGGCGAATCGGTCGGTTGCGGAGGCAGTGGGCATTCCTGTTTTCAGCCAATGGTTTTCCGGCCCCAATGGTGCCGGGCGGGCCTTGTTCGCATCCATCTGTCACCACGGCGGGCCAGTTTCCTCGACGGCCATCACCGACGCCAAAGTGGATACGGCCGAGCAGATCCGGGCAGGTGAGGATTACGACCCGCTGCAAGAAATTCAGTCCCTGTTCGCCTGTCTACTGGAGCGGTTTCCCCTGGCCCGTCAGTCGGCATCGCCCCTTCAATGGACTCCGGCGATGGATCATTTGTTTGCCGGGCTGGTGATGCTGGCAGACTGGATGGGTTCGTCCCTGCCGGTGATCGGTGCCAATGATCGTCCGGAGGCGGTCGCGGAAGTCATGGCCTCGTTACCCTGGACGGGCGGCGCTAGTGGCGCAGATGCTTTTTCGATTTTGCCCGGACCGGCCATGGGGGCACAAATTGCCATCGGCGATGTCGATGACCGCCTGGTCATTGTCGAGGCACCAACCGGAACCGGCAAAACGGAAACGGCCGTGCTGCATGCGCTCAAACTGATGAATCAGGGGGCTGTCGATGGATTCTATTTTGCCGTTCCAACCCGGTCGGCGGCGACTGAGCTGCACGGGCGCATCGCCGCTCTTGTAGGGCAACACTCCCCCGCCTTGGCAGGGCGCGTAGTCCGTGCCGTGGCAGGTCAACTGGACACCGATCCGTGGCAACGGGATACCCAGTCCTGGGCTATCGGTTGCAGCAAACGCATCATGGCGGCTTCAGTGGCTGTCGGGACGATTGATCAGGCAATGCTGTCGGTACTCCGTGCCCGTCATGCGTGGATGCGCCATGCAGCACTTTCTCGCCTGTTGCTGGTGGTGGATGAGGCCCATGCTTCCGACCCTTACATGGCCGAGGTCGTGCGGACGCTCGTCGGTCAGCATGTCCAGCTGGGGGGTTATGCGCTGCTGATGTCCGCCACCTTGGGGGAATCCATGCGAGCTGATATCGAAAGGCGACCCAGACTGTCGCTGTCGGATGCCTGCAAGGTGACCTACCCCTCGGTAGCGGGTGTTTCCGTGCCGGCCCCGGCGGTTTCTTCATCGATTTCTATCCAGCCCTACAACCAGGCGGTCGTGGCGGCCGCCGAATGTTGGCGCGCAGGGGGTTGTGCTCTCGTCATCCGGTCGACAGTGGACGGTGCGCGGGCAGCGGCTCAAGAGTTGCGGGCCGTGGGGGTACGGGTGCTCCTGCATCACTCACGTTTCGCTGACATCGACAGACGCTATTTGGATCAGCAGGTCATCGGGGCTATCGGTAAACAAGGGACGCGTGAGCCGATCGTCATCGTGGCCACCCAAACCTGTGAGCAGTCGCTGGATATCGACGCCGATCTGCTGGTATGCGATCCGGCACCGGCGGATGTGCTGCTCCAACGACGCGGCCGTCTGGGTCGTCATCGTCCTGATGCAGTCTTGCCGATGATCATCGTCGATGCAGGCGATGTGGATCGTATCGCCAAGGCGGTCGCCAACCTGTCGCAGGGAAAACGGGTGCGTATGCCAGCCGGCGCCGAGTGGGCGTACGTTTACGATCTGATATCCACTGTGGCCACCATGGAGTGGCTGGAAGGGCGAACCGTTATCCGGGTGCCGGATGATGTCCGCGAATGGGTCGAGATTGCCACGCACCCTGAGAGCCTGGACCAGGTTGCTGCCGCCCATGGCTGGGATAGTGTGCTGGCCGCCGCGACTGGAGGAACCATGGCGCTGCGCCAGGCCGCTGCAAGTGTGAGCCTGGATTTTAGGCGCTGGTACATGGAGCAGCCGGTGGTCGACGACGTCGCCACCCGCTTTGGCGACGGGTGCATCACAGTTGAGTTATACGACGATCTGATCTCCCCGCTGACCGGGGAGGCAATCAACGCATTGTCGATTCCGGCCAGGTGGTTGAAAGGTGTACCCGCAGGGACTTTGGCAAGGGTGCAAGATCAGACGGTGACCGTTGGCAATGTGATGTTGAGTTATACCGCCGATGGACTGAGCCGGTAGGTTTTTGGGAGGGTTGCTTGAGTCAATGAGATCATAAGGTTGGAGGATTGTGTTGTTCCCACGTACGCGTGGGTGATCCGCACGATGAGCAATACCAGGACATCCAGAAGTCGTCTGCCCCACGTACGCGTGGCTTATTCTAGTCAAATGGATTTGGTTGAATAGCAATGGGGATTCACGCGCTTTTTCGCGCCCATCGGCGGCGGTCGTCATCGCCATAACGTCGGTCTTCGCCGTCGAAGATGGTCTGGCCGACCAATGCAACGCCAGAAATAGTGACTCGCCTTGAGTCGAGCGCTTTGGCAAAGCGGCAATCCCAACCGAGTCCCAGAAGAGCCTCAAGCACCAAGGCAGAAAAAGTGCGCGGCAACATCGGCTGATATCCATTGGTGCGGCAGTAATCCAGATAGCTCTCCGCAAGCGTCTGCCTGGCGTATTCCGTCTTGACCCGGACCCGTTGCCCGGATGTGGTAAGCACGAAGCGGAATCTCAGTTCACCGACAAATTCCATCGCCCCGGGTTCTGGACGCAGGCATTGATGCAACCACTGCTTAATCGGTCGGAGTTCTAATTCGCGGCGCGCCAAGCTGGATCTGGGACGTCCACGGGTTCGGATTTTGCCTTGGCTGGATCGAGTCGGTACTGGTCGCTTTGTCGGGACCGGCGGCGGTTTGCCGATGCGGTCGAGTGGGTTGGTGATCGTGTCGGTGGGGGTGTTCTGTTCAGCCAGCAGGGCTTTGGCCCGAAGGATCTTGCCGTGAAGTATGCTCATGGACTCAGGCTCCGAAGATCCGTCCACCGGCGTCCATGTAACGGGCACCACCATCAAGTAGCTCTTTAACCGATTGATGCAGACACTCGCCGTCCACCAGGCTCAGGGGGGCGAAGCGACCCAACCAATCGAATTGGGGCGGTCTAAATTTTTCGTCGCTGAAATCGACCCAGCCAAATGCGCCATGAGGTACGAGGTAGATAGCAAACCTCCCCTTTCCGCTGACGGGATTGCGGCGAGTGTCCTCAATGACAATCGGTAACTTTGCTGTGTGATCGCGTTCATCGCACGCTTGCGCTTTGATTTCCGCTTTTCTGGACTCAGAGAGACCGATCAGCTTTTCCAACAAATTCGAAGCGGCGACAAGCTCGGGGGTCGGCATATTGGCGCCGTCACGTTCAATCCGCGCGGCGATGGTCTCTACGGCCGATGCTAACCCTGATGTACTGCGCTCAATGGTGCGCTCGGGGGACTGCCGTAACCGGCGGGCTTGCTCCTCGGCTTGCTCCAGCAGATCGGGGTTACTTTCGACGTAATCAAAAAACGAGGCCTCGTCCATGCCAGCCAAAGAGGCGGCGGTCGCCGTTTCGATTTCACCGATGGCTAGGCTGGCTAGGATTTCAAGGATGCGTACGGGGCTGGTCATAATGGCAATGCGTCTCATTTATATCGAATTATGACAATTTTATTCCTATTCATGCCTTTTGCCCAGAATCACCTCCTCTGATACGCAGGGTCTATTTTTTAATTTCGGTATGGGTACGCAGGGGGTGCGGAGTTGGATGCGCCGTCCTTGGCGCGGGGGAGCTAACGGAGGGGTTTAGCCGTGGGCAGGCGTATTGATGTGGTGAGGACGGGCATGAAGGTGCCTGTCGGTTACGGGGGCGTGAGCGAATCTTGACGGTGTGGACTGCGATGCCCAATCGACACTGGCAAATTTGGGTTGTGATTTAGCAAATTGGGGCGCCACCGGCGCACTGGCCGTCACTGCGGCCAGCATAAGAAGAGCGGTTGCTTGCAGATAATCCACTCGATTCTCCTTTGTTGTTGAGGGCGGGATCTACCCAGCACAGGGTGTGCCAACCGGAGGATCGTTGATCTGCTTGGGTTCTGGCGGATTACCGGGGGGGTAGGCGGTGGATTTGCCGGTCGGCGACGCGTCAGGTGAACCGGCCGGGGTGATAGTTCCTCGAAAGGATAGGAGCCGAAGCGGCAAGGCGGGCAGGGGGGAACTACTCTTTCTGGGAACAGGGTAGTACCAAAAAAGTGAGCAATCACAGCACTTGTAGCAGGATATTACTAAGGTACTAAGGGTACTAAGAGTACACAACACATGTGAGGAGAACACATATGCACACATACGCAGTGTGTCTCTCCACGTATAAAACAGTTTTTCTTTTTTTGGGTTGGATCCTTAGTACCCCTAGTACCCCCCTGCCCAAAAAAACCGCTGTAGACCCCATTACTGCTCACTTTTGCCAAGAGCCGGAGGGACTGACCCCCTCCTAACCCTCCCAGTACCTCAGTACCTCAGTACCCCGACCGCAAAAAAAGGCGCCGAGGCGCCCTCTCTGGCCAAAAAGCGATACTACCGCCTAATTCTCATCCTCCTGGCCTTCCGGGTCTGGTGCCGGTATCGACCATCGGGAACCGCGGTTTGCGCCTTTGCCTTTTTGACCAAGTTTCACGCACCCGGCCAAACGTAGGGCCTCTGAGATTTTCGACGCGTTCCGCTGGTACTGCGCTGGCTCCAGCTCGAAACCATACTCAGCAACCTCAGCAAAGCTAATCCATCCACGCTGGCGATAAGTCGTACCCCCGACTTCCGTGTAGATTTTGGAGTCCAAGAGTGTCTCAACGATATCAATGTCGGGGTTGTGCGGCATGAAGCTCCCGTGCTCGGCTTCGGCAAGCTCTTCAGCTTCTCTCCAAAGGACTCCATGCTCCTGGAACAGATGCACGCCTTCAGCCCATAACTTATCACGGACGGCACTCAACGCCGCAATGTTGGCTTTCCCAGCCCCCTCCGGGATTTGCATCGGGAGCCAGCGCCGGTTACCGGTCGTATCACGCAATACTTCGCGCTTGTTGGTTGTCCCCTCGAAAATACAGCGGCGGTAGAGCTTAATGTGGTTCCGTTCATATGGGGGACGGTCGTCGTCGTCCCGCCTGGAGATAAATGACTTCACCCCCTCCAGCTCCGCATACCTCAGGCCGGCGAGTTCTTCCAGTTCGACATTCAGTCGCCCGCGCACCTGTCTGGCGCGTTCCACAGCGGACTTACCGAGGTCGAGTGAGGTATACCACTCAGTGTTTGGGCAGATGGCCCTGAGCACTGACGTTTTCCGTTGCCCTTGGGCTCCGACCAAGATCGGGGCCATATCGGCCTGAATACCCGGAACCAAGAGCCTCCCTGCTGCCGCCGTCCAACGATACCGCCCAACGGCACGGGTATATGGGGTGTCCGGTACGCCGAAAGTGTCAATGTAGAACGTCTCAACGCGGCTGACCCCATCCCACTCAGGGAGACTTTTGGCCCAATCGATTGCAGAATCGAAAGCGTTTTCCTTGGCTACGGCCTTGATGGCATCGCGCACATCGCTGGCGCTGGCTTCGCCCACGGCTGATTCAAGATGCAACCTGACCCATGTTGTGTCTTCATCCTGGACGGGGCGGCCCTCAACCTCGCCGTTGGGCCAAACCATCGTCACTTCCAGGAACTTGTCATAGGCGAAATACCAGCCGCCAGACTTCTCCCGCAATGCCTTGATGATTTGAGTCAGTGTGGCCCGCCCCCCCTGCCCACCATCGGAAGGCGCAACCTCCTTACCCAGTCGATCGACTGCATCTTTCCAGCCACCCCATAGCTTGAGTAGCTTAAGTTTAGCCGCCAGCGGCCCAACGAAGAACGGGTAGTCCGCTTTCCTGACAGTCACACCTATTGCAAGGGTGTCCATAGCGAATATCTGCTCAACATCCCCTGTGTTGACCACAGATAGCAAGTCGGACTTCAGGGCATCCAATTCTTCCTCAGATACCCCAGCCTTATTCCCCGCCCGTTCCTGATGAATGTCAGCCAGATCATCGTCATCCAGTTTCGGAATAGCCCCGATGCTCATACCGGGCCTCCGACCATCTCCTGATAAGTCGCATGGTGGGCAAGACACAGGTAACGAGCCGCCATCTTTCCGGTATGGGACAGGGCCTTCCGGCCTCGTTCGCCCTCCAGCAGTTGAACCGCCTTGGCCTTGGCCCGCGCTTTTAAGATCGCTAGCCCGCTTTCAGGGGGCATGTCTGCTGCAACAGCACTGAACACTACCGGGTCATAGGCTGGATGGTCGTTCTTGATCCTGCTGATTTCCGGTGCATTATTGGCCAGAGTCTTTGCCAGCCCATCGGCTAAATCGTCACCGACAAGCGGCCTCAGTGCCGCCACGGCCATCATGACGTCCTTGTAGTCGTCATATCCTTCTGTATCGACGAACGGGGCTGCAGCCATGCTCTCCGAGATCGCCGTCGCCCGGTTCAGCGTGGGCATGAGTGTGTTGTTGATACTCAGATCCACCCCGACAGATCTTCTGGCCGCCCCTGCACCCCACTCAACGGCAATCCCGGCCAGCACTTTGGTCCTAATCCTGATGGGATACGAATTGATCCGCCAGCCCGTTAGCGTGACAAACCCAGACGACGCGAAGATTTCACGGCCAATCTCAACGCCATCAATCACGGTCTTGGCCGCTTTTGCCGACCGCACTGGCTCCTTGGTGAACGCCAGGATTCGGATACCACGCCCTGATGGCGATATCTCCGCGTAGGAACCCACCTGCTCGACAATCTTTCGAGCATAGGGAGTCAGCTCGACTTCGACGACATCACCGCCCTCATCGCGTGTCAGCGTCACGACACTGTCAAGATCCAGAGCGACCAGAAAAATATCGCCCCCGTCCGCGACTTCAGCAATCGGGTCACCAGTAAAGGCAACGCCGATACCGGCCTGGAACTTCTTGAGCCCCGCAGCCCGTTCAATCGCTTCGGCCAGTGGGATCTGGTTCTCTGGTTTCTGCCAGTCGGTCAGCCTCCAGCCGTTCGCGCCAACGGGCCATTTCGGAAACTTGCCGGTAACCGGGTCCGGTAGCCCCGGCCTCCATGCGACAAAGACCCGAGCCTCCCCCACCTGCCCGAACGCATCGCAGACAGTGGTAAAATCGTAATGAGTATTCGAGGGGTCGTTGGACTGGTCAACCAGTCCCGGCCCTTCTTCTTTTGCGGCGTCTGCCGGTGACGTGGTCATGCGGCTGCTCCGTCTATAAATTCGCGGACCACCTGAACCTTGTAGCGAACACTGCGGCCTAGTTTGACGTAGGGAACTCCGACCTTATGCACACGGTTTTCCTGAAGTGTGCGGATCGGAGTATCAAGAACGGCAGACAGGACGCGTTCATCTACTAGGGCGCTGTCTGGTAGCGCATCGAACATCTGTGCCAGTTCGATTCTGGTTTCTGATGACATGGGGTAATCTCCAGTAATTGCGAGGGTTTCGGCGTAACGCCACGCAATCAAATTAACCATCCAAGCCTATGAAATCACGGGAAATAGTTGGTTTTACGGCCGACCGTTCCAAAAGCGGGGCAGGTCGCTCCACGATGCAGGGCCGGGCACTCCAAAATCGCCAAATTAAGCTCCCCACGATTTTCTCCCGGACAGAAAAAACCCGACTCAAGGTCGGGCTACTGTGGACGGCGCGTGCCGGCTAGGGCCTCCCGGCGAGTTCCTCCGACAAGTCACGGTATTTGCGCTGCAACTGTTTTTTCGCCGGGAGGGACTGGTCGTGTCGGGCATACACACGGGGGGCTTCTCGTTCGAAGGTAGCCCATGACATCGGTCTGTGAAACCTTGCCTGATACTCGACCATTTTGGAAAGGAGTTCGACTGTTTCAGGCCGTTTCGCGCGTTCCTTTGTCGGCTCTGATGGTATTTTTTGCTGTAACCCGGCGATGATCTTTTCAACCTCGCTGAATAGCTTCGCGACTTCAGTCCGGCGCTCTCGATCGGTAATTCCCAGGTCGGTCTTTGGGTCGGCGCGTTCGAGATAGGCCAGTCTTGCCTTGGATTTCTTCCACTGCTCAAGGTCAGCGGGTATCCCGGTGCTGTCCAGCCACAGATTCAGATCGAACTGAAGCGGCTCGCTCCCATTGTTGCGCCCGGAGAAATCCCGGCACCATTCAGCGATCAGGAACTGCAAGCGGTTTTCTATACCAACCTGCTCGGCGACGCCAAGTAATTCCACCATCTCATCTGCCAGCCTGTCATTCTCGTCAATGCCTACATGGTGGTCCAGATTCATGATGCACCCCCATAGATGGTGTCTTCGATCTCTTGAATTGCCCGGCGCAACTTATCTAGGCTGATGCTGATGTAGCCGGCGGTCACGTCGCCATTGTCGGAATGGTTCAGCAAGCGTTTTACTGTGTACTTGCCCAGGTCTAGTTCGTCGGCGATGCTGGCAAAAGACCGGCGCAGATCATGCGGGTTTACGCTGGCGACACCACTACGCTGTTTCAGGTTGGCAACGGCATAGCGGGGGTTGGTCATCCGGTCGCCGTATTCATCCGAGAAGACATAGCCAATCTGCTTGTCCTTGGTTCTGGCGTCATACCGAGCCTTCCTGGCCTTCAGCGCTTCCCAGGTTCTAAGCGGGATCGGTAGCTCATGGTCCTGGCCGTTCTTCGTGTCGCGCACAATCAGGATGCCGCCGCCTAAATCAACATCATCCCAGCATAGGTCCAGGGCTTCTTGCCGTCGCAAGCCGGTGGCGATCAGCAGCAGGAAGTAGTCCTTCCACTCACTATCAAGGGACTGGACAGCATTGAGCCAAGGCGCGAACTGGTGGGCATGGATGCGGGTGCGCTTGCGCTGAACCTTATGCGTACGCTTTTCCTCTCCGATGATCTTGGCGGGGTTGACCTCGATAATTCGCTTCCCGTCGATTTTGTAGGCTGACGCCGCAAAGTTAAGCAGGGCCTTGATGTAGCGGATTTCCAGGTTCGCCCTAGCCTTGGATTCAGCGCCGCGCCGGCTGTGGTGCTCGCGGATCATGTCTTCGGTGATGGCCGGGATGGGCTTGTTTACAAGCTCCCCGAACTGCCGCATGGCCGTGCGTAAATCTTTAACCGTGGTGGCCTTCAGGCTCCGTGCGAGGATGTAATCCTCGATCACCTCTGCCAAGGTCTTGGCTTTGATCTTATCGGCCTTGACCTCTGCTACCGGGTCCACGCCGGCGGCGATCATGCCGGCTCGCTCCTTGGTCATCTTCCGGGCGATAACGATGCTGATTTTCGAGCAGTCCCCCAGTGTCATGCGTCGGGTCTTGCCGTGGATCTTGGTATCGAAGATGAAGGACCGGCTCCCGCCGGCGGTTACTCGAATGCCGAACCCCTTCAGGTCATCATCGAAGTACAACACCTGGTTCTTGCCCTCGGGCGGGGGCGGTAGGTTGTCGATCAGGCTGGCGGTCAATTTCATGCTTATCCCCCGTGTAGGCCCCATGTAGGAAAGCGCACCAGCAATCCATGTAGTATTATGGGACTCAGTGTAGGAGAGTATACCGATAAAGGCATAGTATTTACAGGGGTCAGGAGGGTAAGATGTCGGTGGATGGGATTTGGCGTTATAAGTCTATCAAAGGACTCTTAATCCATCGGTCGTAAGTTCGAATCTTACACGGCCCACCATAGATATCAAAGCCTTACGCGAGAGATCGGGTAAGGCTTTTTTATTGGGGCTATGCCGGGGCTATGTCAGGAGGGCTTCGGACCTTGCGATGTAGTCAGATCACCATGACTGATTCGCTATATGGACCCCGGCCATGCTTTTTTCATGCAAGGTCCTTTGGTGCTTGAATTCCACCTTGCGAAATTTTTTCCGATTTGCCGATTTGACCTTAACCCAATGTAACCAGAGTTAACGGGGAGCGACTCTCCACTGCGGGGGGCCATGGGTACCCGCGACAATCGAGTAGAGCTACCCCTACAATCGCTGCTTGGGTAACAGGGGGAGTGGATCATGTCGCGTCGTCAAGGAGGCTTGCTGGAAGCTCTTTTTAACCTGGCCTCGCGGCTGCCATGGTGGTTATCGCTGACTCTGGCATTCGCTTCGTACTATGGGCTCGGCTTGCTTGTCGTTCGACCACTGCCTGAGTTAAGTGAGCTCCCCAGGGCACCGGCCATCATTGCCCACTTCCTCCATTGGTTGTCCTTGGCGGGCCAATACATTCTGCCCTTCGCATTCAGCGTGGGTGCCATTGCTTCGATTCTGGTTGCACTCCGTGGCAAGCAGATCTATCGCCGTATCTCCAAAACTCCGAATCGTCAGACCCTGGATGGACTGCGCTGGCGCGAATTCGAGATCCTCATGTTGGAGTGGTTCCGAAAGCAAGGCTTTACCGTCCAAGATACTGACCTTGGTCCGGATGGCGGTGTTGATATCGTCCTGCGCAAGAATGATTGCACTTACCTCGTGCAATGCAAGCACTGGCGGGCCTACAAGGTCGGGGTCACCGTCGTTCGTGAGCTGCGCGGAGTCATGGCCAGCGAAGGGGCTGCCGGCGGGTTTGTCGTCACCTCAGGCATCTTCACAGATGAGGCCCGCCGATTTGCGTCTCGGAATGACATCACTTTAATCGATGGGCGCCTGTTGACTGCCGTCATCAAGCAACAGAAATCCGCTGGTCTGGTCATTCAGGGAGCGGAACCAGTGAGGGACAGTTGCCAAAGCATCGCTGACCCGATCTGCCCTCAGTGTGGCGCTCACATGGTCGAACGAAAGGCATCCCGGGGCCCTGCTGCTGGCGAATACTTCTGGGGATGTTCACGATATCCAAGATGCCGGGGTACCCGGCCCGCCGCAGCCAGGAAATAGCCAGTAGTGGGAATTAGGGCCTCCTCCCGATCTATGTGCCACTTCGCCAAGTAAAGCCCAAGGTGACAACACTGGCGGCATTCAGGACAATCCGGTGATCTGACCTATCCTAAATACCCTCACATGCCTGACTCGACCCAACACCGCATTCGTGAATGTCTTCTGGCACTGGTGCCGGAGGATGGATCGCCCATTGGCAATACCGCGTTGCGCCGGGACCTCGAAGCCAATCTCAAGTTGGAAGGCTTTACCCTTACCGAGGATGACTACTGGGCAGCACACCTCGAGCTGATCAGCGAGGGAATCCTGTTGAAAGGTCAAGGACGTGGCGGTTCGGTACGACGCAATGTGGCTCAGAGCGGTGACGACTTCGATCTGGAGCAAGAGGAACATACTCCTGATTCGCCGAAGCCAAAGTCAGCAGGCAAGGCAAAGCCAACGGTCAAGGCTAATCCCATGGACACCACACAAGTGATCTCCTACCGCCACCTCGACAAGCGGGTGAACAACCCCGAGGTCGGCATGGTGACGCCCGCCACCGACCCGGATGAGGGCAAGGCGGTGTGGGCTTACGATCCGCACATCGACCCGTCGCTGCAGTTCGATCCATCACGTGCCCGCATCGAGGCGCTGATTGATGACGCGCTGGCGTCGGGCGACAAGGACCGGATGCAGGAGGCTCTGGAGGAGTTGAAGCGGCTGCAATCCCCCTACCTCAACTGGGCGGGCAAGGCCGAGCGCACCAGCTTCGAGATCGACACCGTCAGTCTCCACGTTCACGAACGCATCGACCCGGCCAGCATACTGGCGGCGGTGCGCAAGGGTCTCAACCAGAAGGGCGACAAACCGGCGAGCGCGAGCAAGCTGCAGTTTGATCTGTTCAACGCCCCGTTCGAGAACCTGCCCCTGCGCGATGCCATCGACTTCTACCGGCACGAACGCGGCTGGGCCAACCGCTTGATCGCCGGGGACAGCCTGTTGGTCATGAACAGTCTCCTGCAAAAGGAGAGCATGGCGGGCCGGGTGCAGATGATGTACATCGACCCGCCTTACGGCATCAAGTACGGCTCCAACTTCCAGCCGTTTGTGGGCAAGCGCGACGTCAAGGACCGCAACGACGCCGATCTGACGCAGGAGCCCGAGATGCTGAAGGCGTTCAGGGACACGTGGGAACTCGGCATTCACTCCTATCTGACGTACCTGCGCGATCGGTTGCTACTGGCGCGGGAGTTGTTGCATGAGTCGGGCAGCGTGTTCGTGCAGATTTCGGATGAAAATCTGCATCATGTTCGAGAGGTTATGGATGAAGTTTTTGGGGCTGAAAACTTCATTGCCCAAATTACGCTGCGAAAGACCACAAGTGAAGGGGCTAACCTAATAGGTTCAACCTGCGATTACTTGGTTTGGTTTGGGAAGAACAAAGCGACTGCAAAATATCACACGTTATTTACTGCCCGAAAGGAAGAGGCAGAAAGTCGTTATGATCAAGTATCGACAGACGGCAGGAACTACCGACTAGATAATATAACAAGCTCTCGTGCTGCCGGAGAGGGAGATGTAACAAAATTTGAATGGATAGGACAAATTTTTGATCCGGGCAAGGGGACTTTCAAAACCACCCACCTTGGTTTAACTCGGTTGGCTAACGCTCTGCGCCTCCAAGTGACGGCAAAAGGGAAGTTAAATTACCGCCGGTTTAGCAATGATTTTGGTCATGCTCCCATTGCAAATTTATGGTCGGATATTAGTGGTGCAGTACAAAGTCGTTCAGACCCAAAAGTGTACGTTGTGCAGACATCGACACCGGCGATTGAACGCTGCCTCCTGATGACCACCGACCCCGGCGATCTCGTGCTGGACCCAACCTGCGGCAGTGGCACCACGGCCTTCGTCGCCGAGAAGTGGGGGCGGCGCTGGATTA
The DNA here is from genome assembly GCA_044237765.1 of Methylococcaceae bacterium. Lineage (GTDB taxonomy): Bacteria > Pseudomonadota > Gammaproteobacteria > Methylococcales > Methylococcaceae > UBA6136. The sequence goes on along the minus strand of JBIIEQ010000033.1, from coordinate 7,213 downwards.
CCTGCGACACGTCGCGGGTGGCGGTGACGCTGGCCAAGCAGCGGCTGATGACCGCCAGCTATGACTACTACGAGCTGCGACACCCGCATGAGGGGCTCAAGGGCGGCTTCATCTACAAGACCGTGCCGCATGTCACGCTCAAGTCCATCGCCAACAACCCCGACATCGACACGATCTACGAGCAAATGCATCCGGCCATCGAGGCGGCGCTCGCTGCTCTGAACGAAACGCTGGCCAGCACACCCGGCTTCAAACCGCTGCTGGAATGGGAGGTACCGTTTGATTGCCCGGAGGATTGGTCAGCCATCGCCCGCAATCACTTCGAGGCGCTCCACACCGCCCGGCAGGCCATGCAGAAGCAGATGGACGGCTCCATCGCCGCCCATGCCGATCAGGAGACCCTGTACGACCAGCCGGGCATCTCGAAGAACAAGTTGCGCATCAGCGGGCCGTTCACCGTGGAGGCGGTGCCGTTCCCGACGGTGAAGTCGCTCGACGAGGCCAGTGGCCCCGAGGAAGCCGACGCCAGCATCGCCCGCACCGGCGAGTCTGGGCGACAGCATCAATGGCGGGATGAGCTTCTGAAGACCGGCATCCGGGGCAAGGGCGGACAGATGCTGAAGTTCGCCGATCTCGAAGCCCTGCCCACCGACGCCGACATTCGCAATCTCCACGCCACCGGGCATCTCGAAAGCGGCGAGCGGGTCGTGGTCAGCTTCGGCCCCGAGTATGCGGCGCTGGAACAGCGGCAAGTCAGCAATGCCTTGAACGAGGCGGGCAACCTGTTCCCGCTGCCGAAGATGATCGTGTTCTGCGCCTTCGCCTTCGATCCCGAAGCGGCCAAGGACATTGACGCCATCAAGGGCATCACCGCACTGAAGGCGCAGATGAACACCGATCTGCTGACCGAGGACCTGAAGAAGAATCGCGCCAGCAACGAGAGTTACTGGCTGATGGGGCAACCTGAGGTCGAGGTCAGATCGTTGCCTGACGGTCAGTACCAGGTCGAGGTGCATGGCTTCGACTACTTCGATACGGTGAAGGGCGAGCTGGTCTCGGGCGGCAAGAGCAAGATCGCCTTGTGGGCGCTGGACCCCGACTACGATGAGCGCAGCCTGTTCCCGCGTCAGGTGTTCTTCCCGATGGCGGGCAAGGGCGAGGGCTGGGAGAAGCTCAAGAAGAACATCCGCGCCGAACTCGACGAATCGCGCTTGCAGCAGTTCCAAGGGACCGTCAGCCTGCCGTTTGCGGCGGGCGACAACCGCAAGATCGCGGTCAAGATCGTCGATGATCGCGGCATCGAATCGCTCAAGGTAATGGCGCTGTCATGACCGCGCCTGCTTCCCTGATCATCAGCTCGCCGTTCGAACGTCCGACGCACCACTGGGTCCGCAATAGTGACACCAAGCTCGATCTGGTCGAGGGTCGACGCCCGGCGGGTTACGAGGTTTTTGACACCCGCCACAACACCGTGCGCAGCGTCGAACTGCCCTTGGTCAACCGTATCCGCGAGCGCGTCGATGAATGGCGCGAGGCCGGTTACCCCGGCGTCACCGCGATTACCCGGCAACTGCTGAACCACTGGCGGGATGATCAGACCCCGCGCCAGTATGCGTTCTACTTCTGCCAGCTGGAGGCCATCGAAACGCTGATTTGGCGTGTCGAGGCGGCGGCGGAGTACCGGCAAGGCATCGCCATTCCCGGCGATGGCGGGGCATGGGAACGGCTCTGCAACAAGATGGCCACGGGAAGTGGCAAGACCACGGTCATGGCGATGATCATCACCTGGCAGGTGCTGAACGCGCTGACCTATCCGAAGCGCAACAAGGACTTCTCCCTCGCCATTTTCATCGTGGCACCGGGGTTGACGGTCAAGGACCGGCTCAAGGTGCTGTACCCCGGCACCCAGGACAACTACTACGACGCCTTTGTCCTATGCCCGAACGAGGCACTGCGCCAGAAGCTGAATCAGGTCGAGCTATTGATCGACAACTGGCACAACCTGATGCCGCTGAAAATGACGGATCGCTCGGTGGTCAAGAAGGGCAAGGAGAGTGACGAAGCCTTCGTGCGCCGGGTATTGGGCAAGCTGGCCGGTTGCAAGGATTTGGTCATCATCAACGACGAGGCGCACCATGCTTACCGCCGACCTGCCGAACTCAAGATCAGCAAGAAGGAAGCCGAGGAGCTGGGCATTGACCTTGACGAGGCCACCCGCTGGATCGAGGGACTGGATCGTATTCACAAGATGCGACGTATCCAGCGTTGCTTTGACTTGTCGGCGACCCCATTCGCGCCGACGGGCAAGACTAGTACCGAAGCGGGGCTATTCGAGTGGGTAATCTCGGACTTTGGCTTAAACGATGCTATCGAAGCGGGGCTAGTGAAGACGCCCCGGGTGGTCATTCGTGACAGCGCTCTACCCGATAGCAAGACCTACAAGTCCAAGCTCTATCACTTGTACCGGGAGCCCGAGGTTCAGCAGGACTTTAACCGGCGTGGAGCGGAACCGCACGAGCCTTTACCTGAATTGGTGCAGCAAGCCTACACATTGCTGGGCGCGGACTGGGTTGAAACCTTGAAGGCATGGCAGGCAGCGGGCCATACCACGCCCCCGGTCATGTTGACGGTCTGCAACAAGACCGAGACCGCCGCCCGCATCGAATACTACTTCCGTCAGGGCAGCGCCTACTGGCCCGACCTGAAGCCGTCAGAATGCCTGCTTCGGGTGGACTCGAAGGTATTGGACAAGGCCGAGATCGGAGAGGCGTCCACATCGGACAAGGCCTATGAGGTCGTTTTGCGCGGTATCGTCGAGGGAGCCAACATCCCGGTGACACGCAAGGACACTTTGCTGGACCTGAAGAAGGAAGAACTGCTTCGAACACTGATCGATACCGTCGGTAAACGCGGGCAGGCCGGGCAGGACCTGCGCAACGTCATTTCGGTGGCGATGCTCTCCGAGGGTTGGGACGCGAAGACAGTCACCCACATCATGGGGCTACGCGCCTTTACCAGCCAGCTATTGTGCGAGCAGGTCATTGGTCGCGGTCTACGCCGGGTTTCCTATGACACCGAGCCTGTGGTCTGTCCCGATGGTCAGACACGCGAGTTGTTCACGCCCGAGTTCGTCAACGTGTTCGGCGTGCCGTTGTCGATCTTTCAGGAGGTTGGCGAAGGCGGGGAAGCCCCCAAACCGCCGAAACCGAGCATCCAGATCGAATCGCTGCCGGACCGCAGCGAACTGGAGATCGGCTGGCCCAATGTCCTGCGGGTTGACTTCTTGGTCCGGCCCGAACTGACGCTGGACCTCGACCAAGTCCCCGCGCTCAAGATCGACCCGGCCCAGGTGCATGTCAGCGCCGAGCTGGCCCCGGCACTGGGTGGCGCGGCGGACCTGTCCAAGGCGGTGTCGATTGATCTGGAACAGTTGCCCGAAGAATTTCGCCTGCAGCGCTTGCTGTTTCTGGCCGCGCATCAAGCGCTGGGCACGATGGCGCACGGCTTCACCGGCAGTCGTGAATACCTGGTGCAGCAACTGGTGCGGTTGGTGGAGCGGTTCTTCGACTCCAACAAACTCGACATTCCGTCGCTGTTCCATCAAGACCCGCTCCGTAAGCGCATCCTCATCGCACTGTCGATTGATGCCATCGTCACCCACGTGGTCAGCCACCTGCAGCAGCAGAATAGCGAAAGGCTGGAGCCGGTCTTCGATGCTGAATTCCCGTTGGGTTCAACCCGGCTGATGCGAACGTGGTACTCCACTAAACCCTGCATCGAGACTATCAAGTCGCAGATCAGTCATGCGGTGGCCGACAGCACGTGGGAGCAGTACACCGCAAACGCGCTGGAGACCCGCTCAGAGGTTGTTGCCTACGCGAAGAACGATCACCTAGGCTTTCAAATTTACTACCTGTGGAAGGGTAGTAAACGCAAGTTCATCCCCGACTTCATCATCCGTCTGGCCAATGGCAAGCTGATGGTGCTGGAGATCAAAGGCGAGGATTCCGATCAGAACCGGGCCAAGCGTATGGCTCTCGATGCTTGGGTGCGAGCGGTCAACGCACGCGGCGGCTTCGGGGTTTGGTGCTGGGACGTGGTCAAGGGCGAGCCTTCGAAGGTAATGGATGTCATCACCGAGCATTCGAAAACGGCTGGGCATAGCGAGCCGATTGGGGAAGCCGTTTTGACGGCTAGTTTCTCGACAACGAATTAACCCGACATGACATACTCGGAGGATTGCATGAAGAAACTACTCATTGCGATTGCTGCTTGTTTGGTTTGGCCGCCACTTGCCTCAGCCGTGTCGCTGAACTTCGCTGACTATCCGGTGGATCGAGTTTATAAGGGAGATGTGGTGCTTCCACAATTTAAAGGGCGGGACAAAGAATGGCGACAATTCCGAACTCGGATCACGGAAGGCATGACCAAGGGTCCCAACTATGCTGGCGAAATCAGCGTTGTGCAGATCGGATGTGGTACCGGTTGTTCATTCATCACACTAGCCAATGTGAAGACTGGAAAGCTCTTCGATTTTCCTCGCGGCGGAGAGGACAGCCTGTACCTACAGATCAAGACTAAACCAAGCAGCAAGCTATTAGTTGCGCAGTGGCAAGGTGATGATCAGTGTCATCTTGAGTATTATCTGTGGACTGGAAAAGGTGTGAAAAAACTAAAAGATATCAGGCTCACATCAACTGAAAATTGCACGAAGGATATAAATGAGAATAGCCCCTAGCAGCTATATGCGTGAAGGGTCTACTGCTGGGTAAAAAGTATTCATCCATTCATTTCGTGCTGCAGCAGGCGAAAGTGATGGGGGAGGCTTGGGTGTAAACCACTAACCAGAGAATAGAAGGGGGGGCAAATGAGCAATGTAGATCGCCTGTATCAGATCGATCAGCTTCTCTCAGGCCGACGATTTGTGTCACGCAAAGAGCTTGAAGAACGGTTGGGCGTGTCCTGGGCCACGCTAAAACGTGACCTGAGTTACATGAAGGATCGGCTTAACGCGCCCATCATCTTTGATCGCACACTGGGTGGATATAGATTCGAAACCGCCGAAACACAGGTGGGTCCGCAATACGAACTACCTGGTCTCTGGTTTTCGGCAGAGGAAATCCACGCCTTACTCACCATGCAGCACCTGCTTTCAAATCTGGATACCAGTGGTCTGCTAGGTCCCCACATCAAGCCTTTGTTATCGCGCCTCAGCGCACTGTTGGGAACGGCAGACGATTCTGCCGAAGAAGTAAGACGTCGCATTCGCATCGAAACGGTCGGGGCCAGAGAATTTCATCTCGATCACTTTCAAGTCATCGGCTCGGCATTGCTGCGACGCAAACGACTGGTCATTCGCTATTACGCCCGAGGAAACGACGAGACCACCGAGCGCGAGGTATCCCCGCAACGGCTCATTTACTATCGAGATAACTGGTACCTCGATGCATGGTGTCATGTCCGCAATGACCTGCGTGCGTTTTCTGTCGATGCCATTCACATCGCCGAACTTCTCGACAAACGTGCCAAGGATGTTGACGAGGCATGGCTGAATGAAGTGCTGGGTGCGGGCTATGGGATTTTTTCGGGCAACGATGTGGAGTGGGCCACCTTGAGATTCACCCCCGAACGCGCCCGCTGGGTTGGCAGCGAACGATGGCACCCGATGCAAAGGGGGCATGTTCTGGAGGATGGCAGCTACGAACTCAAGGTCCCTTACTCAAGTGATCCAGAGCTGATCATGGATATCTTGAAATATGGCATCGATTGCACGGTTCTCTCGCCCCCCGAGCTCATCGAGAAAGTGGCCATTCAGTTTGAGTTGGGGGCTCAGCATTACCAAAAGCTCAAAAACGAGCCAATGAGGGAATCATCACTCGCCAGCTGAAATTATTTTTCAGGAGCGCAGGTTATGAGCCCCTACTCTGTTTCTCGCATCATCGCGTCAATCAAGAAACAGAGACAAACATGGAACAGAACAAAACCAGCAGGACCCCGGGAAACCTTGGCGCTCCAGCCGACGGCTTGGGCTCTGAAACCGCCGTGTTCATTGCCATATTCTCCCATGAGCTCAGGACCCCCATCACTTGCATCAGCTACTTGGTTGAGTACTTATCGGGGATAGCCCCTCCAGACAGCGAAGTCTCGGAAATCTACAAAACACTCCATCGCCAAGTGGATCATCTGGTCTACCTTGTGAATACCGTCAAGGATTGCTCTTGGATCGACTGTGGCGAGATCACATTGAAGAAGGAACTGGTTGAGATCAATGATCTGATCAACCGGGCGATAGAGATGACTCGACCCCTATTGCAAGAGCAACAACATCAGGTCGCAGTAGCGAATAGTGCCGACCCTGTTTATTTGACGGCTGACCCTGATCGCCTGCTGCAGATTCTGGCCAACCTACTGCAGAATGCAGCCAAATACACGCCCCGTGCCGGTAAGATTCACATCGGAGTGGATCAAGATCGCGACAAGTTAAGCATTTCTGTCAAAGACAATGGAATAGGCATAGACGGCTACCTTCTTCCCAGAGTCTTCGATTTTTTCACCCGATCCGATGAGGCGCGCTCCCTTAGTCGAGGGGCGGGTATCGGGCTCGCGTTAGTACGAAGACTCGTTGGCGCTCACTCCGGGACGATAGAAGCCCGTAGCAATGGAAAAGGGCACGGCAGTGAGTTCATCGTCCATCTGCCTTGCTGATGAATCTGCGGTCTTGGTTGAAGCCCAATACTTCATTGTAAGGAGCTTTCTAGATTCTTTCGAACAGCTCGTTAACCTTGGCTGCCATAATGAAATCGTTCTCATGCAGGCCATTGATCTTATGGGTCTGAAACTCCACTTTGCAGTAGCCCCAACCGATGCCGATGTCCGGGTGATGGCCCTCGACCTCGCACAATTCGCCGACCTTTTGGGCGAAGCTCATCGCGTCCATGAAGTTCTTGAACCGGAAGGTTCTTTTGATTTTTGTCGCTTCGTCTTTAAGCTCCCATTGTGGAACTTGGCCTAAGAATTTTTCGGCTTCAAGGCTGGTGAGGGGAGGTATGCCGCCTTGGCAAGGGGTACATTGTTTAGTTGTGAGAGAGGGCGCGCTCAAAAACCAAGTGCAACACCCCGACCGTGTATGGTGTTGCGATGGGAAAACATTACGAACAATTGAAACCTGAAGAACGGGCGACCGTGATGCTGATGGATCGAGAGGGCTCCAGTG
>JBIIEQ010000145.1:0-2611 GCA_044237765.1 Methylococcaceae bacterium | reverse complement strand
ACTCCCCCAGCATATCCAGAAACAGCGATTTGCCGAAGCGGCGCGGGCGGGACAGGAAGTAATATTTGCCACCCTCAATCAGGCGCAGGGCCAGGGACGTCTTGTCGACATAGTAATAGTCATCCTCGCGTATTTCACGAAATGTCTGAATACCGATGGGGAGTTTCTTGCGGTGCATGGCTGGGGTGTTCGGGATGGGAGGGGCCATTCTACTCTGTGCTAGGCGCCGTGGATGATGGCTTGCCTGGGGCCGTAGCATGAGATCCTACTCTCCCGTTGGTCGATCAGGATGACACCAAGAGGGACGCCCAAAATAACTATGTCGTCCTGAGTCTTGTGCTGAGCGAAGCCGAAGCCGAAGCAGAAACGAAGGACCTCAGCCCACCGGCACCCAACAACCCACCCCCCATCCGTGTCGTCCTGAGCCCCGCGAAGGACCTCAGGCTACCGGCACCAACCAGCCCGGAATCACGGCTTACGCGGGGGCCATAGCCCGAGATCCTTCTCCCCCGCTGGTCGATCAGGATGGCACCAAGAGGGACGACCAAAATGACCGTGTCATCCTGAGCGGTAGTCGAAGAGCTCAGACCAGGCCAGCGAAGATCGCAATAACAGGATGCAAGATATCGATCACCTAGGCGCAGTCAGCGACCCAGTTCTCTAGTTCGAGCGCAGGCACTCGCGCGAATTCCGAAACGTTGTTCGTCACCAGTACCAAACCTTCGCTTCGGGCGTGCCCTGCAATGTGCAGGTCATTCACCCCGATGGGGTGGCCGAGTTTTTCAAGAGCAGCGCGGATGGCGCCGTAGTGCTGCGCAGCCTTCGCACCATAGGGCAGTACTTCTAGGCGGCTACAAAAGTCCTCGATGACCGACAGGTTCTCACTCACGCGTTGGCTCTTTTCAGCGCCGTGCATCAGTTCGGCCAGGGTGATCGATGAGATGGCCATTCGACTCGCATTAGCATTGAACGCGGAAAGCACCTCGAGCGGCCGGCGCTTCAACACGTAGATGACGATGTTGGTGTCCAGCAGGTAGCGCAGCATCTAAAGGGGATCCCGCTCCGGTTGGTGCTGGGGGGCACGTTCCGGCATAAAATCATCACTCACATGCGGACCACCCAAAAAGAAGCTGTCCCAAGTTTGGCCGATTGGAGCGATGATGCGCTCTTGACCTTTGACACGTATTTCCACCTTGTGGACACCCTCGGGCAAGCGGACGTCCAGCGGAAGCCGGACGGCTTGGGTGCGGTTGTTGACGAAAACGGTACCGATAGACATGCTGGACTCCCCACACAATGTTATATAGCAAATGTATATGGCGCTGTGAGATGGGTCAAGTTGACGCCCGCGAAATAAGGCTCAAGTCGAAGGGAACCGAAGCACCGCGAAGGACCTCAGACACCGGCACCATTCAGCCCGGCATGATGGCTTGCACAGGGGCCATAGCCCGAGATCCTTCTCTCCCGCTGGTCGATCAGGATGACACAACCCCCAGCGTCGTCCTGAGCCCCGCGAAGGACCTCAGGCTACCAGCACCACCCAGCCCCCAAAGCAAAAACCCACTCCCTGCCCATAACCCAAGATCCTTCTCTCCCGATGGTTTTCCTGTAATGTGACCGCTATTAAATTTTACAGGAAAAGTTTATGAAGACGCTTACCGACCAACAGCGCCTTTTTCTGGTGGACACCATACAACTCTACGAAGCCTGGCACAGCACCAACCTGCAGGTGAGATCGCACCGCTATGGGATGAAGTGGCTCAAAAGCGGGAACGGTGAGTACCTGGTTCGGCTCTCTGATGCCAAGGGCAATGGAAAGTCATTGGGACCACGCTCAGCGGAAACGGAAGAAACATACGAGAAATTCACTGCCGGCAAGGCCCGGGCCGAAGCTCGACTCAAGACGACAACAGCCCGACTGACTGACCAGGCCCAACTCAATAAAGCACTTCGCCTTGGTCGCATCCCTGTCATGGCCGCCAAAATCCTTCGGGAGCTGGACCTGTCGGCAGCGCGCGATGATTTTCGGATCGTCGGAACCCATGCGCTCTATGCCTATGAATCGATGGCGGCCGTCCATTTCATGCAGGAACTGCTGGCCTCCGGCGATATCGACCGACTGTATGATCCGCGCAAGAGCCTGCGCGTCGTTTCGTCGCGACTGGATGGTGATGGATTACTTGGGCTTTTGCGCCGGGTCGATAAGTCATTTGAAGCCATGACTGAAAATAGCTATCGGGCCATCAACGATCACGGCTTTATGGTCGATCTCATCATTCCGCAACGAGCCATACACTGCAACGAACCGATCCGCTTCGCACCGACCGACCTGACAGCCGCTGAAGTGCCTAACCTTCAATGGCTTGCTAACGCGCCTGCTGTTGTGGAGGTTGCCATTGCCGCCAACGGCCTACCCGTCCGAATGAAAGTACCTGACCCCAGAGCCTTCCTGATTCATAAATCTTGGCTATCAAACCAGGTAGATCGTGACCCACTCAAAAAGCAGAGAGATCTTCATCAGGCCGAAATCTTATTTGAAGCGATCAAAAACTACCTGCCTCAATACGAATTGCAACACGAGCACCTTAAATATCTGCCGAAAAAAGTGATC
>JBIIEQ010000101.1:0-9247 GCA_044237765.1 Methylococcaceae bacterium | reverse complement strand
CCGGCTTTTTTGTGCCTGATCGGCCAGTTGCTGCGGGCGTTGAAAAACGAAGGTGGGCACGCCTGCGGGCGACCGATGATTGGATTTCGGTCAGCGTATGCAGGTAGTTGAATTTTGCAGGGGCGACCAAGTACATCATGACACGATCGCCTTAATGACTTTGAAGCTGCAGGCTTTCTGGATCGAGTGGATGAATGGTCTGGTAACGATCGTCCGTCGGAAAATCCATCGCTTCAATAACTGCAGAGTTCACTCCGTCAGCAACTGCCTTGATGTAATCCGGTGACTTGCCCTTAAGTATGGATATATTCACAAGGGTCATAAATTGTCGCTTGCTGAGCTTGTGTCAAAACTGGGAGGATAAGCCTCCATGCCCGGCCCTTATCCGAGCAGCCGCGGTTGTTAATCGAAGCCTTAGGTTGACCCGCTCTTGCGAAAACTGCGACAACACAAGAACGGGGACCTAACCTTTGGGACCGTTGGCACGCGGGTAGTTATCAGTTGAGAAAACCCGGTAATCCTGCCGTGTTAGCGCTTGCCCAGCATCGTGAATATCCGACAATGGCATGAGCGGGCGCTATGACCGCTCATGCCATCGGCTTAGTCACTCAGATCCTGGGATGGTTGAACACCAAATCACACACTCCTTGCAGCCGCTAACAGTGCTCAGAACTGAGGAACTCGCGCATCATCCGGTGAAAGGCTATCTGGCCTGGGGATTCTATTGTTAATGAACTTATCCATATCGGACCCGCAGCGGGTGGGAAGCTGGATAGAACCATTGCCACGGGTGAGCGTGTTGCTGCGCGTCAGATCAAGCGATGGATCGGTTGTTTCCGCATTCTTTAATACGATGGGTGTCATACAACGCCGCTGCGAGACATCCAGGACCGGATAGTGCGGAAGCACGCCATTGTTAAAGTAGACTGCCGGGAGCAGCCCCCCGTATTCTATGGGCGACAGCGTGCCACTCGAGTAGATCCACGCTGCATAACTCCCAAGCAGGCTCTTATAGGGCTTGTAATACTCATCATTCATATCCCTATTTTCTATGCCGTTCATGAGGTACAAATTCCCCCCATTTGACGGCTTTGATCTTGACATTCCGGCAAACCCCTCGCTTGAACAGACCTGCCCAGTTGTTCTTAACGTGACTTTGGGGTTCTTGCTGCCGCCATCACTGTAATACCAGGTTGGGTTGATCTTTGCTGCCACGAAGCACCTGACCTGAAGGGTCTTGGCGCTAGTAAGATCATCACCTCCCAATCGGTTCCATTCCATGTTGAAAAACTGACTTGTCATCCAGAATGGCGTGGCGCTGATATTGGGGAACAAGGAGTCAGGTTCATTCACTATCTTTTCTATTTTGTTTCCATTCTTGTCCATATCCTTCTTCACAACGGGTACCGGTACGCCCTTGGCGTCAGCCATCATCGTTATCAGATCCCCTTTCACCTTCTTCTTATCAAGATACCCATCATAAGAAGAATATAGCTCGGCCCAAGCCTGGCCTGCTCCATGCCATATCCCGTCAAACCGCTCACCCACATCACCGGAAGAATACCAGTTGGCATCTCCCCCATTTTTAAAGGTAATTGAAGAGTACTTCCCGCTTAGATCTCGGCTGACTGGAAAACCACTCGATACCCCATCCAGATAACCAAAACCACCAATGCTTTCGTTATGCTTATAGCTGACTTCGTCAAGACTGAACTTCCCAGGTCTCAGCCAGAGCCAGTTGGTAGCGCTGCTCCCATGGGGAAAAATAGTATTACCCATGGATAAGACCACATTCTCATCCGTATAGGGTGCGCCTGTGAACTCGATTTGCTGAACCAGTCGCTTATAGGTGGCATTAACGACGTTTGTACTGGCGTTGCAATAATCAATGGCATAGATCCAACGCATTTGCTCAAGTGGCGCGGGGTATCCCAATGAGCCGACCTGACGTCTGATCTCGCCACACAATCCTTGCTCGGGGATCTGTGCTACAGGGATTGGTGGCGCTTTGGGATCGCGCGCGATCGAGGGATCGGTCAGGGTCTTCAATGCCCTTCGGGCATTAATATCCTGCAAAATCACGGCGCTTCTGACCTGCATCAGCTCCAGAAGCTGAAGGAAATTGTAGGATTGCGTGTAGAGCGCACGATCATCGAAGGGATGTGTTGCAGTATTTTGAAAATTTGCCAGATCCGCATCGACGCATTTAACCAGCGGCGATGTGGCCGGAATCTGGACCAATAACTTGTGCAGACCGGCCAGTCCAAGTTTGAGTTTGGAGTTAAGTGGGGTATCCCAAAGCTTATCTGCAAAGGCATCCATATCAGCAGGTATGGTAAGGTCTGGAGAACTACCATACTCGATGCGATTTGTCAGATCATTATCAGTCCGCTTGATCAGCGCCATATATGATATATATGCGCCGTCGAGATCCACATAGTACGAACTTGTTTGGATGGTTGATAACGCAGTCTGACAGGCTCCTTGATTGATATCCTGCTTAATGTCGCCGAGCTTTTGAGTAATATCTACCAACTGCTGGTTAATCTCCGTGAGGGATTTCTGAATCTCCTGAAACCGGTCCTTGTTTGCGTCATTTTTGGAACCCAGTAGGCCAGCAACGAAAAAAGCAAACGCCTGTCCAGTGGAGCCCTTTTCCATGCTTTCTCCCCATTTAATGAGTCCATAGCCAATCGAGCCAGTAATGGCTTTTTCAACGGGCCCCCAGAGTGTAGGTTTCACTGCCTGGGATTGTTGAGGGCCATACGTCACGTCGTTGTAGGCAAAACTGCCCCTACAGGAAAGTCGCCGGTTTGGATTTAGGCTACAAGTCAGCGCGCCGCCGGCGCCCACTGACGTGACCGGTCCTTGGGGCGCGCCGCTGACCTGCCCCCACTGGTCGCGGCCCCAACACACTACGCTCCGGTCTGTTCTGGTGGCGCACGTGTGGTAGTCTCCGCTAAAAACACTGATATAGCCATTGCCTATCGGTGCCGTTGTGGTCCCATATATCCCGTTACCCCAGCAAACTATCGCGCCATCAGGCTTCCTTGTTGCACAGGCATGGAGCTTGCCGACGCTGATATCACTGAAAAAACCGACCGGTTGCGGGTAGCCCGTGAATGATGCTTTTCCCCAGCAACTGAGCTTTCCGTTCATTCTGATACCACAGGACTGATTATTTCTCGCACTCAATACCTTAAAAGCGCCTTGGGGAGCCTCAGTTTGTCCATAGGTGTTATCACCCCAACACGTAATGCGGTTGTTGCCTTTCTGGATGGCGCATGTATGGTTGTCGCCTGACGAGACGTCAATATATGAATCGCGCGCCTGTTTCACAGTGGGTCGAGCGCTCAAACTTCCCCAACACAATAATTGATTCTTGAGATTGATGGCACACGCGTGATGCTGTCCGGCCGACAAGAACTTGAACCTGCCTTTCGTGGGCGTATTCAACTGCCCAAAATCGTTCAAACCCCAGCAGTCAATCCCGCGATCCTTATTGCGTATAGCGCAGACCAATGAACTGCCCGCATCAACCTTATAGTATGGGGCTGTTATGTTTGAATTGTCGCTGTTTGGCGGAGCAGGGAGAGAGGTGTCCGAGATTGAAAACGGCGATGCTTGCCCCCCCCCGCTAGCGGAAAGGGCATCATCGATACTTGTGTTTATCGTTGCATACGCCAGATGGGAGATACTCAGCCCCCAAAGCAGGGGCAATAGGGCGAGGATGGGGTGTTTCTTCATGGCTTCTACTCGAGAGTTGTGTCGGTAGTTACCTTTTATCATCTATTGTAAGGGAGTTCCTTTCAGAACCTTTCATCCCCACAGTGCCCCGGATTGATTGCCTTTCAGACGATGACTTTTGTACTGTGGGCGGCAAGGATGGGATACATGATGGGTTGATGTTCCAAGATGTGCTGCGAGTGGACTTTCAAGCCTCGTTCCCAAATAGGGATGCCCTGCAGGGGAAAGAAAAAAGAGCAGGCACGACAGGGTTTTCTTGGTTTTTTGATCGCGCATCTGGTAAGCGTATAGCCAAGCCAGCTTTATTACCCGGTTAGGTCCTGATGAGGCGCAGTGGGAGCCGTTCAGCTAGGCGGGTACTGAGCCAGGTCGGAAACTTTTCGAGTGTGTCCTGTTGTTATCGATGGGCCGCTGGCCCCTCAGCAGCACAGGGGCCGGCCAACGCCTGAGGGTAAAGTCGATGGCCTTGGCTGTCCCGCTGCCGTCCACGACGCTTAGAAGAGGCTTGATCAGCCAGGAATGGAAGAGCCGCAACTGGAGCTGGGCATGGCGGGCGCGAAGGAACTGGCCTACAGTGCTTTGGACGGCATTCTCGTCCCTTCAATTCGGTGCGATCCTGAAGACCGCGCCCACACGCTTGTCCTCATTCATGTTTTCAATAAGGCAGGTCTTGCCGCGAGTCTGCTGGCTGTTGCTGTGTTTGTAGCAGGCCATGCCGGTCCACTCGGCAAATTGGTGATCCAGATTATCCTCATAGCGCAGGATCACGGTGGTTCCCTTGGGAAAATCGGCCACGCATTCGCCCGGACAGCGAATGCCGGCCGGTTCGCTGATGACACGGTTATGCCGAAGATCACCGGATTCTTCAGCCTTGCGCACGGCGCGCTCCGCACGGCGGGCTTCGGTTTTGTTGAGGATTTCCTGGGTGCCGACATCAACCGACAGCGTATAGCTAGTCGGGTCTAGCTGATCGCTGGATGCCATAGCTTGGGTGCCGGCCACCGCGGTGGATGCGACGCTGGCGATGCCCGCAGGGTTTGAACTACCACTTAGGGCCTGATCCCAGATATCCCGCGCCAGCTGGCCGCCGGCCCATCCCTCGTCACAGTTGCAACTCAAGATCTTATCTTGGCAGGAGGCATTCACGCCCTTGTCGGAGTTCCAGAAGTCATAGTCGGTGTTGCCGCGCACGTAGTTGCGCTGCAGCGTCGTGCCGGGTATCCGATTCACATCAATACAGCTTGGGCCTTCGCAATAACATTTGGCAATACCGGCATTCAGCTTGGCGACGCAGTCGCTGTTCTCGCGGCAGCCGGTCTTCGACTGGTGGCAGGCAAAGTAATAGATGCCGAGACTATCTGGCCCCAAGGCTCGCATGGTTTGAATAACGGCACTGCGCCCATCCAGTTGCTTGCTGCAGCCATAGGCGCCGAAGCCCTCATAGGCGGCTTGCAGAGCCACGGCGCGTTGCAGGTTCTTGCAGGCGGTCGAACCCTTGCCGGCCTGTCCGCAGGGGGTCCGGTAGACCTCCTGCAACACCGACCACAGCGGGATATGACTAAAGCCGATCGGCTCGTCGCCCTGGTTGGCGATAGCGATGAAATCGTTGAGATTTTTCTCGTCGAATTTC
Source organism: Methylococcaceae bacterium (assembly GCA_044237765.1). Taxonomy (GTDB): domain Bacteria; phylum Pseudomonadota; class Gammaproteobacteria; order Methylococcales; family Methylococcaceae; genus UBA6136. The sequence continues at coordinate 3,870 of JBIIEQ010000101.1, read as the reverse complement.
TGGATCAGCGCCGTGCGGGTGGCGGTGGTGCCGCCGGCGATGTAGCGGCGGTCGTTGGTTTCCTTGCTGGAGGCTTCAAAGCGCTTGCTGGTGTCGATGTTCAAGCAGGGGCTGGCGCTCCAGCCGACGGTAAAGCCCTCCAGTTCGAAACAGGCTTTGGCCTGGAGCGTATCGGTAGTTTCAATCGCGCCGGTTTTGCTGCTGACCCATTGTTGCACCCGGCTGCCCAGCCATTGCTGCGCCTGAAAGTGCGATCCCCAGTTTCTGAGAAATTGAGTATAGGCCGCCCAAGTGAAGGACTCGCCGGCCTGCTCGGCTTTGGGCAGGGCCAACGCTTCAAACGCGGCCTGGAAGCTTGGGTCGAGGTTCTCCGGCGACTGACAAGCGCTGCTGCGGTTGAAGTTGACCACCTGATTGACGAACTCAATGTTTAACACCACCGAATTGAAGGTCTCGGTCTGCAGGTTGGTGTGCCCGGTGGTGGCGTTGACGGTGGCGCCGACATTGACCTGCTGCACCGGAACGGCGGCCTTGACGTCGATGCCGGTATTAAGGGCTTCGGTCAGTTTGCTGGCCGTGTCATAGGTCTGGAAGCTCCGAAAGCTTGATTGCTGATCAATCAGGCTGGCGCAGCCGCCCAAGCGTGCATCCTTGAACACGGCCCGCCCGCCGTTGTTGGCCTTGTTGTCGAGCAGGTTGGTGTCCGGCAGATAAAAGGCCTGACCCAAGCCGGGACAGACTCCGTTGGGGCAGGCGGGGGTAAGCTCGGTGGCGTTGGCTGCGGTGAAAATCACCAACAGCCAGGCCGCGATGGAAATATGTCTTACATGAGTCATGCGGTACCTCGTCGGTTAGAGATTTATGTAGACGGATTCAAAGCGGCCGTGCAACACCCTGAGTCAATGTTGAGAGATGGGGGTTTGCCGGCTCTGGGCGAGCAGTTCGGCATGGACCAAAAGCGGTGATCTTGAACCGGGCATTTCCGGGTCCGACCATTACTTGGCTTTTAACGGACACACCCCCCATCGGATGGGGAAGGCGATCAGGGGACATACATAGACACCCCGTTCCCCGTAATTGCCAATACCCCCTGTTTTTAACATGCACCATTAAATATTCCTTTCAGAAGCTTTCATACCAAGAGTGCCCTGAATTGCTTGCCTTTCACCCGATGACTCTTGTAAAGCACGCGGCAAGGATGGGTTGTTGCACCAAGATGGGAACCGATTGGTCTTTCTAGGGCCTGTTAACACATATTCGGGTAAATTTCGCGGATGGAAATCAGCGAAACCCAATACCAACAAATCGCCCATTGCCTCCCGGTTCAGCGCGGCAATGTGCGACTCTCCAACCTTCAGGTCCTCAATGCCATTCTGTATGTCGCCGAACAGGGCTGCAAATGGCGGAGGCTCCCCGAGCATTTTGGACCCTGGCACACGGTCTACACCCGCATGATGCGCTGGGCCAAGAGCGGCGTTCTGGATCAGGTCTTCGAGGCCATGCAAACTCAGCAAATCATTCAGATCAAAATCGAAGCCGTTTCCCTCGACAGCACGATCATCAAGGTGCACCCCGATGGGACCGGCGCTCAAAAAAAACGGTCCTCAAGCCATCGGCAAATCCCGCGGTGGCTGGACCACCAAAATTCATCTGGTTGCCGCGAGTGATCGCTGCGCCATCACCTTCAGACTCTCCCCCGGCCAAGATCACGATGCGCCGGCAGGACGCCAGCTGCTGATCGATTTTGGGCCGGTGGCAGAGCCGACCCCGCTGATTATGGACCGCGCCTACGAAGGCGACGACACACGCCTATGGGCGCTGGATTTCGGCCATGTCCCCGTCGTGCCTCCCAAGAGCAATCGGCTGCATCCTTGGGACTATGACCGGGTCATGTATCGCAAGCGCAATGAGGATGAACGGCTGTTTCGCCAACTCAAGGGTTTTCGCCGTGTCTTCTCACGCTTTGACAAACTTGATGTCATGTTCACCGGCTTCATCCATTTCGCGCTGATCGTCGAGGCGCTCCGCATGTGTTAACGGGCCCTAGCCGGATTACCGCGATCAAGCAACGGAGGGTTCAGCGTTCTCTGTGGTGCGCGATCCGGCGGACGATAGCAAGCGACGGCTAGTCATCTGCCCTGAAAGGTCCAATGATAAGCCATTGCAAAATGGCTCGGGGGTCGAGGGTGCGATGCAAGAGCCCCGCTACCGACCATCGGTGATCTTTTGAAGAACCCGTCACAAGGGATGGGGGCAATGAGTGGGGTGGTTGAGCGTTTTCGCTGTGGTTTACAGGATCTGCCCTCATGAGGTGAGGCCAGCCAAGCCACCACACAATTCTCGATAGGGACTGAATCAATCGAGTGGGCATCTCGACCAGTTGCACCAGCATATGGAGAACAAGGGGAAGTTGCCAAATGGGGGGTCAGATGCGCGACTTCAGGACGACACGAAGAATGGGCAGGGCATCATGGAAAACACCATGCGGGATGACGTTATCCCTCAACTTGAGAAGGAAGTGTTTCCACGCTTGCAGGAAGAAATGGGCGCCCTGGAGACCCGCGTAATAAAATGGGAGCTGAATCGAGACCGCGCCACCTAAGCCAGGGGATATCTGGCCGCGGGGGTTTTTAGGCGCCCTAACGTAAACGGGGCCGCATATCGCGGCCCCGTGATCACAATCCGGTTACCCGAAGGATTAGTAACGACCGCCGCCGTAGCCACCACGATCGCCGCGGTCACCGCCAAAGCCGCCACGACGCGGACCGGAGGGACGGTTTTCCTCACGCGGACGCGCTTCATTCACGGTGATGCTGCGGCCGCCCATATCGGTCTGGTTGAGCTTTTCAATCGCGGCCTGTGCGCCCGCGTCTTCCATTTCAACAAAGGCAAAACCCTTGGACTGTCCGGTCATGCGATCGGTGATGATATTGACCGAAGACACTTCGCCAAACTGTGCGAAGGTATCGCGCAGTTCATCCTGAGTGGTCTTGAAGGAAAGATTGCCTACATAAATGTTTTTCATACCAACAACTCCAGCCCCGACGCATCGCCGGAACTCTCTATAACAAACGAAATTGGCCACAAGGGCCGGCTAAACCTTAGGGAGTTACTTCGAGGGGAGCGGACTTCAAGAACGGAGCGGCTAGGACGCTGGATTCGCGAAGGGATTACGCGGCGCCATGGAAGAACTTTACAGGCTGAGGTACGTTAACACGGCATTTTCGATTTGCCCATTTTTTTTTCATCGACTGAAACGGCTCCCTTGCCGGGCATGCTGAGTTGGGAAAATCAAACAGTGCGGCGGGTTTGGGACCTCGCCACAATGCCAGGCATTGGCCAAAACCCGAAGCAGGCAAAACTCATTTTTAATCCCGGGCATGCATTATCAGAAAAGTCCCAACCAACCCCTGCGGGGACTCGCCTACATGCTGCTGGCCTGTGTCCTGTTTGCGGTCATGGCCACTTGCGTTTATGCGGCCTCCCTGACCCAGTCGCCCGTTACCGCCGCCATGGTCAGTTTTATCCGCCTAAGCGTTAACCTCTCATTTCTGGTCATTCCGGCGCTCTGGGAACGGAATCTTGGTGGGTTGTTCGGCGACTGGCGGGCATCCTTATGGCTGCGCGGATTGTTTGGCGGTGTTTCACTGATCCTGTCGTTCAGCTCCATTCAATCCATCGGACCGGGTGAAAGCACCTTCCTTTCCGCTTCCAGCGGTATTTTTGTCGCTGCACTGAGCCCCTGGCTGTTGGCTCAGAGAAACGCCATCGGTGACTGGCTTGCCATAACCGGCGCGGTGGGCGGGCTGTATCTGCTGGTTCACCCGCAGGCGGAGGTCATGAATCTCGCGGGTCGACTCATGGGGCTTG
>JBIIEQ010000100.1:0-9295 GCA_044237765.1 Methylococcaceae bacterium | reverse complement strand
GGCTGGAAGCCCATCATCAAAACGGCCTGAGAGCCGGCTTCGAGTTCTGGGATGCGCGCCAATTCGGCGCCAATGAAGATTGGCCCGTGAACAACACCATGGTGAATGTCGCCAACTTTGCCCAGATCTATGGTGCCTGGTCGACCACCCATTTGGCGGACTCGAATCTGGCCTTTGAAGCCAAGGGCGGGCGCATGACGCTGGATCTCGGCAGCCGTCGACTGGTGGCCCGAAATGTCTTCCGCAACACCACCAATGCCTTTACCGGCCTGCAGTTCCGACTGCGGGACAACGAGGCCAAGTGGCAGTTGCAGCTTTTTGCCAATCAACCCGTGCAACGCCTCCCCACGGATCGGGCACAACTGGTGAATAACGATTGGGCCTGGGATACCGAGCAACCCGGCTCCGTCTTCACGGGTGCCTTGATGGAAACCGAAGCTCTGCCGCTGGGGATCCGAGGGGAACTCTATCTGTACTATCTGAGCGAGAACGAGGACAGCATTCTTAACCGGCAGCTATACACGCCCGGCTTGCGTCTGTTCAGAAACCCGACGAAAGGCGAATTCGACTTTGAAGGTGAAACCATCGGCCAGACCGGGGGTGCCCGGCGCAGCAAGGACAGCAAGGAAAGGACCGATGTCGAAGCCTATTTCGAGCACATCCAGGCTGGCTACACCTTCGATCTGCCCTGGGATCCGCGGCTGCTTGTCCAGTATGACTATGCGACGGGTGGCTCCAGCGGCAATACCAATCATTCTTTCGACACCCTGTATGGCGCACGGCGCTGGGAATATGGCCCCACCGGCATCTTTGGGCCTTTTGCCCGTAACAACATCAACTCACCCGGCGCCAGAATGTTCGTGGTTCCGCACCGCGATGTGTCCTCTTTCCTGGCCTATCGCGCCTGGTGGATGGCGGATGCCAAGGCGCCCTGGATACCGGCCGGTCTCTCCGACCCCACCGGCCAGGCGGGTGATTTCATGGGGCAAACCATCGAATTCGCCACCCGCTGGGATGCCCATGACAACATCGCGCTGGAAGCCGGCTGGACTGCCTTGATCAAGGGCGACTTTGCCAAGAACGCCCCCGGTGCGCCCGCCGATCACAGCAACGTGAATTACTTCTACGTGCAGTCGGAACTCCGTTTTTAGTTTGCGGTGTAGACTGGCCCCGAAAAGGCAAAACCCGTCGCCACCACCGGGGAACCCGCATCATGCTCGCCAAAATCTGCAGAAGAACGCTATCGACTCTACTTTTACTGGCCGGTCAGGCTGCGGCAACCGAGCCCACCGGACGCGAGTCTCTGCGCGATACCCGCTATTGCGAGATGCTGGTGGTGAGTGGCGGCCCGCTGGGTCTGACCGCCCGGGTCTACAACACATTGGGCCTGAATGATTGTCCGGAGGAAGCCTGGCGAGCCCTGGACGCCAAGACACTGGCTCGGCAGCACGATGCGCGCAAGGTGATCCTCAACGGACCCCGACATTTCCTCATGGACCAGGCCTCGCTGGTCAATCCCGGCAAGACCGACCGCTTCGGCAAGCTCGAGGCCCGGCTGCTGGCCGAAGTCGAGCTATCCCCGCTGATGCTGCTCAAGGAACGCGGTGAGCCCTACGAGGATAAACAGGTCAAGCGCAGCACCCGCTACCTGTTCCGGCAAGGATGGTCGATTCACCAGGTGATCACGGCCGACGGCCGACGCTATGTCATGCAGTCCTACTCGCAACAGGTCGATGCCCAACTGAACATGGCCAGCCTCGACCACCTCGGCACGCGGCTGAAACTGCCCCACGGCTGGTCCTACCAGACCCTGGTGCCAACCCAGGATCTGATACTGGAGACCAACGGGACGGCCACCGTACTCCAGGACGATCTGCTGAACACCTACCAGCGGGTCGACTGATCATCGTTACCACGCAAAGCAACACCCCACTTTCCTGACCATTCATGCAGCACATGCAAGCCGTTCGCCTCTTCATCCTTTACATGGCCTTGTTCATGCTGTCAGCGTGCGGCCCACCGATTGGTGTCACGCGGGTGACTCCGGAGGATTCATATCAGCAGGCTACCCATATTGCCCTGTCCGATGGTCATGTCGGCAATGAAACCATCACGGTGCTCCGTCGGCATAATCTGGACGGGTTGTACCAGTCAGATCCGGCCACCGCCCTGCGCCAGCTGAACGGAATTGCTGTGCGGGATGACCGTCGCGATATTCTCTTTGCGCTGGCCGAAGCCACCCATGCGTGGGCGAAGACGCTGGACGATACTGCAGCGCTGCCCGGCCAGATCAATCGACCGGATGCCTACCTACAATCGGCCATCTTCGCTTATCTCTTCCTCCTCGGACCGGGGAGCGAACCGGCACCATCAGCTTACGACAGCCGCTTCCGCGATGCCTGCGAGCTCTACAACCGATCCCTGGATCAGGCTTTCCGTGGTCACGACGGCGATCCACTGAAGTTCACCACAGCCCGCCGCGCCCTGCTGCAGAGCAGTGTGCCGGTGCGGCTGGCGTCATCGCAACTCCCCCGTTTCTTCAGCATTTTAGAAGGCTTCTACGCAGCCGACGACTATGAGGTCTTCGGTTTCACCACCCGCAATCGCTCGCCCGGCCTGGGCATGCCCGTCATCGGTATGACCAAAAAAACGGAGCAGACACCCAACGGCGGTGCCATGCCCATCACCGCCTTTTTGCGAATCGAAGGCAACCTGGCAGATATCGCCGCCGGGCGCGGGCAGGCCGTAATGGAGCTCTATTCCAGCTATGACGACCACAGCGTGATGGTGAATGGCCAGAACGTGCCCCTGCAGACCGATCTCAGCGCGCCACTGGCCTATCGCCTGAACGACGCCTCGCTATGGAACGCCGGCCTCTGGGACTTTCTCGGTGGCCATGATGCAAAGCGCAACATGCTGTTCGTTCAGCCCTACGAGCGCGGGCGCATCCCGGTCGTCCTGGTACACGGCACCGGCAGCAGCCCGGTCTGGTGGGCAGAGATGGTTAATAGCCTGCGCCACGACCCGGTCATCCGCCAGCGCTACCAGTTCTGGTTTTACGAATACAGCAGCAACTTGCCCGTGCCCTCTTCCGGAGCCTTCCTGCGGGAGACGCTGACCGAGATGGTCAACCGGCTGGACCCGAAACACTCCGACCCGGGCTTGGGGCAAATGGTGGTCATCGGGCACAGCCAGGGCGGCCTGCTGACGCATCTGACGGCCATCGAACCCGGCGACCAGTTGTGGCGATCGGTAAGCGACAAACCCTTCGAGAGCATCGAGACTGACCCGGAGATCAAGATGGGTCTACGCCGGGGGCTATTCTTTAAGCCGCTGCCTTTCGTCAAGCGGGTGGTATTCATCTCTACCCCGCATCGCGGGAGCTTCCTCACCAAGGACTGGGTGAGGGCGCTGGCACGCGACGTCCTCACCCTGCCGGTGTCACTGGTCACCAAGAGTTCCGAAAAGTTCAAGCAACTCTATAGTCAATTGAAGGTGCCCGGCAGTCTTCGCGATCAGGCGCCCACCAGCGTGGACGGCATGTCCGCCGATAGCCCGGTCATGAAAACCGTGGCCCGACTGCCGCTGGCTCCCGGCATCACCGGCCATTCCATCATCGCCGTGCTGCCCGGCCAGGACATCAAGACCGGCAATGATGGCGTCGTGGAATACAACAGTGCCCACATCGACGGAATGGAATCGGAAAGGGTGGTCCGTTCCGGCCATTCGGCCCAAGGCCATCCGGAAACCATCGAGGAAGTTCGCCGCATCCTGCTACGGCATCTGCAGCAACAATCGACCAAATAAAAAACGAAGAAAGGCAGCCGATACCTATGCGTCTCAAGCTTGTCGATGGCTGTCCGCCATGACACCGAACAGGCGCATGACCAGATGCTTGATATCGTCCAGATAGCTAAAGACCGGTGGAATCACCAGCAGACTGAGTAGCGTCGAGGTTACCAGGCCACCCAAGACGGCGAAGGCCATCGGGCTGCGGAATGAGGCATCCGCCTCGCCCATGCCCAAGGCCACCGGCAACATGCCGGCCCCCATGGCGATCGTCGTCATCACCACCGGCCGGGCGCGCTTGTGGCAGGCGTCGAGCAGGGCCTCGAAACGGCCAAGACCCAACTCGCGGCGGGCGACAATGGCGTACTCGACCAGCAGGATGGAGTTCTTGGTGGCGATCCCCATCAGCATGACCAGGCCAATCAGCGAAGGCATCGACAGTGCCTTGTTGGCCAGCAGCAGGGCGACAAAGCCGCCGCCGAAGGCCAGCGGCAACGCCGCAAGAATGGTGATCGGCTGCAGAAAATCCCTGAACAGCAGCACCAGCACGACAAAGATGCAGAGCACGCCGGTCAGCATGGCCAGACCAAAGCTGCCGAACAATTCCTCCATCATCTCGGCATCACCGACGTTAATCTGGTGCACGCCCGCCGGCAGATTTTTCAAGCTGGGCAACTGGCCCACTCGCTCGGTCACTTCACCCAGCGGCAGACCGGATAGCTCAATTTCCAGGTTGATGTTGCGCGCCCGGTCATAGCGGTTGATAACGGCGGGACCACTGGTTAACTCCAGCGCCGCCACCTGTCCCAGCATGACCGGGCTACTCCCGGATGACGGCACCGCCAGTCGCTCCAGCAATGCCAGATCGGCACGACCGCTTTCATTCAGGCGCACCATCACCGGCACCTGCCGCTGAGCGAGATTCAGCTTGGGCAGCAGCCAGTCGTAATCGCCCAGCGTGGCGATGCGCAGGGTTTCGGCGATGGCCGCCGAGGTCACACCGAGATCAGCGGCCTTGGCAAAGTCCGGGCGCACAGCAATTTCCGGTCGCACCAGCGCGGCGCTGGAGGCGATATTGCCCAGCCCAGGCAAGGTTCGGAGATCGCGCTCGACGTTGATGGCCGCCCGGCTCAGGGCGGCCGGATCATCGCCGCTGAGCACCAGTACGTATTTCTCGCCCGACCCGCCCAGACCGACCTTGGTGCGGACGCCCGGCAGACTTTCCAGCGCGGCACGAATCCGAGTTTCGATGACCTGCTTGCGGACAGGACGATCCTTGCGATCGGCCAGGGTGATGGTCAGCGTCGCCTTGCGCACCTCGCCGCCGGATTGGGTCGCCAGTGGATCGCTGCCGGCCGTCCCGGCACCGATGGTCGTGTAGACGGTCTTCAGATAAGGAAGGTCGACCAGCTTCTGTCGGGCCGTTTCCGCCATCGCCGCGGTTTGTGCAAGGGTGGATCCCGGCGGCAGTTCCACGAAGACCTGCGTTTGCGGATTGTCATCAGCCGGAATGAACCCGGTGGGCAGCAATGGGATCAGCATCAGCGACCCGGCGAAAAACCCAGCGGCGCCGACCAGGGTCAGGAAACGGTGGCGCAGGCACCAGGCCGCCAGTCTCAGGTAGGTCCGCATCAACCAACCGTTGCGGTCGTCATGATCATCGATCGATTTCAGCAGATAGGCCGACATCAGCGGCGTCAGCATGCGCGCCACCACCAGCGACGCGAACACGGCCAGCGCGGCGGTCCAGCCGAACTGCTTGAAAAAGCGTCCGACCACGCCACTCATGAAAGCCGTCGGCAGGAATACCGCGATCAGTGCAAAGGTGGTGGCCACCACCGCGAGGCCGATCTCGTCGGCGGCTTCCATCGCCGCCTGGTAGGGCGTCTTGCCCATGCGCAGATGGCGGACGATGTTCTCGACCTCGACGATGGCATCGTCGACCAGAATGCCGACCACCAGCGACAAGGCCAGCAGCGAGACCACATTCAGCGAGAATCCGAAGGCGTACATGCCGATGAAGGTCGGGATGGCCGACAAGGGCAGCGCCACCGCAGCGACGAAGGTCGCCCGCCAGTCACGCAGGAACAGCCACACCACCAGTACCGCCAGCGCGGCCCCTTCGTAGAGCAGCGCCATCGAGGCATGAAATTCCTCTTCCACCGGCTTGACGAAATTGAACGCCTCGGTAAAGACCAGATCCGGCGCCATTTGCCGCATTTCAGCCAGCACCTGGCGCACGGCCGCACCGACCTCAACCTCGCTGGCGCCCCGGCTGCGGCTGATCTCGAATCCAACTACCGGCCGGCCATCCAGCAGCGCCTGCATGCGCGGCTCGGCCACAGTGTCGACCACTCGGGCAATCTGTTCCAGGCGGATGCGCCGGCCGCCGGCAATGGAAAGCTCCAGCGTCCGCAGTGCCCCGGCCGAAGCCACCGTGGCCAAGGTCCTCACCGGCTGTTCACCGCTGCCGATCCGGGTCCGCCCGCCGGCACTTTCGCGCTGGACATCGCGCAGCTGGTGGGAAATCTCGGCCGCAGTCGTGCCCAGCGCCTGCAGCTTGATCGGGTCCAGCTCGATGGCGATTTCCCGGCTGGCGCCGCCCACGCGGGTGACCGCGCCGACACCCGGCACCGTCAGCAATCGCTTGGAGAGTGCGTCATCGACGAACCAGGAGAGTGCCTCGTCGTCCCGCCGATTGGAGGCCAACGTATAGGCAAGTATCGGCGACTTAACCAGATCCAGCTTGCTGACGACCGGGTCGCGCATGTCGCTGGGGAGGTCGGCGCGGATTTTGGAGATGGCCGAGCGGGTATCGTCCAGCGCTTCCTCCACGGCTTTCTCCAGCCGGAACTCCAGCGTCAGGGTAACGCTGCCGTCCTGAATCTGGGTGGTGATGTGCTTGAGCCCCTGCAAGGTAGCCACGGCATTTTCCAGCTTGCGGGCTACCTCGGTCTCCAGCTGGGGTGGCGCGGCGCCGGGCTGGCTGGCGCTGACCGTGACCGTCGGCAGGTCCAGATCAGGAAAGTTCTGCACCTTCATCGCCTTGAAGCCCATCAGGCCACCGAAGGTCAGCAGCACAAACAGCATGATTGCCGGCAAGGGCGAACGAATGCAGGACGCGGAGATGTTCACTGCACGACCCGGACGTGATCGCCGTCGCTGAGAAAGGCGGAGCCACCGGCCACCAGCCGGTCGGTCGCGGTCACACCGCTCAGAATCTCGACGCGGTCACCCACGCTGCGCCCAATCGTCACCTTGACCTGGGCCACTCGGCCGGTGCCGTTCTCTACCGGCCCCGCCAGGCGGAACACATAGCTGAAACCCTCGCGCAATGACAAGGCCGACTGCGGTATGGTCAGCGCCGACAGCGACCCATGCTCAAATTCCCCATGGGCAAACATGCCCGGCTTGAAACCGGCGGCCACGGCATTGGCCAGATCGACATAAACCAGCGCGCTGCGGCTTTGCGGGTCGAGGGTTGGGCCGACCATCCGGATCTTGCCCTTGACCTGACCGATGTCCGGCACCTCGACCCGCGCCGGCATGCCGGGCTTCAGCCGGGGCAACTCGTCCGCGGTGACCTCGGCGCGCCATTCCAGCCGGTTCTGGCGGACCAGCCGGAAAAGCTCCTGCCCGGCGTTGACCACGGCACCGAGGACCGCGCTGCGGCTCGAGATCACCCCATCATCGATGGCCACCACCTGCGTGTGCCGCAAGCGCAGCAACTGCTGATCCAGCTGCGCCTTGGCCAGTCGCATCCGGGCCGCGGCCGTCTTCTCCATGGTCAGGTATTGGCCGACCTGCTGGGCGCTGAGTGCGCCTTCATCGATCACCTGGCGCACGCGCTCTGCATTGACCCGGGACTCCTGCAGATTGGCTTCGGCCTCGGCCAGCGCCGCCTGACTTTGTGCCACATCCACTTCCACGGGCTCGCGGTCGAAGACAGCCAGAACTTGCCCTTTTCTGACGGGGTCGCCCACCTGGCCGCGAATCTCGGCCAGCCGCAAGCCGCCCACTTCGGCCCCGATGACCGCCTCTTGCCAGGCCGCGACCGAGCCGTTGGCCTGCAGGACCAGCGGCAGTTCGCGCTGTTGTGGCTGAATCAGTTCGACGGTCAGCGCCGGATTGGTGGTCGGCAACTCGTGCGGAAGACCGGTCTCGGCGGCCAGCACCGGCGCTATGAGTTCGACGCCGCTAAGCACCAGGAAAGGTAAACCGGCCAGCAGACCCAGGGAGGAAAGGCGAGAGAACCGGCTCATGAGCTACCCGCCACGACCGGTTCAGGCGGCTGGGTAGGCTCATCGGGCAAGCTGCTATCGTTCCGGGGACTGTCAACGGAATCATTCCAGCCACCACCCGCAGCACGATACAGGGCGATCCAGGCCGAAACCCGCTCCTGCTCCAGCTCAGCCAGGGTCCTTTCGGCGATCAGGGCCTGCCGCCGCGACGATTCGACCTCGATCAGATTGCCGAGGCCGATCTGATACAACTGCTGGGTGGCCCGGAAACTCTTCTGGTAACCGGTCACCGCAGCGCTGGCCTTGGGAAGCCGTTCCTGCGCGTTCTGCAGCCGCACCAAAGACTCCTCGACTTCCTTGACGGCGGTTCGCACCGAGGCCCGAAAGCGCGAGGCCGCCGCATCATAGCGGGCCCGGGCCGCCTCAACATCGGCAGCCCGCTTGCCGGCATCGAAAATGGGCAAGGACAGCGTGGGGCCGATTTGATAGGTATGGGCCAGATACAGCGCGCCCCCGTTGACGCTCTGTAACGTCGGCGTGATGTTTCCGGATAGGCTGAGCTTAGGGTAGCGCTTGGCCTCCTCGACACCAATGGCAGCACTGGCCTCGGCGACCTGGCGCTCGGCCGCCGCAACGTCGGGTCGCTGCATCAGCACCACCGCCGGAATGCCGCTGATGCGAAAGGGTGGCGGACTGGGCAGGCGCGCGGTGCGTTCGGCGTGGGCCGTAAGGCGATGACGGACCTCCCCCTCGCCAAGACCGGTCAGGGCCACCAGACCCTTGATGGCCCGCTCGCAAACCCCATTCTGGCGAATCAGGATGTCCTGACCGTCGTTTGCACTGGCATTGGCCAGGGCGACATCGGAAGGCGCCCGGAAGCCGGCCTGACCGGCAATATCTACCAGACGCGACGAAGCCTGACGCGATGCAGCATCCGCTTCGGCGATCTGCATCATCGCTTCGCAGTGGCGATAGCCCAGGTAGGCATTGGCCACCTCGGCCGCGACGGCCACGCGCGCGTCATGCCAGGCCCCGGAGCGGGCTTCCAGTTGTCTCAGTGCCGCTTCGCGCTGGCGGGCAATGCCGCCAAACAAATCGACTTCCCAGTTCGATTGCAAGCCAACCTGATAACGAGTCCATTCAAACACGGGGCCACCAAAGGTATTTTCGGCACGCACGATATCGGCCTGAGTATTGAGATTGGGGAGGCCGGCGGCAATGGCACCGACCATGCCGGTCCGCGCCTCCTCAATGCGGGTACGGGC
>JBIIEQ010000099.1:0-9381 GCA_044237765.1 Methylococcaceae bacterium | reverse complement strand
TTGCGATATCCAGACCGATTGTCGTAGCATTCATCTTGTATTCCTCCTTTCTCATGAAGTGGTTGTTTGAATTTCCACTTTGGCACATCACGATGCCGTTAGGGAGGAGGAGTCCATACCATTAGGAGAGCCTTATCGAACCGCTACTGCCTGCCAATATTGGCCTTCGACAGGCTCAGGCCGAACGGATTATTTGTAATCGTTTTAATGGGACGATCTAGTAGTCAACAAAATCAAGCCACGATCCGGAACTCGGTGGCCTTTGCGATCGGACGTACATGACGGTTCTCCCGCTTCATTTCCACAAAGCCGTAGTTAGACATCGTCTTGAGCGTTCGCGACAGGTTACCCGGCTTGCGGCCCGTCATCTCCGCGAGGGTCGAAATAGACTGTGGCTTGGTCTTTTGGATCACTTTCAGCAAGGCGCGGTTTTCGTCACTGAGCACCTCGGCCAACGACCGCATCGAGGTAAACCAGATTTTGGGCTCGGTGGCTTTGGGTTTGTACTCCCCGCGGGCAATGGCTAGCATGCGCTCGCGGAGACGGTCCTGTGACAGGATTCCAACGACGATGGCTTTCATGATCTTTTGATCTCCTCTAACGCGCGATCGACCTCAGTGAAAAAGTCGGCCAGTAACTGGTGAGCATCACGGAATTCGTAGAGCACACCCTGGTCGCTGATGTGCCGATGCTTGTGGTCATAAGGCTGCCGCGTTCCAGCGTACTTGAATTTCTTCGGCGGCTTGACAGCATGGGCGTTGTCGTAGCCCAAAACCCGCTTACCGTATGGCTCATGCAAGGTCAGTGAGTAACGAATGCCATGCGGAATGTCCTGTGTCACCGGCACCCGCCACGCTTCGATCTTGATCCAGTAGCCATTGCCCTGATCAATGATCTGATCATGGAGTTCAACAAGCGTAGCAATTCCAGGGTCTTCACGCATGTCTAATGTATCACCAGTTGATAAAGCTTGCTGCCGTTAGCCTAAGAACCACCAGTCCCCATGCTCGCCCAGGACACGTAACAGTGTGTCGTCCTGAGTGAAACGAAGGACCTCAAGCTACCAGCACCAACCCCACAGCAAAGGCCCACTCCCTGCCCATAGCCTGAGATCCTTCTCTTCCGCTGGTCGATCAGGATGACACCCCTCCACCGTGGGAGCGTCGCCCTCGGCGCGAGCGGAGCCCAATACCGGCACCTGCCTCGCATGGGCCCGGCCTGTGATGAGCCCTGCCATGAGCCCTTCGACCGGCTCAGGACAGGCTCAAGTCGAATGGGGAGTCGAATCAGGGCGGGCCTCCCACGCACCCCCACCCGTGTCGTCCTGAGGCTTGTGCTGAGCGGAGCCGAAGCACCGCGAAGGACCTCAGGCTACCGGCTCCACTCAGCCCCAAAGGAAAGACCCACTCCCTGCCCATAGCCCGCGATACTTCACTCGCTTTATTCGGTCCATGTTTCGCCAGATTGTCGGGTTATTGCCTCGTCAAATCTGAATAATTGTGTCGCTATAGCGGGGCAATATCTTGTCGTGGGTCATCAATCTCATCGGCTCCATCAATGCTTGGGCAACAATGAGCCGGTCGAACGGATCGGCGTGATACATCGGCAAATCCTCAACGGCGGCTGCGTGCTCTGGCTCGATAGACAAGATGCGGTAACCCGACACCCCAAAATAGTGCAGTGCTTGCTTGCCAGATATCGGCATATCACCACGCCCCAATGAATGCTTGATCGCAATTTCCCAAACACTGGCCACACTGACCCAGACGTCTATCCTGGCCGACTCGATCAACTCGCGCGCCTTCTGCTGCAAACTTGGGCTATCAGTGATCGCCCACAGGGCGACGTGCGTATCCAACAACAATCTCACGCCTTCATCTGCCCCACGAACAACCGGGCCACCTCGTCGTTGTGCGCATCGATGTCGGCTGGTATCTCAAATAAGCCTTTGGCCAGACCAATTCTTTGCCCGACGGGCGCTACATCCATCGGCACGAGCCTAGCGACTGGACGGCCATTTCGAGCAATGACGATCTCGTGTTCCTGCCCCAGCTCAATGGCCTCAACAAGGCGGGAGAGTGTGGTTTTGGCTTGCAGCATGTTGACGGTAAGCATCGGACACCCATGAGTGATGGAGCCGCTAGTCTAGTCTGGCTAAGATATGGATTCAAAGACCATGTACGACAGGACACGGCCATTCTCACCAAGCACCACCAGATGCCGACTTTGAAGAGGCCCAGCCCCCTGCCCTACGGCCACTCGCTGCTCATCCAACAAGCAATGCTGGCCGTTGATGACTCGTACCTCCCTGTCGTCCTTGGGCTTGTGCTGAGCCCTTAGACCGGCCCGTCCAGCGCGGTAGTCCAAGGGCTCAGGATCGGCTAAAGTCGAATGGGGAACCGAAGCATCAGCAAAAACCCCAAGTACCGCCAACCCAACGCCCCCCCCCACATGTGTCGTCCTGAGCCCTTCGACCGGCTCAGGACAGGCTCAAGTCGAATGGGGAGTCGAATCAGGGCGGGCCACCCACACGCCCCCACCCGTGTCGTCCTGAGCCCCGCGAAGGACCCCAGGCTACCAGCAGCACCCAGCCCCAAAGCAAAGGCTCACTGCCTGCCGATACCCCAAGATCCTTCTCTTCCGACGGTCGATCAGGATGACCCCCCCCGTGGGAGCGTCGCCCTCGGCGCGAGCGGAGCCCAATACCGGCACCTGCCTCGCATCGGCCCGGGGGCGGGCCTCCCACGCGCCCCACACCGTGTCGTCCTGAGCCTGCGAAGGACCCCAGGCTACCAGCACCAACCAGCCCGAAAGCAAAGGCCCACTCCCTGCCCATAGCCCAAGATCCTTCTCTCCCGTTGGTCGATCAGGATGACACCAAGAGGGACGCCCAAAATCACTGTGTCGTCCTGAGTCTTGTGCTGAGCGAAGCCGAAGCAGAAACGAAGGACCCCGGGCTACCGACACCAAACAGGCCTTACTTACTCGAACACTCAGCTACAGAATCTAAGACCCTAAACCACAGCGGCTACTCTTTCGGCTCCAACACATCCAGCCGCCACGACTGCGCCTGGCGCAGGGCACGCATGGCTTTGTAAAGCTCATTATCAAGGGACGATTGGTAACGGGACAATTTGTCCGACTCATTGGGTACACATAACCGATCGCGACTGACGATCGCCGGGAGCTTGTCATGCCATTCATCCAGTTGTTTGTCCGCCCAAATCGTCAGCTTGAGATAGAAATCGCCGACAACGAAATCCCCATCCATGGGCCCTATCGCCTCATAGTCCGGCGCCCCAAGGGTATCCTGCAACAACTTATAAGCGTGCGGGTAACGCGACTCAAATTCATGCAATGAGAGTGTCGCCAGTGACGGGTTGCTTTTGATGGTGGACAGCTCGTCAATCAGCAGAGTGGCCTCCTGAATGCCGCGCTTTTCCGAGATAACATCCACGGAGGATCGCCAAACCGGATTGGCGTCATTACTCTGAGCGTCCAGCACCCGCGCATTTTCGGCCCTGACCAGTCGCCGCTGGCGCCACATGGCAATGGCGATGCGCTCCACCAGCGTATGCTCCAGCGTGCCGACCGGCCGTAACTCGCCGGCCAACTCATCCAATAGCTGATGGAATTCAGCCGGATCTTCGCTCGGCAACAACAGTTCGCGGCTGAGAATACCGTGCGAGCGGGCATTGCCGCTGGACACCCGCTTTCCGGCCAAAGTAACCGGGCCACGACTTTTGGCACCATTGGACGGGCTAGTTTTAGAGCGCTGATCCGTCACGTCAGTTAGGTTCGTTTCGTCATTTTCAGTTTAGTGGGAGGCCTTGAAATCCTGCCAGGTGGCCATGACAAATTGATGATACTCATGCCTGAACCGCTCAGTCGAAAACCGGAGCGCATTCTCTCGGCACTCTGCGGTGGCTATTCGGTCTTGCAACGCCTCGAAAATCGACACGGCCTCCTGGATAGACGCTGGGGTTTGTTCGGCAAAAAACACCCCGGTGGGCCGGTCATCCGCTTGGCCCCGGATGGTCTCCAGGGCACCGCCCTTACCAAAGGCGATCACCGGTGTACCGCAAGCCTGGGCCTCAACCGGAAGAATGCCGAAGTCCTCCTCAGCGGCAAACAAAAAGGCCCTGGCACGCTGCAGGTGATCGCGGAGCACTTCAAAGGACTGATACCCCATAATCGTCACGTTGGGTCCCGCTTCAGCACGAATCCTGGCCATCTCCGGGCCATCGCCAATCACTACCAGAGTCTTATCTGGCATATCGCGAAAAGCCTCGACAATCAGATCCATCCGCTTGTACGGCACCATGCGTGAGGCCGTCAGGTAAAAATCTTCCTTGGTCTCGCGCAAGCTGAAACCGGACACATCGACCGGCGGATACAGGACCTTCGACTCGCGCCGGTAAACCCGCCAGATACGGCGAGCAATGAACCTTGAATTAGCAAGAAACACATCTACACCATTGGCTGAATGGCGATCCCAACTCCGCATTAGGTGCAAAAGCCACCTCACCAACCAAGACTTAACCCCCCAATCTAGCCCGGCCTCCCGCAAATATTGCGACTGCAGATCCCACGCATAGCGCATCGGCGATTGAACGTAACTCATGTGCAGCTGGTCAGGCCCAACAATGACTCCCTTGGCGACAGCGTGGTTATTAGACAGAATCAAGTCATAACCGGACAGATCAAATTGCTCCACTGCCAATGGCATCAAAGGCAAGTAATGCCGAAAGTATTTCCGCGCCAGAGGTAACGTCTGGATGAACGAGACATGGGGGGTTTTGCCCTGCAAAAATCCCCGCTCGCCCTCAGGTAAAAAATCCACCACGGCAAATACATCCGCCTCGGGAAAACAGGCGATCATCTGCTCCAGTACCCGCTCGGAACCCGCATAAGTGGAAAGCCATTCATGGACAATCGCGACTTTCATCGGTTTGAGTCAACCTCGGCTATTGTCTTGTTTACCTGGTCCGCGACTCGATCCCAATCAAACAGTTTGGACCGCTCCAATCCTCGTAAACGCATTCCGGACAGAGTCCGGGTATTTAGCAGACCGCGCAAACCCTCAACAAAACTTTCCCGGTCGTCTGGATCGAAATAGGCTATGGCATCACCGCCTACCTCTGGCAAGGCGGTTTTATCGCTGGACAGTACCGGCGTCCCACAAGCCATGGCTTCCAGCACCGGCAGGCCAAACCCCTCATAGCGCGAGGGCATCACCAAGGCATGGGCGCCGCGATACAAAGACGGCAAATCCTCTTCTCGAACCAGCCCCAAGCTTCGGACAGCATCGGCCAGCCGGCAATCCGACACGGCACAGCTGACTGAAGCGGACATTTCGCCCGTCAACAGCAAGTCAAAATCACACGCCAAGCCGCTAGACGCAAAGGCTTCCACCAGACCCTCCACATACTTGTGGGGCTTCTGGTTGCCGACATACAAAAGGTAGGGCCGAGCATTGGCCCAGCGAGACCCATCCGGGTGAAATTCGGAGCTTACCCCATGCCCCGTCACCACAAATCGTTCCATGGGCAGACCGCTCCATTCAGCCAGCCGCTGCCGTGCGTGTTCCGAGCCCGTGAAGACGACGGCCGCGTTGGAGAGTGCCGGCTTCACTATCCATTGAAAATACGCGGATTTAGCGAGTGAGCGCTCCTCGGGTACATCCAGAGGAATCAGGTCATGAACCGTCAGAGAGAATGGGCACGGTTTGCCTATGGGCGCATTAAATCCCGGATTGAAGAAGTGTGCCGGAGCAAGAGTAGAGAGGCATCGGCTCAGTCGCAACGGATCAATGGGATCTACTGGTCGTCCCCCCAATTGTATGGGGAGCATTCCACACCTTGTGCCAACTTCCCGGGCAAATCGACCAATACCATGCAATCCCACCCAGCGGGAATCAAAAACTATCGCCCCGGATCTGGACTGAGACGCCCTCACAATAGCCGCTGATAAGCAGCTACTGTCGCTTCAACAGTCCGGCTCCAGGTAAACTCTCTTGCCCGCGCCAATCCCGCCCTGCGGCAACTGTCGCTCAAGGCCTCGTTTTCCAGCAAATCGATCAGTGCCTGGCGGATCTCCTCGGGTTGCAAGGGATCGACATACCGAACCGCATCACCCCCCACCTCAGGCAGGGACGCCGCCCTGGAACAGACGACCGGCACCCCCGCCGCCATGGCTTCCAGCACTGGCAAGCCAAACCCTTCGTATAGGGAAACGCAGGCAAAAACCCTGGAACCTGCATAAAGCGCTGGCAAATCCGATTCCGCCACATAGGACAAATAGATCAACCAGCCTTCGGCCTGTCCGGCCATGATCGCCTGATGAATGGATTTGCTATTCCAGCCCTCGTTACCCGCCAGCACCAGCGGGTACTCATTTCGCAGACCCGATGGTAACTGCCGGTATACCTCGATCAAGCGCTCAATATTCTTGCGCGGTTCGATCGTGCCGACCGACAGGGTATAGCGCCGAGGCTCCAAGCCTAAACGTTTCAGCGCTGGACTCAATTCCGCTGATGACATCGGTCGATAACGCGCATCCACGCCGAGCGGGACCGCCACGACCCGATCTGCCTCCACATCACAGTAATAAAGAATTTCCTGCCGGGAGAATTCTGAATCGGTGACAAACAAATCCCCACGCCGAAGAATGCTGGGAAAGATCCTGCGCATATGAGTCAAACGCTCGGCCGGATGAAATTGCGGGTGACGGAAGATAGAAAGATCATGAATCGTCGAGACACTCCTCCCCATGAACGCAGGCAACGCATAGTTGGGGGAATGGAAGATGTGATTCTTGTAAGGCAAACAGCGAAGGGTACGCAGCATGGGAGAAACAAACCGCCCATACCGACGAACCCTCCCAATACTGCAAGCTTTAGGCGGTGAATGGACGCCCCCGCCCTGAAAAGCCAAACCGTCGAGCTTATTCGCGTCAGGCCAGCGCAAGTGTCGTAATAGACGTACCTCTGCAACGGCTGGATGACCAGGTAACCCTTTTGCCAGTTCATAGGCATATCGACCAATACCCGTCAGCGGGTGAGCCACCGACTCAATCGGCAAGATCAGTTTGACTGGCTGCATCAACTAACTATTCAGCATCCAAGCCAAGGTCTCGCGCAAAGAGAAACCCGGCCGATCACCCGTAACGGCATACAATTTGGCCGGGGCGCCACATAATCGTAAGACTTCGTTTTGCCGCACAAACTTGGGGTTCACCTTAATCTGTGGGATATGCCCGGTGAGCTCGATCAGCATATCAATGACGGTCTGCAGAGTGTAAGGCCGACCCGAACAGATGTTGTAAGTCTCCCCGGACTGTCCTTTGTATAGAAGCCGCAGATAAGCATCGCACACCATACGGACATCATTGAACTCGCGCTCAACATGGAGATTGCCCAGCTCAATGGTGGCCGAGCGAGCCTTGAAGTGACCCACCAACTTGGGAATCAAGAAATCAGGAGACTGACCCACACCCGTGTAATTGAAGGGACGGGTGATGATGATCGGCAAGCGATCCGAATAAGTCCTCGCCATGTACTCCATGGCCAGCTTACTCATAGCGTAGTGATTGACAGGCGAGGGTAGTTGATCCTCCGCAATGGGTGATTCCTCACAATTCCCATACACATTGGCGCTACTGGCCAGAAGGACACGACGGGGTTTTGTCGACAACATAGAGAGTGCCAACAATAGATGAGTGGTACCAACCGTGTTAACAGCATAAAAAGCGTTGTCATCAGCATGGCCCACAAAGCTGATCGCAGCCAGATGCACGACGGCATCGAATGCCAGGCTATCCAATCCCTGCCTAATGGCTTCACGATCCGTCAAATCAGCTTCAAGCGGCACAAGTTGATGTCCTTGCGCTTCAGCCTGCTTGATAAAGTGCCTCCCGGTAAAACCCGAGGCGCCGGTGAGGAGGATTTTCATGACTTGGCTCAGATGCTGCTGTAAAGAACTATCCGCGCGGTTGACTTCAAAAACTGAAACCCTGTTGATTGCGACGTAAATCCGCCTCAACCATCATCTGGCACAGGTCCTCCAGGGACGTCCTGGGCTCCCATCCGAGTTTAGCCTTCGCATGTGCGGGATCGCCAATCAGCAATTCCACCTCAGCCGGCCGATAGAACTTGGGATTGACCCGCATCACGGTTTTACCGGTGGCGGCATCAATCGCCGTTTCCTTATCTTCGCTGCCCTTAAAATCGACCGTGATGCCCGCCCCTTTGAAAGCCATCCGCACAAAGTCACGCACGGTTTCCGTGCGATTCGTGGCCAACACGTAGGTATCAGGCTCATCCACTTGCAACATGCGCCACATCCCTTCGACGTATTCTCGAGCAAACCCCCAATCGCGCTTGGCATCCAGATTGCCCAATTCCATGCAGTCCAGTTGCCCCAACTTGATTTTGGCCACACTATCCGTGATTTTTCGAGTCACAAACTCTCGGCCACGCAGCGGCGACTCATGATTGAACAAGATGCCACTACAACCAAAAATGTCATAACTCTCACGGTAATTGATCGTCATCCAGTGCGCATAGAGCTTAGCTACCCCATAGGGACTACGCGGATAGAAAGGCGTGTGCTCCTTTTGCGGAACCGCCTGGACCTTGCCAAACATTTCCGAGGTACTGGCCTGATAGAAGCGGATCCGGGTGTTCACCAGGCGAATCGCCTCCAACAAATTCAGCGCCCCAATGCCGGTAATCTGTGCCGTGGTACTGGGCTGATCAAATGACACCCCGACAAAGCTTTGTGCCGCCAGATTGTAGATCTCGTCCGGCTGGACTTTCTGCACCAACGCGATGCTACTCCCCAGGTCGGTCAGGTCATATTCCACCAAGTGCAGATTCGGGTGATTCTGAATCCCCAGCTCCTCGATACGCCAGAAGTTAACCGAGCTGGTGCGGCGGTAGGTGCCGTAGACCCGATACCCTTTATCAAGAAGAAGCTGAGCAAGATACGCACCATCCTGACCAGAAATGCCGGTAACCAGCGCCGTTTTATTTTTGTTTGCCATCCCAAACCACCAACCAAAAGTGAGGATTTTACCTCAACCACCCGATGCCTGTTGAGGGGCGTCTTGAATCCGTTCAGTTTCACACGCCACATTGTCCTGAATTGGCTTGTACTGAACGCAGCGACGAGACAAGCAATAGACCCCACTTAAAAATCAACTGGCCGACTATGGCACAACGATATTCTTCATCCGCGCGGTTTTTCGGGATGTTACGGCGCTCTTCCGTTTCCAGTGGAAATTAGCTTAGCCTGATGCACTTTCATCATTGCTGTTGAGGTCATCCCGGATGGATTCCAATCTGTTGTTCACGTCAGCCCTGGGTCTCAAGGCGCCTTG
>JBIIEQ010000098.1:0-9479 GCA_044237765.1 Methylococcaceae bacterium | reverse complement strand
TTAAGAGCGGGTATTCTACCGGAATCTCCTGTCCCGTCAACCCCCTCTTCCTAGGCTAGCCATCCTGGCCGACCCGACCCTCAGCAGCCATGCGGCCGTGAGGAGCCGCGAATTATGAGGGGACTCGTGGGGTTGGTCAAGCTATTAATTTCACTTTCGCAAATTTCCGCTTTCCCACCTGCAGTATATAGACACGCCCCGGCTTAAGCGCCAACCTCTGCTCCTCCACTTTTTCCCCGTCGATCTTGACACCGCCCTGCTGCACCATCCGATTGGATTCGGATGTGCTCGTTGTCAACCCTAAATCCTTGAGCAGATTACTCAACGGGTAACCTTCAGTCGGGGTCTTCAATTCGCATTCAACCAGATCCTCAGGGATCTGTCCTTGCTTGAATCGGGCCTCGAAATTTTCCAACGCCCTCGCTGCCGCCCCCCCATCATGGAACCTCATAACCATTTCTTGAGCAAATCGCACTTTGTAATCCCGCGGATTTGCACCGTCGTCACACGCCTGCCTCCACTTGGTAATTTCCACCATAGGCTCGAAGCTCAGCAACTCCATGTATCGCCACATCAGGCTATCTGAGATTGACATCAGCTTTCCGAACATCTCATCAGCTGGCTCTGCGATCCCGACGTAATTTCCCAATGACTTGGACATTTTCTGCACCCCGTCCAACCCTTCTAGGATCGGCATGGTCAAGACGACCTGCGGAATTTGTCCATACTGCTCCTGCAACTGTCGGCCCACGAGAAGATTGAACTTCTGATCCGTACCACCCAACTCAACATCTGCTTTCATGGCCACCGAGTCGTATCCCTGAATCAGTGGATACAGGAACTCGTGAATGGCAATCGGCTGGCCTCCTTTGTATCGATTGTTGAAATCCTCCCTCTCCAGCATGCGTGCCACCGTGTGCTTTGCCGCAAGACCGATCAAATCACTCGGGCTCATCGCATTCATCCAGCTACTGTTGAACATCACCAAGGTTTTTTCAGGATGGAGAATTTTGAAAATTTGCTCCTCATAGGATTTTGCATTTTCAATGACCTCATCCCGACTCAAGGGCTTGCGCGTTACATTCTTGCCAGTCGGGTCGCCGATCATTCCGGTGAAATCACCGATAAGGAACATCGCCTCATGCCCCAACTCCTGAAACTGCTTCATCTTGTTCAGCAGGACGGTATGCCCGAGATGCAGGTCTGGGGCTGTCGGATCAAACCCAGCCTTCACTCTCAATGGACGCCCCTCTGCCAAGCGCTTGGCCAGAGCCTTCTCTGGGATAACCTCGGCCGCCCCTCTTTTGATGAGCTCCATGGATTCATTCACAGTCGCAGACATTCCAACATCCCTCTTCTTTAAATTTTTCAACCAGCGCGGTTCCAGTCAAACACTTGGGCCAGCCTATTGACGCCGCCAACCCCTTTCACGAGATCAGCGGGCAACTCCAAACCCTTTCCGCACAATGCATAAGGCCCGGACAACCAACGGTTGCCGGGCCTTATGCATTTACAGAAAAGTCAGACTTTACACAGAAAACGACGATCCGCAACCACACGTCGTGGAGGCATTCGGATTTCGAATGACAAATTGGGACCCCTGCAATCCATCCGTGTAATCGATCTCGGCTCCATTCAGATACTGAACACTCATCGAGTCGACCAACACCGTCACGCCATTCTTGACGACGAGCGTGTCATCCTCGTTCACTTCCTCGTCGAAAGTAAACCCATATTGAAAGCCCGAGCAACCTCCCCCGGTCACATAGACTCGAAGCTTAAGCTCCGGGTTATTTTCTTCTGCAATCAACTCACTGACCTTGCTGGCTGCTGTCTCGGTAAAAATGATGCTGTCTTCGCTCATGGGTGTCATCCGCTGGTAGTGTGGAGCTGGATTATCATTATCCCTTGTATTTTGGTCAAGAATTTCGCTACCAACCCTCCGATGCGTTCAGGCGGTTTCCTCCAGCACATCAAACCTGAAACCATCCAGCCCGTTCAGCGCCTGAACGACATTTCTGGCATAGCCATTGAATGTTTTGCTTGGGGTTGCGTTGGCAATCTGCTGACCCATCGCCGTAAATTTTCGGTATTTCAGCGCCTTGATCTTGCTTTCAAGTTCAACGGCGGCGGAGCCCTCATTGGCTTTCATGGCGGAGAACTGCCAGCGCTTAGCTTTATAGCCAATGCAAAGCCCCCTGAGGTTTAGCGACTCAATGGTAGACACCTGAGGTGAGAGTAAGCCAATGTCTAACCAATGTTGGGTAATGTCGATTTCGCGGCCATAGCTCCACATTTCGCGTCGGGCGATGTCCTCCTCGAACATGAACCGCCAGCCGGACTCGAAGGCAAACGCGAAGGCTACATATTCCGCAAAAGCCTCCAATTCCCAAACGTCCAATTCCCGAAGAGAGTTCAACGTACGCCGAGCCACGGTTCCCGGTGCTTGAACCTCAGCGGCGAAGATTCGCGACCAAACCTCTCTCTCGAGTTCGCTCTCTGCATCTTGGGCTCCACTGACAAATAATCCAAGCCAGCCGTTATCCAGATGTCCTGTCGACTTTATGTCCCCGGGCTTTACGGTAGCCGCAGAGCGAAAAATACTTTCCAGACTTGACTGGCGGCGGCACTCAACATGGGCAGTTCTATCCACAACGCGATCGGCGATGCTCGATTCCAACTCCCCCGCAAACACTGCGTCGGCCATGGTCTGCCCAACACTTTCACCTAGCACAGCCGTGATAGCCGCTATCATAGGTTGATCCAGCGGCACCGCATCCTTGGGTGGTTCCGCTTCCATGAAAAACACACTCACCCGATAACCTCAGTCCCGCCCATATAGGGTTTAAGCACGTCTGGTACCCGGATCCGTCCGGACTGATCCTGATAATTTTCCATCACGGCAATCAATGTGCGACCGACCGCCAGCCCTGAACCATTAAGCGTATGCACCAGTTCCGGCTTGCCCGTGTCGGGATTACGCCAGCGTGCTTTCAAACGTCGCGCCTGGAAATCGCGGAAATTACTGCAGGAGGAGATTTCCCGATAAGCATGCTGCCCCGGCAACCAGACCTCAAGATCATAGGTTTTGGCCGAAGAAAACCCCGTATCGCCGGCACATAACAGCACACGCCTGAAAGGAAGCTCAAGCCGCTTGAGTACTTCTTCGGCATGCGCGGTAAGCGCTTCATGAGCCGCTGAGGAATCATGGGGGGCCGTAATCTGCACCAACTCCACTTTCTCAAACTGATGCTGGCGAATCATGCCCCGGGTGTCCTTTCCATAGGAACCCGCCTCACTTCGGAAGCAGGGCGTGTGGCAAACAAACTTCAGAGGAAGACGATTCGCTTCGATAATTTCATCACGAACCAGATTGGTGACCGGCACTTCAGCCGTGGGGATCAAATAGTAGGGTGGCTCGCTCTGAATTCTGAATAGTTCAGCTTCAAACTTTGGTAACTGCCCGGTTCCCCGAAGACTGTCCGCATTCACCATGAAAGGCACGTAGGTCTCAATGTAGCCGTGCTCCATGGTATGCAGGTCGAGCATGAACTGCGCGATCGCCCGCTGTAATTGGCACAATGGACCTTGCAAGGTGACGAAACGGGCTCCCGCGATCTTCACGGCCGCCTCAAAATCCATTTGCCCCAAACGGGCACCCAACTCGACATGATCCTGGGGTTCGAACTCAAACTTTCGGGGCTCCAACCAACGGTGCACCTCGAGATTGTCCGCCTCACTGCGCCCGTCCGGCACATCGGCATCCAGAATATTCGGAACACCCAATAGCAAGTCCTCGAGCGAAGTCTGAATCTCATCCAGCTCCGCCTCCATTCTCTTAAGATCATCCCCGAACGAATCCATCTCGGCCAGCAAGGGCTGAATATCTTCACCCTTGGCCTTTGCCTGCCCAATCAGCTTTGAGCGACTGTTCCGTTCACTCTGCAGCGATTGGGTTTTTGCCTGAACTTCACGTCGCCGGCTCTCAAGCTCGGCAAAAGCCGCCGTATCCAGACGAAATGCACGCCTGGCCAATTGCGACTCAACCTGGTCAAGTTCGGAACGAATAAGCCTCGGGTCTAACATCTTAGGTCCTTGATTTATTTTGAAATAGCAAGAGTTTTGAAGGGCGAAGACAGTTTATGAAAGGAGCCTTTTCATCGAATCAGGACCGGGATTCTCGACCACCCCCTTTTCCGTAACGATCACGTCGATCAATTCAGCCGGCGTCACATCAAAGACAGGATTCCAGGCCGTAATGACGCTATCCGGTTTTAGAAAACTCTCAGCGAGTAACTCCCGACTATCACGCTCCTCTATCTCGATGTCATCCCCATTCGTGGTGTGCCAGTCGACCGTGGACATCGGGGCGACCACCATAAACCGTACACCGTGATGACGAGCTGCCACAGCGAGCGCATAGGTGCCGATTTTGTTGGCCGTATCACCATTTGCAGCGATACGATCAGCGCCGACAATGACCCACTGCACCCGACCCGCCCTCATCAACAAGGCGGCAGCCGAATCAGCAATCAGCGTGGCTGGGATACGATCCTGATTCAACTCCCACACAGTAAGCCGCGCGCCCTGAGCCCAAGGTCGGGTTTCGGTAGCGTAGATGGACTTTTCTGCCTGATGATGGGCGGTACGAATCACCCCCAGCGCCGTGCCATAACCGCCGGTCGCGAGCGAACCGGTATTGCAGTGCGTCAGGATGCCTTGAACCCCCGCGAGATAGGCTGCCCCCAACTCACCCATGCGCCGATTGGCAGCGATATCCGACTCATGAATGGCAATAGCTTCAGCCAGCAAGGATCCAACCGGATCACCACTCACCCCATGCATCACTTTACGCATCCGCTCCAGGGCCCAGAACAGATTGACCGCGGTTGGGCGGGAGTTCGCTAATTGTTTCAGATCACCGTCTACCAAGTCTTTCCAACAAGTCGGGTCCTGCGCATAACGGTCTCTGGCGGCAAGGACGACCCCATAAGCGGCCGCAATCCCAATTGCCGGAGCACCGCGGACCCGCATGGACCGAATGGCCTCGGCGACTTCGTCAGCGGATTGGCAATTTTCGTAAACCAGACTCGAAGGCAGCTTTCGCTGGTCGAGCACACGCAAGCCATCTTCGCCCCACTGCAAGGGCCGCACCGTATCCACTGCCAGACTCACCCGTCACCCTCTCAGAAAAGACTCAAAATCGAACCCATGGCTCGGGAGAACTCGCATCAGGTCACCCAAAAGACGGGCAATTGTATGACGCCCCACAACCGCGGACAAACACTCAACCGCTCGGTTGACCCCGATGATCGATCCAGGCTGACCACCTCTCAAATCAGACTCACTGAAACCCCCAAGCCAGCGACTGATCATTCGAGGCATATCCGCAGGAAAGAAGGGCTTAGGGCCTAGGCTCTTCCCCGTTGCCGCACGGCCTCATAAAGCAAAACGCCGGTCGCTACGGACACATTGAGACTCTCGACCTGCCCCAGCATCGGAATGGAGACCAGCACATCGCAACTTTCTCGTGTCAATCGCCGCATCCCCTTCCCTTCGGCGCCCATCACCAAAGCCAGCGGCACCGTCAGATCGGTTTCAAACGCTGTCCGTCCAGCCTCACCGGCAGCCCCGACCACCCAGATACCGGACTCTTTGAGCCAGGTGAGTGCCCTCGCAAGATTAGTCACCCGATAGACGGGCATCGTCTCGGCGGCACCGCTGGCAACCTTGGCTACCACTGGAGTGATTCCTACTGACTGATCCCTGGTCAGGATCACACCCTGCACACCTGCCGCATCGGCCGTCCTGAGGCAGGCCCCGAAATTGTGTGGATCCTGGATATGGTCCAGCACCAAAAAAAATGGGTTACCAACCGGTTGCTCAAGCACGGCTCGAAGCGCATTCTCGTCCAACTCCTCCGGCACCAACACTTCAATCACGAGACCCTGGTGCGCCTGACCTTCCGACAAAGCATCCAGACGATTCTTCTGTGCCGCCTGCGTTTTCACACCCATCGCGCTAAGCCGATCCAGCAATCGAGCCAAACGGCTATCCCGCCTACCAGTATCGGCCCATGCCGCCAATACCTTGTCGGGGCTATGCTCAAGCACCGCCTCTACCGCATGAAGCCCGGCAACCTTGCGCCGCGCCTTCATGACTTGCGACGACGTCTATTCTTCGCAGGCGCAGCCTTGGTTTTCTCCGGCTCGGGCGGCTTGACCAAATCAAGATCGATCTTCCTATCATCCAGATTCACCCGGGCCACGATCACTTTCACCTCATCCCCCAACCGATAGGCAATCCCGGTTCGTTCCCCTCTCAAGCTCAGTCCGGCGGGATCGTAGTGGAAAAAATCCTTATCCAGGCTGGAAACGTGCACTAGCCCTTCAATGAAGATATCCCTCAGTTCGACAAAGAAGCCAAAGGCTGTGACGGCCGAAATGACCCCGGCAAACTCCTCACCCAGCTTGTCCTGCATGTATTCGCATTTCAACCAGGCGACCACATTGCGGGTGGCCTCATCCGCTCGCCGTTCAGTGAAAGAACAATGCTCGCCCAGGTGAGTCATATCATTGGCGCCGTAGCGGAAGGACGCTTTCTTCTTCCCCTCAACAGCATGGCGGATAGCCCGGTGGACCAACAAATCCGGGTAGCGGCGAATAGGTGATGTGAAATGCGTATACATATCCAACGCAAGGCCAAAGTGGCCTTTCTGCTCGGGACTGTAGACTGCCTGGGACATTGATCTCAGCAGCACGGTTTGAATCAGGTGCTCATCGGGCCGGCCCGCAATCTCGTCGATCAATCGGCAATAATCCAGAGGTTCAGGTTTATCGCCACCTCCGAGATTGAGACCCAAACGCCCCAACAGCGTGCGGAGGTCCGCCAGCTTCTCAGCCCCCGGACCTTCATGGATGCGAACCAAATGCGGCATTTTGTGCCGCTCCAGGAATCGCGCCGCTGCATTATTGGCGGCCAGCATGCACTCTTCAATCAACTTGTGAGCATCATTTCTAACAACGGGGACAATCTTCTCAATCTTCTTGCCTTCGCCAAAGATGATCCGCGATTCCTGCGTTTCAAAATCAATTGCCGAACGGCCCTCACGGGCCCGGCGGAACGCCTTGTACAGCGAATGCAGTTCCTCCAGATGCGGAATCAGTTCACGCCGATTGCGACGCAACGCCTTATCTCCCGACAGAATACCCGCCACTTCCGTATAGGTCAGACGAGCATGAGAATTCATCAAGCCGGCGAAGAAGCGCGACTTTTGCAACGTTCCATCAGAATCAATACTCATCTCGCAGACCATGCAGAGCCGGTCGGTATGCGAATTCAGGGAACACAAGCCATTGGATAGAACCTCAGGCAACATCGGAATGACGCGGTTCGGGAAATACACGGAGGTACCGCGCTTCTGCGCCTCATCGTCCAGCGCGGTGTCTGGCTGAACATAATAGGAGACATCGGCGATAGCGACATAAAGCTTCCAGCCCTTGGCCGCTCGCTCACAATAGACCGCATCATCAAAATCACGGGCATCCTCTCCGTCAATCGTCACCAGAGGCAAATGACGAATATCTTCGCGCCCCTCGCGTGCCTCATCCGGAATGTCCTCACCCCAGCCAGAAATTTCACTTTGCACCGGGTCTGGCCATTCGCAAGGCAGGTCATAGCTACGGATAGCCACCTCAATCTCCATCCCCGGCGCCATGTGATCTCCGAGCACATGGACGATACTGCCAATTGGATCCCGCTTCTTGCTGGGCTGCTCAACAACCGCCACCACCACGATCTGCCCTGGCTTTGCCCCGCCCAGGGATTCACCCGGGATCAGGAAATCATGCGTAATGTACTTGCTGTCGGGGACCACAAAGTAGATGCCGCGCTCCTCGTGCAGGCGACCGACAATCTGATGAGTTTTGCGCTCGAGAATCTGAACAACACTCCCTTCCCGGCGACCGCGACGGTCAACCCCGCGGACACAGACCAGTGCCCGATCGTCATGCATCAAGGCCCGCATTTCCTTGGAAGAAAGATAAAGATCCTCTCCTCCCTCATCGGGACGCACGAAACCGAACCCATCCGGATGAGCGATGACACGACCGGCTATCAGATCGGTCTGATTGACCACGCAGTATCGATCGCGGCGATTCCTGAGCAGCTGCCCATCCCGTTCCATCGCGTTCAGTCGGCGCCGTAACGATTCAAGATCTTCCTCCTCATTCACAGCCACCAGCTCCGCAATTTCCTCACCCGATAAAGGCACACCCTGCTCGGTCAGAACTTCGAGGATCAACTCACGGCTCGGTATCGGCCTGGCATATTTGCCTGCCTCCCTTTCTGCATATGGGTCCTTCAATTTCGGCTTTCGAGGTGTTTTGGAAGTCAAGGTATCGTTACTCACTGAGTGATTTATGGGCGGAATGCTGATCAATGGAGACGTGACATCAAGTGAAAGACCAACAACACAAAACTGGCTTGCTCAGACCAGGTGCCGTCGGGTCACAAACATCAACGATAATCGTGGCAAGGGACTCGATTAAATAGTGCTCACTCACTGCCCCATAACCAAAAACGGAGCAGTATGAGAAATGCAGAAAAGGCCATGACCAGCAGAGGATGTAATTCTGGGCTATTGACAAGCGAATGTCGAATCTGCAGAATGCAGAGCTTGCCTAGCCGTAGAGAAGAGACGGCACCTCTTGCCGAGGTGGTGAAATTGGTAGACACGCATGTTTCAGGTACATGTGAGGCGACTCGTGGAGGTTCAAGTCCTCTCCTCGGCACCATTCCTAAGGGACTTTCCCTTACGGTTCAGTAGGTTAACACTGTCAGTGCCAAGTACAGATCAAAGACTCAGTTACTTTGGTCGGTTACTTTGCCCTCAAAATTTCCGTCGTACACGACCCGCAATTCGTTCGGAATTTTTCTTTTCCAGTACCGCTTTCCTAAGCGGATACGAGACGCTTGCCCTGCCCTTTCAGTCCTCTTTCGTCGATCCTTACACACCCGATGCAAGCGAGAAGCCGCTTCGCTTGCCCGTCGTTGGTGGGTGATTATGGACGAGTTGGCGAAAAGATTCTTTCACGATCCTGCTGTTTATGCCCGAGCGGTCGAGCTGCTGTCACGCTACGAGGCGGTTGACAATCTGAACTGGGAGTCGGTAGAGGACTACCTTGCCGGAGACGCGGATCAAGGTTTTGCTCTGGGATGACACCGGCGTGTGGCTTTGTCAGCGTCGGTTACACCGGGGACGGTTCACTTGGGCGGATCCTCGAGAAATGGTCAATTGTTGTGTATCTGAGCATGTTTGATCAGGCGGCAATCTTCTCGATGTTGTCTTGTAGTCCATCCCTGAACACCACCCCCTCGATGACTTGAGCGAGGCGGGCGATTCCGTTCAATCTGCGCCAATGGCGTTCGGCACTTTTCACCAACATGAACACCATCGCCAGAATGCTGTCCCGTGACAC
>JBIIEQ010000144.1:0-2684 GCA_044237765.1 Methylococcaceae bacterium | reverse complement strand
ACCGAGTCACCTTATCTTTACTCACGGCGTATTCACTCCTCTCGTAGGCATTGATGACCTTGAAGACCATCAAGAATACGCCGCCTCCATCAGCTGCTCATCCACAACTTTTGAGCATAACTCCCCGACGAAGCTCGGTGGGTATGGCGGGGGTGCGTTTTTTATCCCCCTAATAAAAGAGCCGGCTGTATTAGGGCTGATCAGCCGCCGATGAAGAACTTACACCTTCTCGCTTTGATCCCGGCAACATCCCGTATCGTCCTAAGCGGTAACGGAGAATATTTCGACTGATGTCAAGTAGCTTGGCGGTTTGCACCTGGTTTTGTTCGCAGAACTCGTAAGCGGTTCGCACCACGGTCTCCTCGATAAGATCAAAGAGCTGTGGCGGATTTCGCTCGAAAAGACTGCGAATGGCAGACTCTAGAGTCTGTGTCGAAACCTGACCGCTCTGACTTGGCAAGGCAACGAGGGAAAGTTTGAAATCTTCTGGGCGCAAGCTATCCCCTGGGCATACGAGCAATGCACGGTGTACGGCATTCTCCAATTCGCGAATGTTGCCCGGCCAACTGTATTCCAGCAAAAGCCGCTCGGCTGCCGAACTCAATTGTGGATTGGTGTAGCCCAAGCGCTTGCCATACTGGGCCAGAAAGTGCCGAGTCAGGGGCAGGATGTCTCCCGGTCTTTCCCGCAACGGCAACAATTGCAAGTGCACCACGTTGAAACGATAGTATAGGTCGGCTCTGAAATGGCCGGCCTGCACGGCCTCGGCCAGGTTGACGTTGGTCGCAACAACGACCCGAACATCGACTGGAGTTGATTTCCTCGCCCCTACACGGACAACCTCCCGCTCCTGCAACACCCGCAGTAACTTGGCTTGCAGTCCCAGAGGTAGGTCGCCAACTTCATCCAGAAACAGCGTACCCTTGTGTGCTGTCTCGAACCAGCCATCCTTGCTGTTGATGGCACCTGTGAAAGCGCCCTTCTCATGGCCAAATAGCTCGCTCTCAATGAGGGTCTCGCTGAGCGCTGCGCAATTCAATGCGCCAAAGATCTCTTGTCGACGGTTACTCAAAGCATGAATTTGACGTGCAACCAGCTCCTTGCCGGTTCCGGTCTCCCCGGTAATCAAGACCGAAGCGTCACTGGGCGCCACCAACTGAATCTGACTCAGTAATCGCTGGGATGCAGGGTCCTCGAAAACCAAGGCGCTTGCCCTGATCGACAATGTCATCGAACGAGGCTCGTCGAAGGTCAGAATGGTTGCGGCATCTCGGTCAGCTACCGTATTCATCTTGGCCTCGTCGAAAAATTTGTCCATGATTGAGTCGGGATGCATTTCTTTCCGTCTATTAGGCGCCCCGCAGCGAGCTTGGTATTGCGACCGAATGCCATCTCCAGGAACTACACGTGTTTTTTGCTTTTTTAGAGACTAGCCGTAGATGGCAGGGTCCCGAAATAACATTTACTGCTATGCCCCTACCGTGCAGTTATGAGGGTCAATCCATAACGTCATACCCTTATGCCCTAATGTTCTTTTTCGGGTACGCTGATCCTCTGCTAAAGTAGTCCCACAGTTGCGCAGCGTGCTTCGCCATGTGAGGGCGAACGCTCCGCGCATATGAAGCCGACCGGACCACCGGAGGCCAGCCCACCCAGGGGGTGATGGCTGGTTTTTTTTTGCCTTTTTTTCAGATTAAAAATACTGCCCGGTTTGCGAGCCCGTGAACGGCAGCAGGAGACCCTCATGCCCCACTGGTACGAAGACAATTCCCGCTCTATTGGCCATACGCCGCTGGTCAGACTGAATCGCATCACCGAGGGCGCGGGTGCGACCGTACTGGCAAAGATTGAGGGCCGCAATCCGGCCTATTCAGTGAAGTGCCGCATCGGCGCGGCGATGATCTGGGATGCCGAGGAGCGAGGTTTACTGGGGCCCGGCAAGGAACTGGTGGAACCGACCAGCGGCAATACCGGTATCGCCCTGGCGTTTGTGGCGGCAGCACGGGGGATCCCCTTGACGCTGACCATGCCGGAGACGATGAGTATCGAGCGACGCAAGCTGTTGGTGGCCTACGGGGCGAAGCTGATGTTGACTGAGGGGGCCAAGGGCATGCCCGGTGCGATTGCGAAGGCGGAGGAAATTGCGGCGTCGGACCCGTCCCGCTATGTGCTGTTGCAGCAGTTCAAGAATCCGGCCAATCCGGCGATTCATGAAAAGACCACGGGGCCGGAAATCTGGAACGATACCGAGGGTCAGGTGGATATCTTTGTCGCGGGGGTCGGCACGGGCGGCACCATTACCGGGGTCACCCGTTACCTGAAGCAGACCCAGGGCAAACCCATCCTGTCGGTAGCGGTGGAACCGGCGAACAGTCCGATCCTGAGCCAGTCACGAGCGGGCGAGCCCTTACAACCCGCCCCGCACAAGATTCAGGGCATTGGCGCCGGCTTTGTACCGGATATTCTCGATCTTGATCTGGTGGATCAGATTGAAAAGGTCAGCAACGAGGAGGCGATTGAGGTGGCCCAGCGGCTGGCGAAAGAGGAAGGCATTCTGGCTGGGATTTCCTGTGGTGCAGCCACGGCCGCCGCATTGCGATTGGCCAGGCAACCGGAACATGCCGGCAAGACCATCGTCGTGGTGCTGCCGGATTCAGGGGAGCGATATCTGAGTACGGCGCTGT
>JBIIEQ010000097.1:0-9599 GCA_044237765.1 Methylococcaceae bacterium | reverse complement strand
TAGCACCGGAGAAACATGGCCGGCTGATGGACGTCGCCTGGGGCGCGGAGCCCGAGGGGTTCCCGGTCGACATCGAAGCGCGGGCGCTGGATCGCAAGGGGCTATTGAAGGACATCACCCACATCCTAGCCGCCGAACACATCAACATTCTCAGGACCCACAGCTACACCGATACCAAGGACAACACCGTGGTGATGGAAATTACCGCCGAGGTCATGGACTTGGGCCAGCTCAGCCAGGCGCTCGGGCAGATCGCCGAAGTACACAACGTGCTGGAAGTGCGCAGAAAAGAGCCCGTCTAGGTTTCAATCGTCTGCCTTAGCCCGCTTTGCCGGCTGTTCGGATTTGCTGGTAAACAGCGTGCATCAGATGGCTGGCCGCAACATCCCTGAAAGCCTCGTCGTTCATCAGTCGGACAAAGATTTCTTCGTTGCCGTCCATGCGCTCGATGAACAGGTTCTCAAGCTGCTTCTTGAATACCGGCTCGAAGTTTTCGATGCTGTTGGCCATGACAGCCTGTCGCAACTGCTCATTGGCCACGGCAGTTTCGCGAACTTGATCGAAAAAGAGCTGATCAGCCGGGGTGAACTCGGTTCCGAAACGCTCGTTCAACTTTCCAATCAGTGTGGACAACTGGACATCCTCATCCGCCTGACCCGTGCCCACCTCCGTTGGCCCATACAGGGCCTCGGGTTCGCCCGTCTTGAGGTCAATGGCCCCTTCGCTGATCTTCTGAAGGCGGTAATACTGAAGTTCAACCTCATCGTCGACCTGCACCGTCCGGTTGTCCGTGGTGCGCGGCAGTTTGGTCAGCAGGAAACGGGCGTAGGTGTAAAGCTTCTCGTGATCGGAGTCTTGGTAAGGCACGATCTGGGACACAAAGCCGTACAGATTCCGGAAGCTGACCAGTTGCCCCTTGAACAGGTTCTGGTCTTCTTCCCCGGGTGTCTTGAATCGCTCAATCGCGAGATCGAGCAGGCCATTCAATTTCTTGTGCTCGCCACCGGTTGGGTTCAGCCGGTTACGAAACCAGATTTCGCACCAGGCGCTGACCTCTTCCTCGGTGTAAATCTTCCAACATGCCAGCGTATGCG
Source organism: Methylococcaceae bacterium (assembly GCA_044237765.1). GTDB lineage: Bacteria > Pseudomonadota > Gammaproteobacteria > Methylococcales > Methylococcaceae > UBA6136. The sequence continues at coordinate 8,505 of JBIIEQ010000097.1, read as the reverse complement.
CCAGGGTATTGAGCTGTTGCGGATCGGTATCGTCGCCCTTGTCCGTTGTTTCGTAATACGGTTTGAAAGCGGTGTGTATGTCCTCGGGCTCGTTGACAAAATCGAGCACGAACGTGTCGGTCTTGCCGCGTGTCGTGCGATTCAGGCGTGACAGCGTCTGCACCGCCTGGATGCCGGACAGGCGCTTGTCGACGTACATGCTGTGCAACAACGGCTGATCAAAGCCCGTCTGGTACTTCTCCGCCACCAGCAAGACCTGGTATTCCTCGGTGTTGAACTTCTCCGGCAGCTCGGATTCCTTGATGCCGTTGTTCATGCTCACTTCGGTGAATTTCGTCTCGGCGAACTCCTTGAGCGTGATTTCGCCGGAGAACGCGACCAGCGATTTCACGTCGGTGTAGCCCTTGTCCTTGAGGTACTTGTCGAACCCCAGCTTGTAGCGCACGGCGTGCTCGCGCGATCCCGTCACCACCATCGCCTTGGCCCGACCGCCAATCTTGTGGCGGGTATGGGTGCGGAAGTGCTCAACGATCACCTCCACCTTCTGCGCGATCTCGTAGTCGTGGAACTCCACGAACCGCGCCAGCGCCCGCGCTGCCTTGCGACGCGGCACCTCCGGATCATCCTCGACTTTCTGGATCAGCTTGTAATACCGCTTGTAGCAGGTGTAGTGCGCCAGCACGTCGTGAATGAAGCCTTCCTCGATGGCCTGGCGCATGCTGTAGTGGTGGAACGGTGCCTTGCCGTTGGGGCCGGGTTCATTGAATACGGCCAGGGTTTTGAACTTTGGAGTGGCCGTGAAGGCGAAGAAACTCAGGTTGGGCTGCTTGGCCCGCTTGAGCTGTTCCCGCAGCAATTCTTTCTTGGCCTCCTCGCTCAAGGCTTCGTCGTCCATGTCCAGCAACTGCTCGGCAATGGCGGATTCAATGCCGTCCTTGTTCAGGATCTTGCGCAGTTCCATCGCCGTTTCGCCGCTCTGCGAGCTGTGCGCCTCGTCCACGATCACCGCGAAACGCTTGCCCGCTGTCGCGATGGCCACCCCTTTGCCGTTGGCCTCCAACGTGCGTATTGCCTGCGTGATGAAAGGGAACTTCTGAATGGTGGAAATGATGATCGGCACACCATCGGCCAAGGCCTTCGCCAGTTGCTGCGTGTTTTCATCGATCTTCTGCACCACGCCCAGCTTGTGCTCAAACTGGAAGATCGTATCTTGCAACTGTTGATCCAGCACGCGCCGGTCGGTAATCACCACCACCGAATGAAAAATCTTCTCGCTGTTGGCGTCGTGCAGGCTGGAGAGGCGGTGCGCCAGCCAGGCAATCGAATTCGATTTACCCGAACCGGCTGAATGCTGGATCAGGTAGTTGTAGCCTGACCCATGCGCTTGCGCGTGGTCGGTCAGCGCCCGCACCGCATCCAGCTGGTGGTAGCGCGGGAAGATCATCGACTCCTTGCGGTGGCGCTTGATGCCCTTTTCGGTGACAACGGTCTTTTCCTCGACATCCAGATGGATGAAGCGGGCGAGGATATCCATGAGGCTGTCACGGGTTAGCGCCTTGTGCCAAAGATAGGTGGTGCGCACATCGCCTGCTGCCGGCGGGTTACCCGCGCCGTGGTGGTGCCCCAGGTTGAAGGGTAGAAAAAAGGTGTCCTTGCCTTCCAGCTTCGTGGTCATGAACACCAGCTCGGTATCCACGGCGAAATGCACCAGGCAACGCTGCTTGAAGGCGAACAATAGTTCCTTGGGGTCGCGTTCGAAGCGGTATTGGTATTTGGCGTTCTCCACATTCCAGCGCGTGGCCGACATCGGGTTCTTCAACTCCAGCGTGGAAAAGGGCAAGCCGTTCAACGCCAGTACCACATCGGGGATCGCTCCGCTTTGGGTTTTGATCTGCCGGGCAATGGTCAGGCGGTTGTCGCCGTAACGCTTGGTGGCCGAAGGGTTCAGGCCGATGTTGGGCGCGAAATAGGCGAGGCGCACCGTTTTCCCGACGCATTTGAAGCCGCCCCGCAATACCGCCAGGGCGCCTTTGGAGGCCAGTTCCTTGACCAAACTGTCCAGCAACATTGCCGGCGCCTTGGCGCTCGTCCAGTTGAGTCAGGCGCGCCCAGATGTTGGGCTGGGTTTTCTGCACAAAGGCCACGACCTCTCCGGGGAAAAGCGCGGTTTCGGGGTCGTAGACGCCAGCATCGATCTTCTCGTAGCCGCCGCAGGTGGTCAGGGCGTGTTCGATGTCGTTCTCGAAGTCGATCTCTTTGTGCATTTCTAAGCTTTCAATCACATTGAATGTAGGGCAGATCGTGAGAATTCACCGCCAGCAGCTCTGTTTTCTGTTGAGAGTCAAAAGGAAGGTTAGATACAAAAAACTGATTTATATGGATTTTTTTAACTTTACAACCCTCTCTTTCGGCGCCCAGTCAAATAGCCGTCAAATAAGAAACATCAGGCCCAGAACGGCACGTACTTGGCATGGCGCCGCCCCTGCTCCGGGTCAAACGGCTTGACCAGTTCTTGCGCAACCGCCTCCTTCATCACCCGGGTCACCATCGCGCTGTTCTCGGCTGCAATCCCAAACCGTTCCCGCAAGCTGGCATTGGTCATCGGGTCGCGTTCCACATAGCGCAAGCAGGCATGCAGGTAACACGCACGAACCCGGTCGCGACTGTCCATGTCCTTGTAGGCCGTGTGCGCAAACAGCACGGCACGGGTTGACCCTTCCGGTGTTTCAAAGCTTCGGCAGGTAATTTGCACAGCTCGCGCACCAGCCCGGCCCAGGAGTCCTGATCTCGGTCTACGGTCATGAGAATGCCTTGGCGGTGGACGTGCTGGGAATTTGAAAATTCCGCACGTCGATTTTGCCGGTGACGGCGTTGGTTATTAGGGCGGAGCGGTATTCAAGTAGCAAAGCCACCATGCTTTTCTTCTTGTCGTTTGCGACACTTGAAGTACCGCTACCGCCCATAGATGCAATCAGTGCATCGATTTGCGCGGTTTTGAAATCGAGGAAACGGGCGATGGCTTGTTGTTCCCTGAACGATGGGAGACCAGCTCGGAAGTCTTTGATAAAACTCTCTGGCACCCGCTTTTGCCCGCCAGCACCGTACATCTCGGACTCGCCCATTTTTCGGAACAGATCGGAAATGGTCAGGTAGAAAAGAAACTCCGGCTCCAACTGCTCGCGGTCAGCGCGCATTACGTGAAGTTCGGTTGTGCCAAATGCTGTCTTATTCTTCAATCTCTTGGCCAGTGCTCCCTTGCCGTTCTCAAAGCAAGGAGTAATTTTTGCCACCACTACATCGTCATCGCAAAAATAGGTATATCCACTGCCGATTTCGCTCAGTTCTTTCTCTTCCTCTAAGCGGATTCCACCGTATTCGCCGACTGCATCCATTGGCACGAAGGAAACCAAGCCGGAATCTTCAAGATCAATTTCATTTTTGCTGGGATTCATCCGCAGGGTAAACCGGAGTCGCTTGCACTCCCAAGAGGCAGGAAAACCATAAGATGAATACTCGGGATATGCGGGGTAGTTAGCCATCACACCACCTCCCCCAGCATGGCCACAATCTCCTTTTCCAGTTGGGTAATTTCGCCCGCAATCTCCTCCAGTGGGCGCGGTGGCTGGTAGATGTAGAAGTGCCGAGTGAGCGGAATCTCGTAGCCCACCTTGGTCTTGTCGTGGGCTATCCAGGCATCCGGCACATGCGGCAGGACTTCCGCCTTGAGGTAATCGTCGCAGTGGTCCTTGACCAGGGCCAGTAGCAGGTCATGGCCGGTTTCATTGTCGTAGCCCAGCGGCAGCGGCAGGGTAACGTCGTCCGGCAGGGCGACGATTTCGGTGTCGCGCAGATCGGGATCGGGCTCCGGCTTGCCCTTGGCATCCCGGCAAATGTCGGCCTTCGGGTCGCGTTCGGACAGCGCCGCCAGGATGGCTTTCCTGACCGGCGCGCCAATCTTGATGCCTGCCTTTTTCAAGGCGGCTTCAAGCACCGATTCGAATGCGGGGCGATTACGGTACAGCGGCTTTTCATCATCTTGTTGGCCGTCCATGCCTCGCAGGCCGATTTGATGGCCGCTTGAGTCTTCTGGCCTTCCTCGATCTCGGCGGCATAAGCGGCCTCGCTCTTCCGCTTCTTGCTGGCGGCCAGATTGGCAAAGGCGCTCTGCCCGTCCAGCCTGGCGATGCGCTCGGCGCTGGCCTGAAATTCAGGCGCAGCGGGCGTTCGACGGTGACCTTGAGGAAACCGAACTCACGGTTCGAGAAGACCTTCCCGCACACCCGACGCTCAGGCTTGCCGTCGATTAACACCTCGCTCTCCGCATCGTGGTCATGCTCGGCATACAGGCGGACCAGTTCCTTGATGTGGTCATCCGAGAGTTCATTGCGCTTGTTGCCCAGGCTCTTGTCCATCTTCTTGAAATGGCGCGTGCCGTCGATCAACTGCACCTGGCCCCGGCGATGCGCGGGCTTCTTGTTGGTGACAATCCAGACGTAGGTGTAGATGCCGGTGTTGTAGAACATCTGGTCCGGCAGGGCGACGACGGCGTCCAGCATGTCGCGCTCGATGATCCAGCGGCGAATATTGGACTCGCCCGATCCGGCATCACCCGTGAACAGGGGCGAGCCATTGAACACGATGGCGATCTTGGAGCCGTCGCCGCCGACATTTTTCCCATCCACCCGCTTGGGCGGCAGGTGCATCTTGGAGATCATGTGCTGCAGGAACAGCAGCGAGCCGTCGTTGATGCGTGGGAGACCGGCGCCAAAGCGGCCCGAGAAGCCCATATCGTCATATTCCTCGCGCACGTAATCTTCTTCCGGCTTCCACTCCACGCCAAAGGGCGGGTTAGCCAGCATGTAGTGGAATTTCTTGTTCGGGTGGCCGTCGTGCGGCACAAAACCGTTGGTCTTGTTCCTGGCGTCCTTGAGTCCCAGGGTATCGCCGTAAATCAGGTTGTTGATCGGCTCGTCCTTGATCAGCAGGTCGGCGCAGCAGATGGCGTAGGACTCTGGGTTGTATTCCTGGCCGAACAGCTCGATGTGGGCATCCGGATTCAGGCCAGTGGTGAAGCCGTCGCCACAGATGAATTTCTCCGATTCGGACAACATGCCACCGGTCCCCGCTGTGGGGTCATACACGCTGCGGTAGATGCCTTTCTCGTAAATGCCGTCCTCCCCGGTGAACAGTAACTGCACCATAAGCCGGATGACTTCACGCGGGGTGAAATGATCCCCGGCTTCTTCGTTGGCTTGCTCGTTGAACTTGCGCACCAGTTCTTCGAACAGGTAGCCCATCTGCAAATTGCTGATGGCCTTGGGCGAAAGGTCGATACCGCTGCCGCAGAATTCCTGGATGATCAGGAACAGCCGGTTCGCCTCGTCCAGCTTGGCGATCTCGGTTTCAAACTCGAACTTATCGAAGATGTCGCGGGCGCGCGGCGAGAAGCCCTGGATATAGGCGATCAGGTTGCCTGCAATATTGGGCGGATCGCCCAGCAGCTTCTCAAACGTGAAGCCGCTGGTGTTGAACAATTCCTGCTTGCGGTCGGTGGCAGCAATGCGTGACAGCGTCTTTTCCAGCGCAGGACCGGTGATGCCTTTGTCTTCCAGGCGTTGCTTTTCGTCCAGCACCTTTTGCTTGTTCTCGGCCAGCACCAGATCGAAGCGACGCAGCACAATCAGCGGCAGCATCACGCGGCGATACTGCGGCGGACGATAGGGACCGCGCAGCTTGTTGGCGATATTCCAGATGAAGCCGACCAGGTTTTGGTGTTGTGCGTTCTGCATGGGCAATGACTGAATACTCTCGTTGTGGCTGCCGGGTTACTCCAGGGACCCAACTTCGACGATTTAACCTGACACGCAGTTGGCTGAATACAAATAATTCGTGCGATGCAGCGTTTGCGGAACTCTACTAAACATGGCTCACGCTCTATTCCTTGACGCTGCCCAGCACCAGACCGGCGATGTAGTGCCGCTGCAGCAGCAGGAACAGGAGGATGACCGGCAGCACCGTCAATACGGCGCCGGCCATCATCATCTCCGGGTCCTGTACGTGTTCCCCCATCAGATTGGCCAGGGCTACCGGCAAGGTGTGGCGCTCGCTACCGGTGAGGATGATCAGCGGCCACATGAAGTCGTTCCAGCTGCCGAGAAAGGTGAACATCGCCAGCGTCACCAGGATCGGCCGGCACAGCGGCAGTACCAGCGACCAAAAAATGCGGAACTCGCCGGCACCGTCGATGCGCGCCGCATCGAGCAGGCTGTCGGGGATGCTCGCGGCATGCTGGCGGATCAGAAAGATGCCGAAGATGCTGGCCAGCCCCGGCACGATCACGCCGGCCAAGGTATTGATCAGCCCCAACGATTTCAGCAGCAGGAATAGCGGCAGCATCGCCGCCTGTCCCGGAATCACCATCACCGCGAGCAGCGCCTGGAACAGCCGATCGCGACCCGTAAAGCGCAGCTTGGCGAAGGCGTAGCCAGCCAGGGCATTGAGCGCGAGTGATCCCAGCGTGATCGCGCCGGCAATCAGCGCGCTGTTCCAGGCATAGCGCCCGATATCGAGCCGCCCGAACAGCAGGCGGTAATGATCCAAAGTAGGATGTTCCGGCCACAGCGGCGGCGGAAATCGGGCCGCCTCATCGGCCGGCATCAGCGACACCGACACCATCCACAGCAGAGGAAACAGCGTCACTGCCGTCAGGCCCATCAAGGCAAGGTGGAGCAGAAGCGATTTCAGATTCATCGAGTTTGGCAAGGCGAAACAAGGCTGAATCGAGATCCGACCCTACGATCCTGTCGGCTAATTGGATGCGAGGTTTGCTACCCAACTCTCGGTGCGCAGCCCGGGGTACTTGGCAAAATCGGCCTCGTGATTGGTTACCAGTATCACGTCAAGAAAAACGGCATGGGCCGCAATCAATTTATCGAGATGATCCTTTCGACTTCCCCGCGTTGCGCCATGGATCAGCTCATAGGCGATGGCCGCCGCGACATGGAATGGGACCACCGGGATATCCTCGACCAAAGCCACCAGATTTCCGGCCTCCCTCGTCGGGTCAGCAGCGACCGCTACCAAACTGAAATTCGGCATACGTGACCGCGGACATCACCATATCCCCCTGATGAAACTGGGCAAAACGTTCAGCCACTTCGACCGGCTAATGCTTGATCAGGTAGATACAGATGTTGGTATCCAGCAGGTAACGCGGCATCAGAGCGGATTCCGTCATGTACGCAACAGAAGAAAAAACGCCAGCCGTAATACCCGCTTTATCCCAATCCAAAGGCTACAAACAAGTCATGCCCTACCCGGCCTGAACGGACGAATCGACTGGGCATAACGAAACAGATTGCCGGGATCGACGTCCGATTTGATCGCACGCAGCCGGGGGAGATTTTCCCCGTAATACGCCTCAGCCCAATCTTGCAAGGACGGGTCCGGAAAGTTCTGGTAAGCCCCACCGCCACACAGCGGACTGATCGTTTTATAAAAGCCATTCTGCCAACGATGTGCCCGATAGCGGGACGTCATGGTTTGTCCGGGAGTCCAGGTGATTTCAATCGAGGAAAGCCACTGGCTGGCTCGATGGACAAATGCCGTTTCAGCGGGCGCGAGAGCCTGCGTCGCCCCGCCGGTCAGGTAGAACTTGATGTTCCCCGCACCTTGAGCGTTTGGCCACCGGGGCAACCAATCTCTTATGGTGGCGATGATCTCAGGCGTCATAGGACCATTGATGAAACGCGACCGCTCCTGGTAATAGCCCGGCCCATCATCTGCCGCTAGAAAAGCGGAGGCACTCCAATAGGCTACTTGTTCTATGACGGTGCTGCTCGGGGCCTGCATCGCGTTGATCGGCGCCAGGATCTCATCCAGTCTGGCAAGAGGCCCGATGAACTGACCGATGATGAGGACGTTGATAGAGGCCGGCTGGCCCGGAAGCGGCATGCCGGGCGTCAACGTGATTTTGCAGCCAAACGCTTCGGGCGCATTTTCCAGGTTGAGAAACAAGGTGGCCAAAAAGTCATCACTCACGGCATCCCAGGTCAATTGCAGTTCAATGGAGCGGTCAACCGGGAAGGTCTCCATCGTAAAAGCGGTATTGATGCCGAAATTGCCCCCGGCACCCCCTCGGCAGGCCCAGAACAGATCGGCATTCTCCTGGGCATTAGCCGTGACGATTTCACCATCGGCAAGCACCATCTCGGTGCTGACCAGCTTGTCACTGGCGAACCCGTGACGACGCATATCAAAACCAACGCCACCCCCCAAAAGAAAACCGCCCGCACCGACCGTTGGGCAGCGACCATGTGTGATGGAACGACCAATGCCCTGCAGCACCGAATACACTGCCCCATTACGGATGCCACCACCGACACGGATCGTCTGCCGAGCGGCGTCGTAAGCGGTTGTATTGAACTGCCGAAGATTGATCATCAAGCCTTCCGTGCAGGAATATCCTGCATAGGAATGGCCACCCCCCCGGGTGATGAGTGGAAT
>JBIIEQ010000143.1:0-2744 GCA_044237765.1 Methylococcaceae bacterium | reverse complement strand
CTCGATACGCGCTCCGATTTGCCGGCGGCCGTGAAAGGTCAGATAGCCCGTTTGCCAGAGCAATGCCTCTGGAGCCAGATGATCCACATCAAAGGTGGAAAGCAGTGACTCATCGGCGATCATCCGGCTCAGCTGCAGCGATCCGACCCCGCGTTGGGTCAGCACATCCACCAGAAAGGTCGGGGTACCGGTCTCGAACCAGTAGGGGCGGAACTGGCGCTTGTCGAACAGCAGCAGGAGGTCGAAGGGGTTATAGACGGACTCGCCGGTCCAGTTGTAGCCGTTGTACCAGTCGCGGATCTGCTGCCGGTCCAGGCCATCCAACTCGGGAGCAAAGACAGTATCCACATCGGCTTCGGTGTAGCCACAGATAGCCGAATAGGGGGCATCGACGGTGATGTCATTCAGATTGTTCAGTCCGGAAAACAAACTCACCTTGCTGAACTTCGACACCCCCGTCAGAAAGGCAAAGCGAATGTGGGCGTCAGAATCCTTGATGACCGAGTAGAAATTGCGCAAGCCATCGCGCATCTGGCGAGCCGTGTCAGGCTGGGTGATGTTGTCAAGGATGGGCTTGTCGTATTCGTCGATAAGAACGACGACGCGCTGGCCGGTGGCGGCATGAACGCCACGAATCAGCTCACTAAAACAAGTCGGGATATCGTCCGGTGTCCGGCACTGGATGCCCAGCTGTTCCGAATTCTCCTGCAGGATGCCGCGGATGCGTTGATCCAGGGCCGCCCGTTCATGCAGCACGCCCCCGCCGAAGCTGATGCGAATAACCGGATACACGGTCGACCAATCCCAACGCTCAAGGGCGTAAAGCCCATGAAACAATGCCTCACTCCCGGCAAACAACTCTCCCAGCATGTCCAGAAATAGCGACTTGCCAAAACGGCGGGGACGGGACAGGAAGAAGTGCGAGCCCTCCTCAATCAGCCGCAAGGCCAGGGCCGTCTTATCGACATAGTAATAATCATCCTCCCGTATCTTGCGGAAGGTCTGGATGCCGATGGGGAGTTTTTTGCGATGCATGGCTGGGGCGTTTGGGCTGGGAGGGGCCATTCTACTCTGTGCTAGGCGCCGTGGATGATGGCTTGCCTGGGGCCGTAGCATGAGATCCTTCACTCCCGTTGGTCGCTCAGGATGACAAAACCACCGTGTCGTCCTGAGTCTTGTGCTGAGCGAAGTCGAAGCAGAAGCGAAGGACCTCAGGCTACAGCCAGCCCCACAGCAAAGGCCCACGCCCTGCCCACAGCACGAGATCCCTCAATCCCGGGGAAAGCTCATTAGGATGACACCCAATTCCGACGCTCTCCGCCAAGCATGAAGGCATGGCCGTGGTGTCCATGAGCCGGATGGTCAACCTCACCATGCCGGGGCCGGAATCGTTTTGTCGCCATTCTGGATCAAACATATCCCTCGGAGGTAACGTTGTTTGATCTCGCGTCGTGAACGCCGCTGCTGTGAAATGACCAACGGGGCCGATTTGGATCAGGTCAGCAGACTCTCAAGGTCTTTCAGCATTAGGAACAAATGATATGGATCGGTTGGGCTGGGCTCAAACCCCCAGGATTCGTACCACAGCCGTGCCGTATCGTCCTTGGCATGTACCAACAGGCAGCGAATGCCGGCAATGTCGGCGGCCTGCAATGTGCGCAACAATGCATCCTTGAGTAAAGCCTGGCCCAGCCCCTTGCGCTGATGCGCATGGTCTACTGCGAGCCGAGCCAAGATCATCACCGGTACCGGATGACGCGCCAGACCCTTCATCACTCGGGTGGGAGCAGTTTCCGGATCGACGCTGCCAACAGCGAGGCTGTAGAACCCGACCACATTGTCACCTTGGCAGCAAACGTATGTCTGTGCGCTGCTGGCCTTTTGGTTGACGAGCGCGTAGCGCTGCAGAAACTGGTTCAGTGCGGCTTGGCCACAATCGAAGGCATCGGTCTGATCCGTTGCCACCAGCTTCCGAACGGGCGCATAGCCATTGCTCAACCGAGCACCCCGGGTTCGAGTAACAATTTCTTCAGCCGCGGTTTGGCTTGCACTGGACGATCCAGCGCTTCCTGAAACGCTTTCCACTGCGCAGCGTCCAGGACGAACTGGCGACGATCAGCCAGTGTTTGTTCGGCCGCCATCACCCCCGCATCAAGCAGGAACTCACTCACATTTTTATGGCTGGCACGTGCGGCCTCTTGCAGCAGCTGCTTGACCTGCGTGCTTGCACGAACATCAATAAGCTCGGTCTTTGAAAGATTGACAGCGCTCATCACTCGCTCTCCGGATAGTTGATACTGCCATTGTATACGTCCGGACGATATCACGACAGGTTCCAGACCTGTCGGATATTAAATGAGTCTGAGAGGCCGGAGCCTGGACATGATGGTTGCCATTGCACCACCCAGCCCCAAAGCAAAGGCCCACTCCCTGCCCATAGCCTGAGAGATCCTTCTCTCCCGTTGGTCGATCAGGATGACACACCTCCCCGTGGGAGCGTCGCCCTCGGCGCGAGCGGGGCCTAATGCCGCCACCCACGTCGCATCGGCCCGTCCTGTGATGAGCCCTGCCATGAGCGGCGTCGAATGGGGAGTCGAATCAGGGCGGGCCACCCACACGCCCCACCCGTGTCGTCCTGAGCCCGCGAAGGACCTCAGGCTACCGCCACCACCCAGCCCCAAAGCAAAGCGACACTCCCTGCCCATAGCCCAAGATCCTTCACTCCCTAGGGTCGATCAGGATGA
>JBIIEQ010000032.1:0-35497 GCA_044237765.1 Methylococcaceae bacterium | reverse complement strand
GGGCACGGGTTGCCGATACACTCATGTTCAAAGCATACAACGCATTCCATAGAGTGAAGTCCCATGTCTGATCACGCGAAACTGATTCTGGATGGTCAAACCATTGAATTGCCGGTGGTTGTCGGTACGGAAAACGAGAAGGGTATCGATGTCACCCGCCTTCAGGCGAGTTCCGGTCACCTGACGCTGGATCCGGGCTATGCCAATACGGGAGCCTGCAAGTCGGCCATTACCTTCATCGACGGGGACAAGGGCATCCTGCGTTATCGCGGTTATGACATCGCCGAGTTGTGCGATAAGTCCACCTTCATGGAGGTGAGTTACCTGCTGATCAACGGCGAATTGCCCACGCCGGACGAGTCTGCCCGCTTCAAGGACAAGGTGCTTTTGCATTCCTTGATCCATGAAGACATGAAGAGCTTCTTCAACTCCTATCCGGGGCACGCCCATCCGATGGCGATCCTGTCCTCCATGGTCTGCTCCATGTCTGTGTATCACCCGGAGCTCCTGAGACCCAATCCCAACCCCAAGGAAATGAGTCAGACCATCACTCGTCTGCTTTCCAAGGTACGCGTGCTGGCGGCCTTTGCCTACAAGCGCTCTGTGGGCGAAGCCTTCGTCTACACCCGGCCGGAGCTGGATTATGTCTCCAACTTCCTGCACATGATGTTCACCACGCCCATGCGGCCTTACGAGCCGAACGAGACGATACGCAAGGCGCTGGATGTGTTGTTCATTCTGCATGCGGACCATGAGCAGAACTGTTCCACTTCCACCGTTCGCATGGTTGGTTCGTCCAAGGCCAATCTGTTCGCCTCAATTTCCGCCGGAGTATGTGCCCTCTGGGGTCCCTTGCATGGGGGTGCCAACCAATCCGTGATCGAAATGCTCGAAGACATCGAGCGGGATGGGTGTGATTACAAGAAATACATCGAGAAAGCCAAGGACAAAAGCGACCCATTCAAGCTCATGGGCTTCGGTCATCGCGTCTACAAGAGCTATGATCCCCGCGCCGTGATCCTGAAAAAATATTGCGATCAAATTCTTGATCAGCTGGGAATCAGTGACCCCATCCTGGATATTGCCAAGGGTCTGGAAGAAGTCGCGCTGACCGATCCCTACTTCATCGAGCGCAAACTGTATCCGAATGTCGATTTCTACTCCGGCATTCTCTACCGGGCGATGGGCTTCCCCACCAACATGTTCACGGTGCTTTTTGCGTTGGGCCGTTTGCCCGGCTGGATTGCCCATTGGAAAGAAATGATCGAGGACCCCACCACCCGCATTGCCCGTCCCCGTCAGATTTATATCGGGCCAACCCTACGGGGTTATCTCCCGGCCAGCCAGCGCTGAATTGCTGGCTGATGCCAACGACAGTCCGGGTGGTTACCGGGGTGCGGGAGCAGACTGTACGACGGGTACATCGGCTTCAGTCCATTTCCCGGGCATCATTGCCTTGTAAAATTCGAAGCCACTCCGGAAATCAGATACTGAGTTCGGCCCTCTCGGCCGTAAAATCGGGCATGGCAATGCCCATCATTCATCACCCCCATGTCGCTCATCTCACTCAACAATATTCATCTTGGCTATGGTCACCCGCTGCTGGACGGCATCAGCTTTTCCCTGGACAAGGGCGAACGTGTCGCTCTCGTCGGGCGTAATGGAACCGGCAAGTCCACTCTCCTCAAGCTGATTGATCGCCAGATTCCGGCGGATGACGGTGACATTGCCTTTGCCGATGGCGTGCGCGTGGCCCGTCTGGATCAGGAGGTGCCACTGGAAACCGCTGGAAGCGTATTCGATGTGGTGGCGACCGGACTGGGTGAGATCGGTGATGCGGTGCGCCGCTACCATCACCTCACGCATGACATGACGGGGGAGTCGAGCGCCGCCGTGCTTCAGGAGTTGGAGGACTGCCAGCACATCATCGAAGCGGCCGGCGCCTGGGATATGGAAAAAACGGTCGAAAACCTGCTGACCCGACTCAGTCTGCCGGTCGACGTCGATATTGCCTCGTTGTCAGGGGGGCTCAAACGTCGGGTTCTGCTGGCCAAGGCGCTGGCCTCGCAGCCGGATATCCTGTTGCTCGACGAGCCGACCAACCATCTGGATCTGGATGCCATCCTCTGGCTGGAAGAATTTCTGCTGGGCTGGCCAGGCACGCTGGTGTTCATCACCCACGATCGGGTTTTCCTGCAGCGGCTGGCGACGCGCATCATTGAACTGGATCGAGGTCATCTGACGGACTTTCCGGGTGACTATCCGACCTATCTGCGTCGCAAGTCGGAACTGCTGGAGGCAGAAGCCAAGAGCCATGCGGAGTTCGACAAGAAGCTGGCTCAGGAAGAGGTCTGGATTCGTCAGGGCATCAAGGCTCGCCGCACGCGCGACATGGGGCGGGTCAAGCGGCTGGTCGAAATGCGCGAGGCCCGCAGCGAACGCCGCGTTCGCTCGGGTCAGGTCAGCATGCAGGTCCAGCAGGGGGAGCGTTCCGGCAAGCTGGTGGTGGAGACCGAGCATGTCAATTTCAGTTATGGCGATCAGCCGATTGTTGATGGATTGACGACGACGATATTGCGAGGTGACAAGGTCGGCATCATCGGTCCCAATGGCTGCGGCAAGACAACCTTGCTTCGACTCATGCTGGGCCAGCTGGAACCGACGTCAGGGAAGATCAAGCTGGGCACCAATCTCCAGATCGCCTATTTCGACCAGTACCGTGCCACCCTGGATGAAAACGCCACGGTCATCGATAACGTCGCCCAGGGCAGCGACCGCGTGACAGTGAATGGCCGCAACACACATGTGATTGGCTACCTGCAGGATTTTCTGTTTACCCCGGACAGAGCCCGTCAGCCGGTCAAGTCATTGTCCGGTGGGGAACGCAACCGCCTGCTGCTGGCCCGTTTGTTCACCCAACCCGCCAATTTGCTGGTGCTGGACGAGCCCACCAACGATCTGGATGCCGACACGCTCGACCTGCTGGAGGAGTTGCTGATTGACTACAGCGGCACGGTGCTGGTCGTCAGCCATGACCGTGCCTTCCTCAATAACCTCGTCACCAGCGTGCTGGCGTTTGAGGGCACCGGAACCGTGAACGAATATGTCGGGGGCTATGATGATTGGGTCCGGCAACGATCGCAGTCCCCGGTAGTCAGCGCCCCGGTGAAATTGGTTGAGGGAAAAGAGCCGGCGAGTCTGGCGGTTTCCAAGCCGGTCACCGCCCTCAAAGGTCGGAAGATGAGCTTCAAGGAGCAGAAGGAGCTGGAAAATCTGCCCCAAACCATCGAGCAACTCGAAACCGAGTTAAGCGATCTCAACGAGGCGATGGCCCAACCCGGGTTTTATCAGCAATCCAGGGACGACATTAGCCGCTGTCAGTCTGAATTGGCAGACAAACAACTCAAGCTGGAATCAGCCTACCTGCGTTGGGAAGTGCTTGAGGCCTTGCGCGAGGCGAGTGAAACCTGAAACCTGAAACCAATACGTCATCATCTCCGGTCACCCCTTATGAATACGCGCCTGATCGTCTCTTTCGCTGTGCTGTCCTTCCTGACAGGTTGCAGTGAGGAGTTTCTCCGTTCCAATTCCAGCCCTGCTTATGCCGATGGCTACAAGGCGGGCTGTGAGAACGGGACCTCGACCGCCAGCAATAAAACCGGCGAGTTCGTCCGCGATGAAAAACGCTACCTGGCTGAGGATGAATACGCCCGAGGTTGGCGTGCCGGTGATCGCAGCTGCAATGGGGTTGGCTTCAACGCCAATCCGAATGACCCCATGCAACCCATTGACGTCGATGGACCGCAGAGCATGGGCGAGTACGGACATTAGCCAAAGGATCGGGCTCCGTTCGGACTTATGTCTGATGGCAGCGCGCCGATCAGATCAGAGTGAAAGCGCCTCTGTTTCGCGGCTCATGACACGCAAAATTCCGTCAGGCTCAGCCACTGCCATCGCTGTAATCGCGTCGGCGCGGTCCTGGGTGTCCGCCACGGCATAAATTCGCAGCTCATCGGCATTGCCGGAGGGTCGGAGATGGGCGATGTCGCCATTGGCGAAGCTGATCCTGATCCCATCCAGGAAATTGATCCGGTCTATGGTCCCGAAACCACGTGCCTCCCGGAAATGAATGCTTAGGGCCTGCCGCGCAACCTGCATGTTTTCGGCTGAATCGGCGGAGGGATGCAGCGTTTCACCGTCCGCAGAACGCCAGTGGGGAGGCACTTCAGTGAAATCTATTTCACAGACCGCCGGATCAGTCGGTGAAAAGCGCCGAAGCATGTTCAGGCTTTTTTCACGAGGGAAATCCTTGATCAGCGCCGCCCGACTGAAGCGTTGAGGCAATCGCTTGAACAGGTCGATCAGACTCAAGCCCAGCTCTTTGGCAGATGTCAGGACGGCAACCATAGGCAGCACGGCATCCCGGGTGGGCAAAGCAGCCAGGGTTCTGTCGTGTCGCCGGATCACCGAACCGGTCAGGAAACCCCCATTGGCCTCCCAGCCGCAGACTGCGGACTTGCCCTTGGCCAGGGCGACCTCCATGCCGGCAATGACAAAAGGCGAACCAATCCGCGTTTTCGGCTCCAGATATGGCTTCAACCGGCCCCGGTCGATCGCATCATTGCAGCTGATTGGTACCACGACCGCATCCGCGCCAAGAAACTCGGCTGTCATCATGCCGACCAGATCGCCGCCAAAAAATTGAGCGCGACCTGATTCCGGGTCGACGCCAAGGATCAAGGGCCGGTCACTGTCGCCATCCGTTGAAACCAGTGCATCGATGCGGCCCTCAGTGTGTGCCGCGTCATCGATGAGTGACTGCATGGCGGCCAGTTGCTCTGCATCGATGTTTTCGGTATCGATGGGAACGAACTGCTCACTGCGTCCGGCCTCGATCACTTTCGCGCCGAGTTCACGCAAGATCATCGGCACCAGATCCCGGCCGACGGCCGAATGCTGATAAAACACCACGCGCAGACCGCTGAGGGCTCCCGCGCCCAGAAAGTCAACATACCGCTGGATATAAGCGGTGGAGGCTGAACCATCAATCGCAGGCAACGCCCGATGTCCTGACTTGAACTGGCCATTCTCTGCGAAGGGGGAATCAACGAAAGCGTTCGAATAAACCCGTTCTCGTACCAGAGCCACACGATCATTGATCGGCGGCTCATGCCGTTTTAGCAATTCACCCTGCGAGGTATTGGTTTTGTAGCCATTTCGATCAAACGGGATGTGGCTCCCGGTGACCATGATGCTGCCCTTGGCATGGGCGATGGCATGGGCCGTGAGCGCCGGAGTCGGGAGCGCACCCAGATATACCGGCAGCATCCCCGCCTCGCGGATGGCGGCCTCAATGGCCTGGGCAAGCTCGCCCCGTTCGGGTGTGTCGCCTACCAGCCGGGTCGAACTGGGTCGTAAATCATTGCCGAAGTAGAAAATGTCTCCCAGAGTAATGCCGCCCTCGTTTAGTGGCAGTGCCTGCAGATATTCAAGCTCTGCCAGCGCATTGATGAAGACCTCAAGTTGAGTCAGGTCCTTAAGCAATCCGCGACGGCCACTGGTGCCAAAAGCCAGTGGTTGCGGGTCATGATCAAGGTACGTAGCAAGAGAGGAGAGGGTGGCGTTGTCCATTGATAGAGGTACAGATTGCATTGAATATTCCGCAATTTATCAGAATTTTCGTGCAAGTCCCGGCTGCCAGGTAGTATGCTTTCAATCTGATTTGACAACCTAAGCTGTGCTGGTATGGCGCACGTTTCGTTTCGGGTCGCATGCTTGGTATTGGAAGGATGCGTCGGATGTCACCTTTATCTCCGAGTTGTCTCGTTATGGCAACACTCTTGGCAAAAGGAAAGCCGTGATCCCTGCTATTCAGCTCCTGCATGGCTTAGCCTGTCTCCGGGATGACTGTCATCTGTGCACCCTAAACATGACACGTTTTGGGAACCGTCAGGTCTGGAAGGTGGAATGCCTGCTGCTGGCGCTGGGTGCTTAAAAATCGAGGGCAACGGCTATGCCGTCACCTTGTTTCTGAACGGCCAGCATGCGGATTTTCATCGACCACATGCCAAAAAGAGGCCTTGAAATGCCGGATCAAAGCTCTGGGACAATTCTTGACAGACACAGGTATTACCCCATGTCACACATGACATATCGCGGCTATGGCGCACGCATCGATTACTATGCCGATGATCGCATCTTCAACGGGCGACTGGCCGCCATCACTCATATCGTAATCTTTCACGGCGCTTCGGTGAATGAGTTGGAAACGGCCTTTCAAGAGTCGGTTGATCATTACCTGGCGGTGAATGCGCGTAGGCTAATGGTTCGAAGAGACAGCCAAGACCCATAAAGCCACACATAACTCAACCGAGTTGCAAGCGGCATCGGATAAAATCAAGGTCGCTGGGTTTCCGCTAAGCTCCAACTTGACCGACCGAACTTTGATGCGAAATGTTACGTAACTCGCCGAACACAGAGTACAACGATAGAGAGAAAAAGAATGATCGCCGATTATAATGAGGGTTTAGAGAAGATTGAGAGCGAAGAGCTTGACCTAGAGTCCACGCCTGCCACATATGAGGTAATAACATATCCAGCCGACTTTACATTAGAAGGTCTTGTTTCAAAATATCGTAAAGGCTCCATGACCGTTCCAGGATTTCAACGAAATTATGTGTGGAATATAAAGCAAGCAAGCCGTTTAATTGAGTCGTTTCTCTTGGGGCTCCCTGTCCCAGCTATATTCCTGTTTACTGACGAAGCTAATAACGAGCAGCTTGTTATTGATGGGCAACAACGATTGATGTCCGTTGTTTACTTCTTTGATGGGTACTTTGGGGAGACCGATAAAAGTGGAAGAAAAAAGGTTTTTAAATTGACCGGTCTAAATGAAAAGAGCCCATATTATAATAAATCATATGCAGAGCTTGAGGATTCCGATCAGGCTGCATTCAATAAGCTAAATGATAGTGTTTTGCGTGCGTTTGTGGTTAAGCAATTAACGCCTAATGGAAATACTAGCGTATATCATATTTTTGAGAGACTAAATACAGGCGGAACGCAGCTAGTGGGGCAGGAAATACGTAATTGTGTTTACCACGGAGCGTTCAATAACCTTCTGTGCGATTTAAATAAGTATGAAAATTGGCGAAAAATATTTGGAAATAATGCGCCTCACAAGAGGCAAAAGGATGTTGAGTTGATACTTAGATTTTTCGCCTTCTATGAAGATGGTGAAAATTATGAGAGACCAATAAAAGACTTTATGTCGAATTTTATGCGGGTAAATCAGCACATGGACGAAGATAAACAGGAGCGGTTTAGAAAGCTTTTTAAAGATACATGCGATCAGGTGGTCGATCTTCTTGGTCCTAAACCATTTCATATATGGTCGGGTTTAAATGTTGCTGTATTTGACTCCACTTTTACTGCTTTGGCGATAAATGGATTTCCAAAAGACCTAAAGGTGAGGTTTGAAAATCTTAAAAGCGATGATGATTTTGTGAAAGGTGTTCGAGGCGCAACTGCAGATGACTCTATTGTTGAGCTTAGGATGAGCCTTGCCAAGCAGTATTTAATTCAATGAATTTCTATCAAAGAATCGACAATGCCATCGAAACGTGTAGGCAGCATGTAAGCAGGCTTGACCCTACCGATTTAAAAGATAAAGAGTTAGAGACGTACTTGGTGGCGGGACTGGTGGTGTTAATTGTATCTGAGTATGAAGACTACTTAGAAGCTGTTTTTTCAAGAAGGGCAGATCTTTGCGGCGATGAATATGCTGCCAATTATATAAAAAAGAACATATCTCAAAAACTTAGAAGCCCAGATCTATCCAAGATAAATAGTACTCTTAGTCAATTTGATGGTGCCTATAAGACATCCTTTTTGGGTAACATAGAAAACTCCCCTGAGCATGCGGCATGGGATTCTCTGATGAAGGCGCGCCATGCAGTGGTTCACAAAAAGGGAAACCTAAATATGACATTTGGTGAGCTTTGTCAGAAATATCCATTAACTAAAACAGTTATTTTAAATCTAGAAAATGTGCTGGGAGTCACAAGTTAATAGGCTTCTACAACCGGAAGGGTTGCTCGTTGTAAGCATAAATATTCAGGTCAGCAAATTTACCAGCGGACACTGATAAAGGGGCTAATGCTATGGAGAAGTTCAAAGACAAGCCGATGAATCAGGGCCTCAGCGAGGCTAAGGCGGCCAAGCAGGACGAGTTCTATACCCAGTATGTCGACATCCAGAAAGAGGTCGAAGCCTACCTGGAGTTCGACCCCGACACCTTTAGCGACAAGATCGTCAATTGCAACTGCGACGACCCGTTCGAGAGCAACTTCTTCAAGTATTTCGCCGCGAACTTCAACAAACGTGGCCTCAAAAAGTTGATTACAACGAGCTACGATGGCTCGCCCATCGCCGGCGCACAACTCCAGTTATTCGAGTAAGACGAGGGTGATGCCTGAATCCGTGTACAACCATTCATGACCCTCGGGCACGGGCATCTCTGCCAAATTTTTCAATACCCAGCTCTAATCTCTAGCGGACAATTTCACGCATACAGGGGTCCTCATCGCGTATTCCGTCTTGTTCTTGCCGACATTTTGGCGTGCATCTGTTGATCAGGTGCACGGCAAGTAAGCGCCGCCCCTCCATGCCCCGGGATGGCCTCGCTGTTTTGCGCTTCGCGACCCAGTCCATCATCCGGACGCTGCCCACACAAGAGCAAGCTATGGAAGATTGTCGAGATGGATGCGGACCATGTCACTGCATGGAGCAAGGGCGGCGTCAGCGCGGCAAAAAACTGCCAAATGTTGTGCGTCACCCATAATTGGGCCAAGGGCAATCGATAAGCTGGGCAATACGTTATTTACGTATTGCAGCGGTTGCGGGAAAGCTGGGCTTAGCCAGACTGACAGGATCAATACACTTTCATGATGCCGCCCAGGACCTGATAGTCAAAGGGCTGGGGGTTGGTGACGGGTACCTCGACTGCGCCGAGCAGGTACCAGTTGTCGATCACATGGCTACGAAAACCCGGGCCGAGGGTGACGACTGTCGGGCTGTTGGGCCCACGGTTATCGATGACCTGAGTGAGATTAGTTGCCACATAACCGACCAGATCGCCAAGGAAGGGGGCATAGTTATGTGGCGTGAGGTAGTAGCCGACCGCCAGGTTGGCATCATAGGTGCTGCGTGTGCCCGATTTCTGGATTTCTCCGGCATAGGGGATGGTAAAACCCGTTCCGCCTCGAACAACCAGCCCCTTCCACCAGTTGGCCCAAAATTGATACTGCGGAGCCACTGATGCCCAGCCGGCGCCATTGATGGAGTTGCCCGTGGGGGTGCGGAGACTGATATTCAGCGTCTGCGTGAGTTCCTTGCTCTCGGACAGCATGAAGCGAGGCTGAATCTTGAAGTCACCGAAGTTCGTCTGCCGTTCGTTATTCACGTCATGCAGGGAATTCGACACCATCGGAATATCGGTCTGGATGTTGAGGCGCTGATTGATTGGCGTGAAGTTGACCAAGGTCCCGGTGTAACCGTCCCCCTTGCCCGCCAGATCATGCTGCCATCCAAAGACATCAATGCCAAGTCGATAAAAGACACCTTCAAAGGCGAGCAGCCAACCCTGTCGAGGTGCGCCACCCGCCCCATTGGGTGGGCTGACCCATGGCTGATCCCAGCCCTTGCTGAAGAAGTCACCGTAAGAGAGCGCCTGCCAGTCTTCGGGATGAGCATAGACATCCCCCCAGATGGATTGACCCATGGCTTCGGTGAAAGAATGGCTCTTTTTGGGTTTGGTTTCGGTCGCCTTGGGGGAGACTTCCTTTAATTCGGGAGATTCCGGATCTTCGATGGTCTGGGTGTCAGCGAAGGCCACTGAACTCCCCAATAGCATTAAAGCCAGGAGAGGGTAGTGTCTTGAGTGACCGGCCTTGGGTGCAACGGGTACACTTACTGCGGGGAGATTTTTGTTAAGCATTTCGGATCGGGGAATCAATTAAAAGTGGATCAACGGGCCGCTTGGATCGGTCAAGGCTAGTGTTTCCCTTTCGGGAAGCAGGAAGATTCTGCTGTACAGTCGTAGTCCTGCCGATTTTTTGAGTCGGTACAGATATCCTCTTCATTGCAGATTCCGCCATGGGACAGAATGCTGGTTCTGGTGACCCTGGGCTGCAGTGCCTCTTCCTTGCTGAGGGTGTACCTCGGTCCTGAAGCGGCGCATCCGGCCACTACCAAGCTGCCCAGAAGACAAGACAATCTTTTCATGTGAAGTGTCACTTTGTTGTTATTTTCGTGGAGCCGCATTCTACTGAAACTACAGACACCAGACCATCGGCTCGAGGCGTCCAGCTGTCTTATGAGTCCCTTTTTATATGTATGAGACGGCGGTCAAACCGCTTGGGAATGGCTAAGCGACTGTTGACTCTACCCAGTTCGTCCAACGCAGGTTGACGGGAAGCTGTGTTAAAGTTTTCCGCTGGTTACAGGCCGTAGGCCGGGTCCTATGTCCTGACTTGTCAGTCATGTCCTGGGGGGTCCGGCGCCTAAGAATCTTGCAGGTTGGCGACATTGATTTGGGTCCCTGTTTGGTGCCGCCAGGTAAGGTCGCTCGAGGTCAGAAAGGAGTCATATGTCTATCCACCCCGATCATCAAACCCAGTTCCACATCGCGCCGATCATCGCTGAACTTCGGGCCATGCGGGTTCGTTCGCTCGAACAACGTCAACGCGAAACGCATCCCCCCAAGCTCCCCTCCCGGAACATTCTCAAGGACATCATTGACGGTCTGGCGACTGTTTTGTATCCGAATCGGCTGGGTAAGGGTGATGTCACGGATGAGGGGATCGATTACTACGTCGGACACACTCTGGACGAAACTCTGCGCCATTTGCGGCTGCAGATTCAGCGTGAACTCAGCTTCACGATTGAACAGGGCGGTAATCTGAATCCGGACCGGCAGACAATCGCTCGGCAGTCGCTCGAGCTCACCCGGGAGTTTGTCAAGACGCTGCCCAAGGTGCGGTCGTTGCTCGATAGCGACCTGCAGGCGGCCTTTGAGGGGGATCCCGCTGCCCGCAGTGTGGATGAGGTGCTGGTCTGCTATCCGGGTATTGCCGCGATCATCAACCATCGACTGGCGCACGAGCTTTACCAGCTGGGCTTACCCCTGATAGCTCGCATGATTGCCGAGATCGCCCATTCCGTGACGGGCATCGATATTCACCCTGGCGCGCAGATTGGGCCCAGTTTTTTCATTGATCATGGGACCGGTGTCGTGATCGGCCAGACGGCCATCATTGGCGAACGGGTGCGCCTGTATCAGGCCGTAACCCTGGGCGCCAAGCGTTTCCCGACCGATGAAAATGGTGTGCTGATCAAGGGTAATGCCCGCCATCCGATCGTCGAGGACGATGTCGTCATCTACGCGGGGGCGACCATCCTCGGTCGCATCACCATCGGTCGAGGCTCGACCATTGGCGGCAATGTATGGTTGACCAAGAGCGTTCCTCCTGAGAGCAACGTCACTCAGGCTCAGGCCCGGCAGGAGTTATTTATTCACGGCGCAGGTATTTGAAGCGCCCTGAATGCGCCTTGATTCAGGGGCAAGGCGAGCCGATCAGTCACTGACCGAGACGTTGCTGAAGTAACACCTAAACGTCGAGTAGCAGACGCGCTGGATCTTCCAGGAGTTCCTTGACGGTGAACAGGAATGACACGGCATCCCGTCCGTCAATAATCCGGTGGTCGTAGGAAAGTGCCAGATAAATGATCGGCCGAACAACGATCTGCCCGTCCTCGACCACGGGACGCTCCTTGATGGCATGCATTCCCAGGATTGCGCTTTGGGGTGGATTGAGGATGGGCGTCGACAGCATGGAGCCGAATATGCCGCCATTGGTGATGGTGAAGGTTCCGCCGGTCAGTTCCTCGAAACTCAGCTTGCCATCCCGTCCGCGGATGGAAAACTCGTTGATGGCTTTTTCGATGTCCGAGAAACCAAGGGCATCGGCATTGCGTAGCACCGGGACGACCAGCCCACGCTCACTGGTGACGGCGATACCGATATCGTAATAGTCGTGATAGACCACATCGTTGTCTTCCACCGAGGCATTGATGATGGGGAATCGCTTCAAGGCTTCGACTGAGGCTTTGACGAAGAACGACATCAGTCCGAGCTTGACCCGATGCCTTTGTTCGAAGCGGGCCCGATGCTGGTTTCTCAGGTCAAAGATCTTTTGCAGGTTGACCTCATTGAAAGTGGTCAGGGTTGCGGTGGAATGTTGGGCCTCCAGCATGCGTTCGGCGATGCGTGCCCGGATGCGGGTCATCGGGACCCGACGCTGACCCTTTCTTTCAGAACTTTCGCTAATCGGTGTCGAACGCTGAATCTGCGGATCTTCCTGACGGGATTGCGCCAATGCTGATCGCTGGTCGATGAAGTTCAGCACATCCTGCTTGGTGATGCGGCCAACCGTCTGGATGTCCGAGGCATCCAGTTGATGTTCCATCAGCAGTCGACGCACTGCAGGACTGACCGGTTGGTTCAGCGCCGTGGCCCTTGGCTCGGAAATCTGCTCGATAACCTGTTCTGATGCGGTTGCCGCTGAAGACTGGTCAATAGCCGCTGGGACGTCTGTTTCGGCTGTGGAAGAGGTATCAATGATGGCCAGAACATCCCCGCTGGAAACCGTATCACCCTTGTTGCGACGGATTTCCTGCAACACCCCGCTTTCGGGAACCGGGACTTCGAGCACCACCTTGTCCGTTTCCAGGTCAATCAGGCTGGCATCCTTGGTGACCGACTCTCCCGCCTGGTAATGCCAGTCAAGCAATGTTGCATCGCTGACCGATTCGGGCAGGTTGGGCACAAGCACTTCAATACGCATCTCGGGATTCCATTTTCGCGGTCATTCAGCGGCTGCCGGTGCCGTAAAGGGCATCGGCGACCACCTGTTTCTGTTGTTCGATATGTCGATGAAACTGTCCCACCGCCGGGGCGGGGCACATGGGTCTACCGGCATAGGTTAGCGTGGCTTGGCCTTCAAGATGGCCGATGAAGCGGTGCTTGATTTGATGCCATGCCCCTTGATTTTCAGGTTCTTCCTGGCACCAGATCAATTCCCTCATATTGGGGTACTTCGAGAGTTCGGCCACGAATTCATTGTCCGGGAAAGGGTAAAGTTGTTCGATGCGGATGATGGCGATCTGGTCGAGCGAATCCCGGCGGCGGGCCTCCAGCAGATCGTAATACACCTTGCCAGTGCAGAGTATCACGCGGGTGATTGCATCCGCATTCAATGAATCGACCTCGCCCTTCACGTTGTTGAATTGCCCTTCGCTCAGTTGCGCCAGTGAGGACACGGCCAGCTTGTGTCGCAACAAACTTTTAGGCGTCATCACGATCAGTGGCTTGCGAAATGTCCTGAGCATCTGCCGGCGCAACAGGTGGAAAATTTGGGCTGGCGTGGTGGGAACGCATACCTGTATGTTTTGCTCGGCACAGAGTTGCAGGTAACGCTCGATTCGCGCCGAAGAGTGCTCGGGACCCTGGCCCTCGTAGCCATGTGGCAGCAGCAGTGTCAGTCCGCAAAGTCGGCCCCACTTGCTTTCGCCCGAGGTGATGAACTGGTCGATGACCACTTGAGCGTTGTTGGCAAAGTCACCAAATTGGGCTTCCCAGATCACCATGACTTCCGGCGCCGAACTGGCGTAGCCGTATTCGAAACCGAGTACGCCCTCCTCCGACAGCAGGGAGTCATATATCTGGAAGGGCGCGGCGGTTTTTGATAGCTGCTGCAGTGGCGTGTAGGAAATACCCGTGGCCTGGTCATGAAGGATCGCGTGACGGTGGAAGAAGGTCCCGCGACCCACATCCTGGCCACTGAGGCGGATGGGGTAACCCTGCTTCAACAGCGAAGCATAGGCCAGGGTTTCCGCAAACCCCCAATCCATCGGGATCTCACCCCGCGCCATCGCGCCGCGACTGTCAAAAATGGCCTTTGCCCGGGGATGCAGCGAAAAGTCTGCCGGCAGCTTGAGAATCTCCCGGGCGAGTGACTGAACGGTATCGGCCGGCAGACTGGAGTCGCAGGGTGTTTCCCAATCCTTGCCGACATAGGCGGTCCATGAGGGTTTCGGAAAAACATTGTCGCCCTCGATCAAGGGGCGGGACACGATATCGTCGCGATCTAGCGCGGATTGATAATCCGATTCCAGTTGTTTTTCTTCATCGGCAGTGATCACTCCATCAGCAATCAGCTTGTCCGCATACAGTCGCCTGACGGAGTCGTGTTGGCGAATGAACTGATACATGCTCGGCTGGGTGACGGCGGGCTCATCGGCTTCGTTGTGTCCTTGTCGCCGATAGCACAACAGGTCAATCACTACATCCCGCTTGAATTTCATCCGGTAATCGACCGCCAGTCGGGTGACGAACAGCACGGCTTCCGGATCATCCCCATTCACATGAAATACGGGCGCCTGAACCATATTGGCGACATCCGTACAGTAAAGTGTGGAGCGTGCATCAAATGGATTGCTGGTGGTAAATCCGATCTGATTATTGACAACGATGTGGATGGTGCCGCCGGTGGTGTAGGCGCGCGTTTCCGCCATGTTGAGGGTTTCCATGACGACACCCTGGCCGGCGAAAGCCGCGTCGCCATGGATGAGGATCGCCATCACCTGATCCTCGCCATCAACGTGCCGCCGATCCTGACGGGCCCTGACCGACCCCTCCACCACAGGATTGATGATTTCAAGATGGGAGGGATTGAAGGCCAGCGCAGTGTGGACCGGCCCATGCCGGGTCATGATGTTTGAGGAGAAGCCCATGTGGTACTTCACATCCCCGGCGCTGGCCATCGGTGAGCCAGAGGACTTGCCCTCGAACTCCTGGAACAGCGAACTGGGCTTTTTCCCCAAGACGTTGATGAGCACGTTCAATCGTCCCCGATGCGCCATGCCGATCACGAGTTCGCGGGTTCCCTGTTCACTGGATCGCTCGATGATCTCATCCAGCAGGGGGATGAGACTTTCGGCGCCCTCCAGTGAAAACCGCTTTTGACCGACATATTTTCGGTGCAGGTAGCGCTCAATCCCCTCGGCGGCCGTCAGGGCGCGGAGCAGATTTCGTTGGCTTTTGGGCTCCGGAAATGCGCGCCCGCGCGTGTTCTCCAGCCGGTTTTGAATCCACAGCTTGATGTCGCTGTCGACAATATGCATGTATTCGGTGCCGATGCTCTCGCAATAAGTTTGCCTTAACAGGGAGAGAATCTCCCGCAAGGGCAATCGGCGGAGGTGATGAAGGATGTCGACGTAGAAGTGGCTGTCGAGATCCTGGTCGGTCAGCCCAAAGTAGGCCGGGTCAAGGTCCCTGAGGTGAGCGGGCTCGACGCGCTGAAGTGGGTTGTTCTTGGCTACCTGATGCCCGCGGGTCCGGTGATGGTAAATAAGCTGATCGACAGCTGCCTGCTTGCGAAGCGTGCTTTCAATCTCCTCTCTGTTTGCGGATATGGATGATTGTGCGGTCTCGCGCTCAGGCCGAATTTGCAGCGGCTCTTCCTGGATCGATCTAAATTTCTCACGCCAGCTCGAATCGACCGAGTCAGGATCTCGCAGGAATCGCTCGTAAAGGTCCTCGAGAAATTCCAGGTTGTCCTCGGCAATCGCCGAAGCGCCCTCAAATAATTCCTGGAGTCGTTTCATTGTCGGTCATTTGTCTTGTTTTTCACCCGCCAATGCGGATCAGCCCATCGGGTGGCTCAATTGAAGACTGCATATTTTCATAATCCACCGCCTCCCGATAGTTTCCATGATTCTGTCGAAAAATGCTTGTGGTGATGTTGTTACGATCTCAAGCTCCTCTGTTGACGGCTCTCATGGTGGGTTAATTCCCGACTGAAATGCTTGGCCATTCGCCATGGTCATGGGAGAATTTGACTTATGGACCCAACTATCAAAAAGGCCACTTATCTGACCCAACCACTCGAGGATCGATTTGGTCGGCGTGTCACCTATGTCCGGATTTCCATCACCGATCGCTGTGATTTTCGTTGCCTTTACTGCATGAGCGAGGAGATGGAGTTTCTCCCTCGCCCGCAGATCTTGACGCTGGAAGAGATTTATCAGGTCACCCGGGCATTCGTGGAACTGGGCGTCGACAAAATTCGCATCACGGGTGGCGAGCCCCTGGTCAGAAAAGGGGCTGTGGGACTTATGGCCCAGATCAGCCAGTTGCCGGGTCTCAAAGAACTGGTATTGACGACCAATGGATCGCATCTGCTTCAGGAAGCGGCCAATATTAAGGCGGCTGGGGTGAAGCGCATCAACGTGAGCCTCGACAGCCTCAAGCCGGAACGGTTTCGCCAATTGACGCGGGTGGGTGACCTGGCCGTCGTCCTCGCCGGTATCGACGCCGCTCTCGAGCAGCGATTTGAAAGGATCAAGCTCAACGCAGTCGTGTTGCGGAACCGAAATCATGATGAGGTGTGTGATCTGGTCAACTTCGCCATCGGCAAGGGGATCGATATCAGTTTTATCGAGGAAATGCCGCTGGGCCGGGTGGATGCCCATGATCGGGCCGAGGAGTATTGCTCCAGCGATGAAATCCGACAACGACTCGAAGTCATGTTCGAACTGGTCCCCAGTAGCGACTCGACCGGGGGGCCATCGCGCTACTACCAGGTTGCACATAGCGGAACCCGCGTGGGGTTCATCTCACCTCACAGCCACAATTTCTGTGCGACGTGCAACCGGGTGCGGGTGACCGCCGAGGGAAGGTTGCTGCTCTGCCTTGGCAACGAGCACTCGGTGGATCTCAAGGCCGTGTTACGCAACGAATCCAGCGATATCGAGGAACTCAAATCGGCCATCGTGGCGGCTATGGCCATCAAGCCGGAAAGGCATCACTTCGATTTGCAGGGGGAGCCGATCATACTGCGTCACATGAACGCCACCGGAGGGTAGGGCGACACTCTACTTTTCGAGCAGTCGTGGCATCAATTCCACAAGATTGCAGGGCCGCGTTCGATAATCCAGCTGCGCGCTGATGATCCTGTCCCAGGCTAAACGGCAAGCCCCTGATGAGCCGGGCAGGCAGAAAATGTAAGTCCCGTTGGCCACACCGGCCACAGCCCGGGACTGCAAGGTGGAGGTGCCAATTTCCTGATAGGAAAGCTGGCGGAAGAGCTCCCCGAATCCTTCAAGAGTCTTGTCAAAAAGGACACTGATAGCCTCCGGTGTGCCATCCCTTCCGGTAACGCCGGTCCCGCCCGTGGTGAGTATGGCCTGGATGGTCGAATCGGCAATCCATCCGGAAACCACCGCGCGAATCTGATAGATATCGTCGGCGACGATCCTTTTGTTCGCCAGGATGTGACCCGCCTCGCTAAGACGTTCCACTAGCAACTTGCCCGAGGTGTCATCGGCCTCGGTGCGGGTATCCGAGACGGTCAGGATGGCCAGTTGCATGGGAATAAGTGAACGTGCCTGTGACATCGTAATTTCTCGAATGCTAAAAGCTCAGAGCTTACCATGTGAGACTGCCTGACTCTGGGGGGCAATCCGCTGGGCTATAATGCGCCGCGCTCGGGCCGGGCTGTAAGAGAAGGCTCTGTACCCAGGGTGCAGACCGGGAATTCATTATTCATGGTTTTCTCCTCTTTGTTCCGGTCGCATTTCAAATTCGGCAATGGACCTTGAAGCATGGCTGGAACGCGGACAGGGCGGGGAAATGAATCCCTGCGGTGGAATCTGATGCTGGGCTGTGTCGGTGTCGTGTTTGGCGATATCGCCACGAGCCCACTATATGCCTTGCGTGTGGCCTTCAGCGGGAGCAATGCGCTATCGCCGTCGCCGGAACATGTCATGGGTATTCTCTCCCTGGTTTTCTGGTCGCTGGTGATCGTCGTCGGTCTCAAATATGCCCTGTTGATCATGCGGGCCGACAATAAAGGTGAGGGCGGCATCATGGCGCTGCTTTCCCTCGTGCTGAGGACGGTAGGTGATCGACCGAGACTGAGCCGGCTGATCATGTCCATCGGCCTGATCGGAACCGCACTCTTTTTCGGGGATGCCGTAATCGCGCCGGCCATCTCCGTGATGAGCGCCATGGAAGGCATTAAGGTACTGACCCCGGCACTAAAACCCCTGATCGTCCCGGCAACCGTGACGATCCTCTTAGTGCTCTTTTTCCTACAACACCGTGGTACGGCCTTCATCAGCGTCCTCTTCAGCCCCGTCATGGTGCTATGGCTCTTGGTTATTGGGCTTCTGGGCGCTTTCAGTATCAGTCAGACCCCGATGATCCTGCACTCGCTTCATCCGATTTATGCACTGGATTTTCTCACGGAGGCGAAAGCTCAGTCGCTGGTGGTGCTCGGAGCGGTCGTTCTGGTGGTGACTGGGGCCGAGGCGTTGTACGCCGACATGGGTCATTTTGGAGTAGAGCCGATCCGCTTTGCGTGGTTCTTTCTGGTCTTTCCGGCGCTGACCCTGAATTACCTGGGGCAGGGGGCCTTGCTTTTGAGAAGTCCAGCCGCGACCAGTAATCCGTTCTATCTGCTCGGTCCGTCCTGGAGCGTTGTGCCCCTGCTGGGTCTGGCCACGCTGTCGACGATCATCGCCTCGCAGGCCATGATCTCCGGGGCCTTTTCACTGGCCGCTCAGGCCATCAGACTCCGGTTCCTCCCTCGGCTCAGCGTGCGACATACCTCGGTGGGTCGGATGGGGCAGATTTATGTCCCCGCCGTTAATCGAGTCCTCGCGGTTGGTGTGATTCTTCTGGTGCTGGGTTTTGGTTCGTCTTCACGTCTGGCGGGTGCCTACGGGATCGCGGTGACCGGGACTATGGTGGTCACCACGTTGCTCGCCTTTGGGCTTTTGGGTCGCATCTGGCGTTTGAATATGCTGCTGACCGGCTTGCTGTTTGGCGTCTTTTTGCTGATTGATCTGGGTTTCCTCGCGGCTAATTCGACCAAGATTTTTCAAGGGGGCTGGGTATCGCTGCTGATCGGCGGTTCGGTTTTCCTCTTATTGTCGACCTGGATCCGGGGGCGGGAACTGCTTGTGAGCCGTCTGAATGAAAAAGCCGTTCCGCTGGAGGAAATTGCCTCGCGCCAAGGGCATGATCCATTGCCCAGAGTCCCTGGAACTGCCGTCTATCTGACGGCGGGTCGGTTTGGTGCTCCGTTGTCGCTCCTGCAGAATGTGCTGACCAACAAGGTGTTGCATGAGCAGGTCATCGTGCTGACCGTCGTGACCCGCGACGAACCGTGGGTGCCTTTGGAGGACAGGATCAAGATTCGCCACTTTGGTGGAAATATTTTCCGTATCCGAATTTATTACGGCTATAACCAGGAGCCGAATATCCCTGATGCCTTGGCCTACTGCAAACATCAGGGCCTTTCGGTTGACTTGGAAGACACCTCCTTCTTCCTGTCGCGTGAACATATGGTTTCCACCGCACGGGGGGGAATGGCACAGTGGCGGGAGCGGCTGTTTATCCGCATGGCCATGAATGCGGAAAATGCTATGGTGTTCTGGCGCATTCCGCCAGATCGTGTGGTTGAACTGGGCCTGATGGTCGAGCTATGAGCGAGCGTTGCTTAAGCTCGCTGAGTCCATTCAGCGCAAGGGAGTCGGTTGTCCGGTCTCGCGATACCGCCGATAGTGTGCCAGCACCTCGGCATGGTCAAAGACCAATGGCGAGGGTAGGGCATCAATATCGATAACCCTGGCCTCCTTGGCGTCGTCGGCACCCTGCGGCATGCCACGGGCTTCGGCAACATAGACCGCCGTTACGGTGTGTCCCCTGACGTCTCGTGCCGGGTCGGAATAAATTCCTAGCAAGGTTTTCAGGACGATATCCAGTCCCACCTCTTCCTTCGCTTCCCGGCGAGCAGCGTTTTCCAGTGTTTCGCCGACATCCACGAATCCCCCGGGTATTGCCCAGCCATGAGGTGGATAGAGCCGCTCGATAAGGACAATCGGTCGATTCGGTAAATCGATCAGTTCGATGATGGTATCGGCGGCAATTTGTGGGGTGACGGGGCGGGCCATGACGATGT
The DNA here is from genome assembly GCA_044237765.1 of Methylococcaceae bacterium. Classification (GTDB taxonomy): domain Bacteria; phylum Pseudomonadota; class Gammaproteobacteria; order Methylococcales; family Methylococcaceae; genus UBA6136. The sequence continues at coordinate 15,410 of JBIIEQ010000032.1, read as the reverse complement.
TCAAATGGTTGAGTAATGTCGTCAAGATAAAGGGTGAGCTGGCTGCGTGACAAGCGGAAATCGATCATGCGTTGGGCAGTCATTGATTATCCGCGTTAGAATATTGGTCAGTTTCAATCCTGAGGTTTGACCGCGCGGGCCAAACCAATCAAGCACTTACATCCTACGCATGAATCATCTGGACTCGGCTTTCAGTACCTCCTATTTCGTCGCGCTCCTGATGGGTATGTTCAGCGCGCTGCATTGCCTGGGAATGTGCGGATCGATCATCGGCTCGCTGACGCTCAGTCTCAAGCGTGAAATCCGGGAAAACAAGCGGCTTTTGTTGCCCTTTGTCGCCAGCTACAACGCCGGACGGGTGTTGAGCTATTCAATCGCGGGATTCTTTGCCGGACTGGCGGAACACGTGCTGAGCATGCCCTTGGGTGAGGGGCACGGCCATCGGGTGTTACAGATTCTCTCGGCCTTGGTCATGTTGGGGGCGGGTCTGCACATTGCGGGCTGGTTTCCGAGGTTTGCCTATATTGAAAAATTCGGCAACCTGGTCTGGCGTCGGATCGAACCTTATGGTCGTGGTCTTGTCCCTGTTGAAACCTTGCCAAGGGCGTTCTTCTTCGGCATGGTTTGGGGTTGGTTGCCTTGCGGGCTGGTTTATACCGCGCTGGCACTGGCGGCAACGACCGGAGATGTCGTCCGCAGCACGTTTACTATGTTTGCGTTTGGTTTGGGCACCATGCCTGCGGTCATGGGGGTAGGCATCATGACCTCATGGATGGTCCGATTGTCGAGCATGACCCGCTTTCGCCAAGTGGCCGGCATTACTCTGATCCTGCTCGCACTGATGGCTGCGTTTCCCGGGCTCAACCCCATGGTTCAACATACAATGGCCCATTGATATTGCTCTGACGTGCCTATGTTCGACAAGCTGATCGGTCAGTCGCCGAATTTCGAATCGCTGATCCGGAGTGCTCGGATGGTGGCGGCCACGGACGTCACTATCCTCATCATTGGTGAGACGGGAACAGGTAAGGAAGTGCTCGCCATGGCCTTGCAGCAGCATAGCCCGAGAGTGGATCGTCCGTTCATTACCATCAATTGTGCAGCTCTCCCCGAAGCTCTGGCGGAATCCGAACTTTTCGGTCACAAGAAAGGCTCTTTCACCGGGGCAACCGGAAACCAGCTCGGCCGGCTCCAGGCAGCCAATGGCGGAACCGTCTTTCTGGATGAGGTTGATTCGCTGCCGATTCCCTTGCAGGCCAAGCTATTGCGGTTTCTGGAGACGGGCGAGATTCAGCCCGTGGGTGAAACGTCTACTCAGCATGTGGATGTCCGCATTATTGCGGCCACCAATGCCAATTTGCAGGACCGGATCAGTCGGGGAGAGTTCCGTCGTGACCTCTACTACCGACTGAATGTAGTGCCGCTGGAAATACCTCCCCTGCGCGAGCGGATCGGCGATGTGCAGGTGCTTCTGCAGCATTTCATCATTCAGTTCACCCGCGACCACGGTCTCCCCAAGGTGAGTGTCAGCAAACCGGCACTGGCCAAGCTAATCGCTTATCCTTGGCCAGGAAATGTTCGCGAGCTGAGAAATGTGTGTGAGCGACTGTGTATTCTGCTAGCTGGACGGACGATCGAAGAGAACAGTTTGCCACCCGAGATGGTCAGCCGGATGCCGACGACCTCCCACTCTTCCTCCTCCGAAATTGAATTGCCGGAACGCGGTATCAATCTCGAGCAGGTGGAAATCGACCTGATTCGGCAGGCCCTCGAGAGAACCAACGGCAATCGCAGTCGTTCGGCAAAGCTTCTAGGAATCTCGCGGGATACGCTCCTCTACCGGATGCAAAAATACGGCATCAGTTAGGCTGTGGCTGGTCACAGGCTATTGAATCAATAACCCTTCATTTCCATCAGCCGGCCTAAAGGCATCGCGGGTGGGTTCAGTCATTTCAAGGAAAACCTGAGGTATCACCATGTGTTGGAGCGGAGAAGCGTCGGCCGTACTGGCAGCGGCTGGATTTGGCACGGCCGCCTATGTCGCATACAAGGGCGAATCCAAGGAATTGTGGATTCCCCTAACCTATTTTGCCTGCATGGAGCTGCTGCAAGCCGCAACCTACATTTACATCGATCTGTGTGATTCACCGCCGAACCAGATTTTGACTTACTTTGGCTATCTCCATATCGCCTTTCAACCATTCTTCGTCAATATGGTCGCCATGTACTTCATTCCGGAGGAGGTCAAGAAAAGGATCAGCACCGTGGTGTATTCGATCTGCGCAGTGGGTGCGTTAGCCATGTTGGTCAAGATGTATCCCTTTGTCTGGGCGGGAAAATGTGTCGTGGGTCTGGAGGGCTTTTGCGGAACACAAGCCTGCTCGGTATCCGGTTCCTGGCACATTGCCTGGCAGTTGCCGCTCAATGGATTGTTGTCGGGCAACTTGGATCACCCAATGGGCTTCCTTTATGGCTTGCATGCGACTGCCTACATCATCACGGCATTCTGGATGCCGATTCTCTATGGATCTTGGCGATTCGTCGGCTTCCACTACATTGTCGGTCCGATGATCTCGGATGCGCTGACGTCCGATCCCAATGAATATGCTGCCGTCTGGTGTCTGTTCTCCATATTCCTGTGTGTTTCGGTGATCAAATCGCCCATCCGGAAGTATCTGCACGTCAAGAACTGGCCCTATTACAGGAAGGCATATGCGGTCTGATCGAGTAACCACGGGTGTCGACATCCGGGCTAACTTCGCCGCAATGGTTTTGGCGCTCGCCTTGTTGGCGGGTTCTGCGGGTTGTGTCCCGCTGATTGATGATCCGAAACAATCCGTGATCCAGATCACAGAGAAGGACGCGGGCGCGACGGTGGATCTGGAAAGGAATCAACAGCTATGGGTTCGTCTGGTAGGTAATCGTACGACCGGTTTTCAATGGCTGTTGGTAGACCAGACCGGGGGTATTCTTGAGGCGGTCGGCGAGGCGCCGCGTTATGAGACGGACCCGAATCCGCTCGCCATGTTAGGCGTCGGAGGCACCGAAAACTGGATCTTCCAGACGGTCAAATCAGGCAGTGGGCTAATGCGATTTGAATATCGCAGACCCTGGGAAAATGGCAGAGGCGAAATTCACTCCGTCGTTTTCAATATCAAGGTCAGATAGGGTCGTTTGTTGGGAGGGTCGAGTGTCCAAGCAAAACCCCAACCACCGATAAGGCGGTAGCTGGGGTTTCAACTCTGTAAAGCGGAAAAATCAGACGAATCGGGTACCCTTGGAAGCGGCGATCCGCATCCTCAGAGCGTTGAGCTTGATGAAGCCTTCCGCGTCCTTCTGATTGTAAGCGCCCTTGTCGTCCTCAAAGGTCGCGATGTTCATGTCGAACAGGCTGTTCCGTTCCGATTTCCGACCCACAACGGTGATATTCCCCTTGTAAAGCTTGATGCGTACTTCACCATTCACCGTTTGCTGCGACGAGTCGATAAGTTCCTGCAGCAGAATGCGTTCCGGACTCCACCAGTAACCGTTGTAGATCAGGCTGGCATAACGCGGCATCAGCTCATCCTTCAGATGCGCCACCTCGCGATCCAGGGTCAGTGATTCGATGGCCCGGTGGCCCTTCAGCATGATGGTGCCGCCGGGCGTCTCGTAGCAGCCGCGGGATTTCATGCCGACATAGCGGTTTTCGACGATATCCAGGCGCCCAATGCCGTTGGCGCCGCCCAACTGGTTCAACCTGGCAAGCACTTGGGCGGGGGATAGTGCAACGCCGTCGATGGCAACGATGTCGCCGCGCTCATAGGTCAGTTCCAGGTAGGCCGGTTTATCGGGAGCGGCTTCGGGCGATACGCTCCATCGCCACATGTCCTCTTCCGGTTCGGCCCAGGGATCCTCGAGAACGCCACCCTCATAGGAAATGTGCAGCAGATTGGCATCCATCGAATAGGGCGATGCCTTGCCGCGCTTCATCTCGATCGGGATACTGTGCTTCTCAGCGTAGGCCAGCAGGGTCTCGCGCGAAGTCAGGTCCCATTCGCGCCAGGGAGCGATGACCTTTATGTCGGGTTTCAGTGCATAGGCACCGAGTTCAAAACGGACCTGGTCGTTACCCTTGCCCGTGGCCCCGTGACAGATGGCATCACAACCGGTTTCATTGACGATTTCAATGAGTCGTTTGGCGATGAGCGGGCGGGCGATGGAGGTGCCCAGCAAGTATTCGCCTTCATAAATGGTGTTCGCCCTAAACATGGGGAAGACGAAGTCGCGGGCAAACTCTTCCGTGAGGTCATCTATGAAAATTTCCTTGATGCCCATGGCCTGTGCCTTGGCCCTGGCAGGTTCGACTTCTTCGCCTTGTCCGATGTCCGCAGTGAAGGTCACAACCTCGCAGTTGTAGGTATCACGTAGCCATTGCAGGATGACGGACGTGTCTAGGCCACCCGAATAGGCGAGTGCAACTTTCTTGATTATCTGGTTGGACATGAGGCTTTACCTGAAGGTTGAATCAAAGGCGGAATTATAAGCGGTGTCAGCTGATTCCGGCAGATAATGATCGGTTTCGAAAACGAGTTATGATTCCATTCTCCCGGGTCAATTTACCGAGGAATATTCGTTGATGTCACCAATACGATTTCCGAATCACGGGCTCTATGTGATCACGCGTGATGACTCCAGGCAGCGCGATTCGATGTTGCGAGCAGTGGATTCAGCCATTCGTGGCGGGGCAGCAGTTGTCCAATATCGAGCCAAGCATCCGACGAATGCCATCGGAGAGGCAACCGCATTAACGGAGCTTTGTCGGCGCGCCTCCATTCCATTGATCATCAATGACGATGTGGCATTGGCCGCGGCTGTCGGCGCCGATGGGGTGCACCTCGGTCGGGATGATGATTCCATTATCTCGGCCCGACACCGCCTCGGACCCGATGCGATTGTTGGCGTTTCCTGTTACGACGATATTCACCGCGCGGAACAGGCGGTTGAGATGGGCGCCAGTTATGTGGCCTTTGGCCGATTCTTTCCCTCATCGACTAAGCCGAAGGCTCCTTGCGCGCGTCTGCAGACCCTGGAGCTGGCGCGCAAAAGATTCAATGTGCCGGTTGTTGCCATTGGTGGCATTACGCTTGGCAATGCACCTGATTTGCTGGCTGCGGGGGCGGATCTGCTGGCGGTGATCGAAGGCGTATTTGGCGAAGATGATCCGGAATCCGCGGCAGGCGAATTCCGGTCTTTATGGGGCAGAGGGTGTGAGACTTAGTCCCAGCTCAGCGCGCCGCCGGTCTGGTATTCGGTGACGCGGGTTTCGAAGAAGTTCTTTTCCTTTTTGAGGTCGAGAATTTCGCTCATCCAGGGGAAGGGATTCTGTACACCTGGATACTGTTCGGGCAGGTTGATCTGATTACAGCGGCGGTTGGCGATGTATTTGAGATATTCCTCAAACATGTTCGCGTTAAGCCCCAGAACGCCTCGAGCCATGGTGTCGTGGGCGTACTGGATTTCAATTTCGACCGCCTCCTTGATCAGTTTGACCATTTCCTGCTGGAATTGCTGATTCCAGAGATGAGGGTTTTCGATCTTGATCTGGTTTATGACGTCGATGCCGAAGTTCATGTGCATCGACTCATCACGCAGGATGTACTGGAACTGCTCGGCAGTACCGGTCATCTTGTTTCGACGTCCCATGGACAGAATCTGGGTGAAGCCGACATAGAAGAAAATACCTTCGAAGATGACGTAGAACGCAATCAGGTCACGCAGCAGTCGCTGGTCGGTTTCCGGAGTGCCGGTGTTGAAGTTTGGATCACCCAGCGACTGGGTGTAAGGCAGTGCCCACTCCGCCTTGCGGGCCACCGAGGGAAGTTCCCGATACATGTTGAAGACTTCGCCTTCATCCATGCCGAGAGATTCCACGATGTACTGATAAGCGTGTGTATGCAGTGCTTCCTCGAAGGACTGCCGCAGCAGATACTGGCGGCACTCGGGATTGGTGATGTGGCGATAAACGGCCAGTACCAGGTTGTTGGCCACCAGTGAGTCGGCGGTGGAGAAGAAACCCAGATTGCGCTTGATGATGATGCGTTCATCTTCAGTCAGGCCATCGGCGCTCTTCCATAGCGCGATGTCAGCGTTCATGTTGATTTCTTGCGGCATCCAGTGGTTAGCGCAGGCATCCAGGTATTTTTGCCAGGCCCAGCGATATTTGAAGGGGACCAACTGATTCAGGTCCGCGCGGCAATTGATGATCTTCTTGTCATCAACCTGAATACGCTTGGCGCCAATCTCGATATTCTCGAGTCCGGTTGCACCTTGATGGAGAGCTGGTTCCTGTTTGGTTTCAGAGACCGGAGCGGGGGTCAAAACCGGTGCGGATTCCACCGGGTTTAGGCTGATGTCCGTGAGTGGCATTAACGGGGTGGGGCCTGGCGCCTTTGAGGTTAATCCGTGCAGTGGGTCTTCCCAGTTCAGCATGATGGGCTCTCCTGATGGCAATGTTGGGTGGGGCGGATCGATCAAAAATCTCCTACGATTATATCCAATCAACTAGATATTGTGTTTATTAGTTTCATTGGATACGAGATATAGTCCATGCGCCGGCATTTCACACTGATAAGCCGGTGTGAACGCGAGTCTACGCACCGCTGCATGGCGCACGGGAGAGCCCTGCTGGTGGGGCCGAGACGATGGGCTTTCAGACTGAACAGACTTTGGGGGTGCTGTATGGTCTTGGTACCGGCTGTAAGAGAGATGCGTGGGCCGCCTTCCTTGGCGGACCGGTGTGAGCTGGATCAGCGCGGAAGTTCGCTGGACCCCATCAGATATTCGTCGACCGAGCGCGCGCATTGTCGTCCCTCGCGAATTGCCCAAACGACCAGGGATTGACCGCGGCGCATATCGCCAGCCGTGAAGACCTTGTCGACCGAAGTGCGGTAGTCGACGGTATTGGCTTTGACATTACGGCGGTCGTCCATGTCGACGCCCAGATCCTCCAAGAGGCCATCGCGGATCGGATGGACGAAGCCCATGGCGAGCAGCACCAGATCGGCCTTCAGGCTGAATTCGCTGCCAAGAACCCGGCTCATGTTCCAGCGGCCGCCTTCCTGCTTCCATTCCACTTTAACGCAATTGATTTGTGTGACCTTTCCGTTATGTCCCTCAAGCGAGACGGTGTCAACACTCCACATCCGCTCACAGCCTTCCTCATGAGAGCTTGACGTGCGCAGTTTGTTTGGCCAGTTTGGCCAGGTCAGGGACTTGTTTTCCTTTTCTGGTGGCTTGGGCATGATTTCCAGCTGAGTAATGGAATCTGCGCCATGCCGTTTGGAAGTGCCGATACAATCCGAACCCGTATCGCCGCCTCCGATGACGATGATGTTCTTGCCGGTAGCCAGGAGGCTGATGTCGTCTGCCAGGTCATCCCCGGCGACACGCTTGTTCTGTTGTGGCAGGAATTCCATGGCGTAGTGAACACCATCCAGGTCCCGCCCTGGGACTGTCAGGTCGCGGGGATACTCGGAGCCTCCGGCCAACACAACGGCATCAAAATCGTCTAGCAGTTGCCGGGCAGGAATATCCTTGCCTATATGCGAGTTGGGACGGAAGACAACCCCTTCGGCCTGCATCTGCGCAATCCGTCGGTCGATATGGTGCTTTTCCATCTTGAAGTCGGGAATCCCATAACGAAGCAGCCCACCGATTCGGTCATTCTTCTCGAACACCACCACATCGTGACCGGCTCTGGCCAGTTGTTGTGCGGTGGCCATTCCTGCGGGCCCGGAACCAACGACAGCTACACGCTTGCCGGTTTTGTGCTTAGCGATCTGTGGTTGTATCCAGCCCATCTGCCAAGCCTTGTCGACGATGGAGCACTCGATGGACTTGATCGTGACGGGTTCATCGGTGAGATTCAGTGTGCAGGCGGCCTCACACGGGGCAGGGCAGATGCGGCCGGTAAACTCCGGAAAGTTGTTGGTGCTGTGTAGAACCTCAATGGCCTCCTGCCATTGGCCATGGAAAACCAGATCGTTCCAGTCGGGGATGATGTTATTGACTGGGCAGCCGTTATGACAATAGGGGATGCCGCAGTCCATGCAGCGAGCACCCTGTCGCCCCAGTTCATCCTCACTGAGGGGGATGACAAATTCCTGGTAATTCTGGACGCGGTCGGCGACCAATGTATAGCGCCGATCCTGACGCGATATTTCCATGAAACCCGTGGGTTTACCCATGCTTTGTTAACCTCGTTGACGTGCCCGCCGGGCACCGCTGAATGATTGGGGTGTCACCTTGCCGTCGCCGCAACCGTTCCCGCAACAGACGCACGGGAGGGTATGGGCAACTTCAAGGAATCAATGGCTCGCTTCGGCTTGGGCCTGGACCTTCTGCATTTTTTCCAGAGCCAGACGGTAATCGACGGGCATCACCTTGACAAAACGCGGCGCGTATTCGGACCAGTTTTCCAGTATGCGCCGGGCTTTTTCACTGCCCGTGTAACGCCGGTGCTTGTCGATAAGCGTCCGCAGACGCTGCTCATCATGGCGTGTCATGTCCCGCATGATATCGACCAGACCATGGTTTTCCAGGTCTCCCCCCTGATGATCGAATTTTTCCAGCGCATTCGCCTCTGAGGGAACCGGCTGCAGTTCAACCATGGCGAGATTGCAGCGCTGACTAAAGTCGCCGGACTCGTCGAGTACATAAGCCACACCACCCGACATGCCCGCAGCAAAGTTGCGCCCGGTTTCGCCGAGCACCACTACGACACCGCCGGTCATGTATTCACAACCATGGTCGCCTACACCCTCCACTACGGCGATGGCACCCGAATTACGCACAGCGAAGCGTTCGCCGGCAACACCCCGGAAATAGCACTCACCCTGAATCGCGCCGTAGAGTACGGTATTGCCGACGATGATATTCTCTTCCGCGACGATGGGCGAGATGGCAGGCGGATAGATCGCAATTCGGCCACCGGAAAGACCCTTGCCGACATAGTCGTTACCTTCGCCGGCCAGTTCCAGGGTGACCCCAGCCGCCAGAAACGCACCGAAACTCTGGCCAGCTGTTCCATTCAGCTTGATGTGAATGGTGTCTTCCGGAAGGCCTGCATGGCCATAGCGTTTGGCGACTTCACCTGAAAGCATGGCGCCAGCGGTACGGTTGAAGTTGCGGATACCGACTTCGATCTGCACTGGGGTGCGATTTTCCAGCGCCGGTTTGGCCTGGGCAATCAATTGTCGATCCAATGCCTTGTCCAAGCCATGATCCTGAGTTTCAGTGTTATAGATCGAAACACCTGGACCTGGGGTTGGCTTGTAGAGCAGGCGGCCAAGGTCGATTTTGGATGCTTTCCAATGGGCAACAGCCTTACGCATGTCGAGCCGATCGGTCTGCCCTATCATTTCGTCGAACTTGCGGTAACCCAGCTGGGCCATCAGTTGGCGTACTTCCTCGGCGATGAAGAAGAAGAAATTGACGACATGTTCGGGTTGACCGGTAAACCGTTTGCGCAGTTCAGGATCCTGGGTGGCGACGCCGACGGGGCAGGTGTTCAGATGGCATTTGCGCATCATGATACAGCCCTCGACTATCAGCGGCGCCGTGGCAAAACCGAACTCATCGGCACCAAGCAAAGCGCCGATGACTACATCGCGCCCGGTGCGCATGCCGCCATCGGCCTGGACACAGATGCGTCCGCGTAACTTGTTGAGTACCAGCGTCTGGTGCGTCTCGGCCAAACCGATTTCCCAAGGGAGGCCGGCGTGTTTGATGGAGGTTATCGGACTGGCACCCGTGCCGCCGTCATATCCGGCAATCGTCACGTGATCGGCGTGCGCCTTGGCAACACCAGCCGCCACCGTGCCCACACCGACTTCAGACACCAATTTGACGCTGATGCGGGCCTCGGGATTGACGTTCTTCAGGTCATGAATAAGCTGACCCAGGTCTTCGATGGAGTAAATATCGTGGTGCGGTGGTGGCGAAATCAGACCCACGCCCGGGGTCGAGTGACGGACCTTGGCGATGGTCGCATCGACCTTATGACCCGGTAGCTGTCCGCCTTCACCTGGCTTGGCACCCTGGCTAATCTTGATCTGGATGTCATCGGCATTGACCAGATATTCGGCGGTCACGCCAAAACGGCCGGAAGCAACCTGCTTGATGGCAGAGCGCATGGAATCGCCATTTTCCAAGGGCTTGAAGCGTTCAGGGAGTTCTCCACCCTCACCGGTATTGGATTTTCCGCCAATGCGGTTCATGGCGATGGCCAGCGTGGTGTGTGCTTCGTAAGAGATGGAGCCGAAGGACATGGCCCCTGTCGCAAAACGCTTGACGATGTCCTTGGCGGATTCGACCTCCTCCAGCGGGACCGGAGCATGGTCGTAGTTGAAATCCAGCAACCCACGCAAGGTCAGCAGTCGTTCGTTCTGCTGATTGATCGACTGGGTATAGTCGACATAAGTCTCCCAGTTTTTGGTGCGGGTGGCGTGCTGCAGCTTAGAGATGGTTTCCGGCGTCCAAACGTGATCTTCGCCACGGACCCGGTAGGCGTATTCGCCCCCCACATCCAGCGCGTGCCGATAAATCGGTGCATCACTATAGGCGAGTCGATGGCGCTTGATGGTTTCCTCGGCGATTTCCATCAGACCAGATCCCCCCGTGGTGGCACTGGTGCCGGGGAAATATCTGGCGAGGAATTCGTCGCCCAATCCGATGGCATTGAAGACTTGGGCGCCACAATAGGACTGATAGGTCGAAATGCCCATCTTGGACATAATTTTGAGCAACGCCTTTCCGATCGCCTTGATAAAGCGCTTGTGGGTTTCTTCTTCACTGAGAGGCTCCGGCAGGGTCGGACTCAGTGCAGACAGCGTATCAAAGGCCAGGTAGGGGTTGATGGCTTCGGCACCATAGCCGGCCAACAGGGCAAAGTGATGAACCTCGCGCGCTTCGCCCGTTTCTACAACCAGCCCGACTTCGGTTCGCAGACCGGCGCGGATCAGGTGGAAGTGAACGGCAGCAGTCGCAAGCAGTGCCGGAATCGCAATGTGACCGGCATCCATGTCCCGGTCGGAAATGACCAGGATGTTATTGCCCTCCTGGACAGCCTTTTCAGCCTGGATGCATAACTGGTCGATGGCGCGTTGCATTTCGCTGGCACCGGTGTCGGTTGGATAGCAGAAGCTCAGCGTGGTCGTTTTGAAGGCGGCATGCGTGCGCGCCTCGATGCGCCGGATCTTTTCCAGATCCTTATTGCTGAGGATGGGCTGATGGGCTTCAAGCCGCTTGTGTGTGCCACCATTCTCGAGATTGAGGAGATTGGGCCGCGGGCCGATGTGAGTGACCAGCGACATGACCAGCTCCTCGCGGATCGGATCGATGGGAGGGTTGGTGACCTGCGCAAATCCTTGCTTGAAATAGTCGTACAGCATGCGCGGGCGGCTGGACAGGACAGCCAGCGCAGCATCGGTTCCCATGGAGCCGACCGGCTCCTGTCCGCTGATTGCGATCGGGGTCAGAAAGAATTTGATGTCTTCCTGCGTATAACCAAAGGCCTGTTGCCGATCGAGTAGCGTCTGTTCGTCGGGCGTCATGGCCGCGATTTCAACAGGCAGGTTCTCCAGCTGAATCTGGGTGTCGTTCAGCCACTGTTGATAGGGCGCCTTGGCGGCGAGCTGAGTCTTGATCTCGGCATCGTCGATGATGCGGCCCTGCTCCATGTCGATGAGGAACATCTTGCCGGGCTGCAAACGCCATTTTTTGACGATTTTGTTTTCTGGTATGGTCAATACGCCCATTTCGGATGCCATCACAACGTAATCGTCGTCAGTGATCAAATAACGTGCCGGACGCAGACCGTTTCGGTCCAGCGTGGCACCAATCTGTTTGCCATCGGTAAAGGCCACGGCAGCGGGACCATCCCAAGGCTCCATCAGGGCGGAATGGTATTCATAGAAGGCACGGCGCTTCTCGTCCATCAGCGGATTGCCGGCCCAGGCCTCGGGGATCAGCAACATCATAGCGTGGACGAGCGAGTAGCCGCCCATTACCAGCAATTCCAACGCATTGTCGAAGCTGGCAGAATCCGACTTACCTTCACCGATCAGCGGCCAGATTTTTTCCAGATCCTCACCGAGGAGCTTGGAAGACATCGAATGGTGGCGGGCTGCCATCCAGTTGATGTTTCCGCGCACGGTATTGATTTCGCCGTTATGGGCGATCATACGGAAGGGATGGGCGAGATCCCAGGTGGGAAAGGTATTCGTAGAGAAACGCTGATGCACCAGAGCAAGGGCCGAGACCATGCGTTCATCGGTCAGGTCATGGTAATAAACACCGACCTGGTCGGCCAGCAGCATGCCCTTGTAAACCAGGATTCTTGAAGAGAAGGACGGGATGTAGAACATCTTGCCTTCATCCAGTTTCAGGGCCCGAATACGGTTGTCGATCTGTTTGCGGATGACGAACAACTTGCGCTCAAAGCTGTTCTGATCGGGGCAATTACCCCCGCGACCGACGAACACCTGGCGGATGCAGGGCTCGATCAGCTTTACGGATTCACCCAGTCCTTCACTCGCGACCGGCACATCCCGCCAGCCCAGCAGGGTCTGACCCTCCGCCAGGACGTAATCTTCGATGATTTTTTCACAGGTCGCGCGATGTTCCGGGTTACGCGGCAGGAAGATCATGCCGACGCCGTAATCGCCCTCCTTTGGCAGCTCGATCCCGCAGGACTGAGCTTCATCCCGAAGAAAAGAATCCGGAATCTGAATGAGGATGCCTGCGCCATCACCTGCCAGAGGATCCGCACCGACTGCACCACGGTGAGTGATGTTCCTCAGAATCTCCAGACCCTTGCAGATGATGTCGTGGCTTTTATTTCCCTTGATGTGAGCGATGAAGCCCACGCCACAAGCGTCATGTTCATTGGAGGGATCATAAAGACCCTGCTTGTCGGGAACCGCGTTAAAACTCATTGATGACCTCAGTCAGGAATCCATCGGACAGACGAAGTTGGGAGCTGGCCATAGCGTATTCGGATCTGAACGCTGCAAAATCGGTTCACGCTTTCTTCGCGGCAGAGGATAAGTTCCTGTCGACTGAAAGCGGTGATTCAGCTGGCAAAGCTTCAAGCAAATGGCTCGAAAATATAAAGAATCCGGCGCTCATTATCAAGAACAGAATCAACTTCCGAATTCGGGCTGGCCTGTCCCATGGATTGCGTTGTCGCAATTCTGGCGCGTAGAATCGACAACCATCGCGGGTGTAGTTCAATGGTAGAACTTCGGCTTCCCAAGCCGATAGCGTGGGTTCGATTCCCATCACCCGCTCCAGTATCCATGCGGGTTTGGCGGTGCTTCACTCGCTTGCCAGAAAGCCCAAAACGCGGAACGTTCCGCGTCACTTGGTTGGGCCGACCAGTTTTCCTCTTCTCAAATAGTGCTTGGCGGTGGTGCGGCCGTCGGTGTGACCGAGGAGCTTTTGCGCTTCGGATTCGCCTTCGAAGTCGGCCTTGTCGTCGGCGGCTTTGGCGCGAAGATCTCTGAACCAGAAGGCCTTGATGTCGTCGGCCAGGTCAGGGTTGGCCTCCGCAGCGGCGGTGCGGGCGGCGACGAATCCATTCCTGAGCGTCATGGTTGTCAGCGGTTTGCCGTTCATTTGAACAAGCAGGGCGGTGACCCACAAGCGGTATCCCTTCTTTCTGATCTTGATGCGTTTGATCAGATCCGCCAGTTCGCCCTCGATACGGATGCGAACCCGGGCGCCGGTCTTGGCCTGGTGGACAGGGAGAGTGTCATCCTTAATGTCCAGCTCCGATAACTTAAGTACGTCAGATGGCCGCTGGCCGGTCAGGTAGGCAAGGTCCATGGCGTCGCGAACGGGCTGACCGGCACATTCCCAAACCGCTCGGTAGACGGCGTCGTCTATGTAAACGTCGCGTTAGCCAGTGGCGTGACCCTTGATGCCGGCGCAGGGGTTTTGCAAATCCGTCCAACCCCAGGCGCGCGCGTGATTCCACAAATTTAGAGAACAGGCGTTTGCAGCGATTGGCGGTGGTGGGTTTGTCTTTCAGCCACTCCAAAAACTGGAAAATGTGTTTGGGCTTGACCTGTTCTATCGGGGCCGGGGGTTCGCCAAAGAAGCGCAGCAAGTGTTTGATGTCGCTCTTGTGAGTGCGAATGGTGCCGCTTTTCAGGGTGTGGAGCACTTCGCGTTCGTACTTTTCCCACAGGGCGGGAAAGGTGGTGATCCTGGCGACGGTGTCGCGGCCTTTCAGCTCCAGCTCGGACCATTTCTGGACGGCTATGACGTAATCCTGGCCGAGCGGTATTTCCTTGCGCGGTTTGCCCCCGCAGTCGTAGTAGTACCAGGTCTTTTTGCGGCGGACTCTGGCCCGCATGCGGGGTGGGAGATTACTTGCCATGTCTCAATACGGCGGGGTGCCATTCTTGCGATTTTTGATTATGTGCGGGGGGTCGTCCTTCCAGTGCTGAGCGGCAGACGATAGGCTTGCCGGCCATGTTGATATGGAAGGGGATGCCCATCAGGCGCAGGGCATCGCATTGCAGTCGGCGCACCTTGCGGCCGGTCAGCTCGTCAATTTGTTCGTCATTGAGAAACAGGGGTGGTTCCATCTCTTTAGGCGTCAGCAGCGGTTCCATGGGTTTCGCCTTGAGATTCAATACAAGCTGATCGTCGAGAAGTGTCAGCGATGCCTGCCAGTTGCGGCATGCGTTTAAATCCTACCCGGTTGCCCTTGGCCTCGGGGCTCCAACCGTGCTCAAGCATCAGCTTCTTGAGGGCCTCGCGAAATCGCTTTCGTCTGGCGAAGGTGGTCTGTTGGTTCGTACTGGGCACAATGGCTGAAATATTCAGCTGGACATACCTTTCCGGAACGCGCCATTCCAGTTCCTGACAAAGCGTGCCATTGACGATGGCCTCCGCAATACGTTGGGCTACGCCATTGATATCCATGCGCTTGTCGGCCTGAATGAGCCGCCTCCGTCGATTAGTCGCGCATCTGGCCTGACCACTGTCCAGATCAACCACCCAGGTATGGAGTTCGGCATTGATGGAGCCATTTACCGTCCCGCCATGACGTTCCAGGACAAATTCGAGGCAGGGCGCATTCCACGTCAGTTGTTCAGCTCGTGCGAGCTTGAAGGCAAAAGTGTTTTCCGCCTCACTGCCTTGCAAGCCTTCCCAGCATTCGGTCAGTAGATTGATAATCGATGGACGATAGGCCTGATCCACCTCTCCAGCTGGCACCGTGCTCAGGTAATCGCGAGTTATGCTCAAAAGTTGTGGATGAGCAGCTGATGGAGGCGGCGTATTCTTGATGGTCTTCAAGGTCATCAATGCCTACGAGAGGAGTGAATACGCCGTGAGTAAAGATAAGGTGACTCGGT
>JBIIEQ010000142.1:0-2761 GCA_044237765.1 Methylococcaceae bacterium | reverse complement strand
TGAACGGAATCGCCCGCCTCGCTCAAGTCATCGAGGGGGTGGTGTTCAGGGATGGAGTACAGGACAACATCGAGAAGATTGCCGCCTGATCAAACATGCTCAGATACACAACAATTGACCATTTCTCAATCATGATGCATAACCATCCACATCCGGGCGAACTCCTTCGCGAGGATGTTTTGAAACCTTTAGCGATTGAAGTCGCCGAGGCAGCCCGTCGATTGGGGATGTCCCGAAGTTCTCTATCCCGAGTCCTGCATGGTCACAATGGAATCAGCCCTGACCTGGCCGTCAGGCTGGAACGGGCGGGTGTGAGTACAGCCAGGTTCTGGATGAATCTTCAGACCAACTATGAGCTTTCGCCGGCAGAGCAGCGCACCCAACCGGTGGTGATCCCCCTGCAAGAAGAGAACGAGACCAACGCAATCCCCTAGACCGCCCTGTCAGTCATTTCAAAACGGTAGATTCGAAGGTGATTTGCATGGATGATCAACTTGACTTTTTCAGAACATTCGCAAAAAAGCACCGATCTTGTGCACAGGGTCTGTTATCTGTCTGAATTGGCGTGGATTTTCTCTGCCGACTTTAAAGTCCTACGGAATATCATGTACTTACGTGACGGCTCAGTTTCTACTCGATTCAACAGAGACCCTAGAAAACGGGCATTTCCACAAGGGTTTCCACAAAGTTATCCACAGATTCTGGGGATAAGTCGCTAAGTCCTTGTTTCGTTCTCATCCGACCGCCGACCGCAACATTACCCCCCGATAACTTTCGGGCTGCACTTCTAGTATCCTCGGCCACCTTAACCTTTTGCAGGGCAACTTATGAACCATATCCCTACCCTCTTCCTTATAACCAGCCTGCTCGGGGCTTCAGCAATGCCGTCCGTCGCGGGTCCGATTCAGAAAAGGATTTGTATCAAAAACACCGTGACGACGCCAACACGGGTCGTTGAGACACTGACCGATTTTTATGTGGAAAATGTAAATGGCGCTTATGCCAGTTTGGCAGGCATGGTCTGCAGCACCCTCCCTGATACGGGGATTGAGGAGTGTTTCCCAGCCAATGGTTCGTTGATCCTGCGCAATGGCCAACCGGAGTTCTCCTATGAGGCCACGAATAACTTTAGTGCCAACTCGCTTGACGTATTACAGATTGAGAATGGTCATTTCACTCTTGATCCACAAACTCAAGTATGGAAAGGAGGCGCTTTTGTTGGCCGTGTCGTCAACGGATCCATCACCTGGCAATCGTTTAACCCCATCGCCGCGGTGTCTGTGACGTGTCCCGTTACGCCAAAGTCTGACAAGCAAGCGGTAAAAAATCTGATTGATCGATTGGCTAAGGCTTCCCGTTGATGCTTTTCCTCCGGGTGAACTCAGTCTTGATGCGGCCAGTTCACCCCACCGCCGACAACAGCAACTCTAACCCCTGCTCATTGGCCTTGATCGGACAGGCACGGAGGATTTCGTGGAAGATCTTTTCGGATCAGATCATCGGCAAGTGCGTTGTAGAATTCACCCAGGCAGCGACACTGCGTGAGAGATGATCAAATGCATCGGGTTTTCCTTTTTTTGGCACTGGTAGGGGTGGCGTATGCCATCAATGCTGAAACAGAACTCTGCCCCAACCCAAATACCCTGACGGGACAACCCGATCCAGATCACTATCGTTACGTTCCTTCTGAGGGCATTCCGACCTCGGTACCGGACCCATGTAATCGTTGCGATGATCCCCTCAACGCTGACTTTGCCGCATGTGGCGTTTACAGGTTCACGCATTCGACTGACTGCCAGAGCAGCTGGTGCCAGGACAATCAAGGGGTTTTCAACTTTTACCGCGCGTTCAGGAAGCAGTTTGCTCTGCAGTACTACATTCGCTACCGGGATCCCGTCCGATATCCAAGAGCAGAGGGTGAAAACTGCCGTTTTCTAGTGTGGGCTCTCAACCCATCCATTGGTGTAGAAGATATCCACACGCGAACGAATTACCCCTACTGGAACCAGGCGTGGCGAGCCTCTCAACATCTTGTGAAGCCTTCGTTTCCCATCAAACAGGTGGGCTTCATCATTCAGTCGGCAATTACCCGTGGTCAACATCAACTGCACATTCACATCGGCCGACTCTTTCCAGACTACCGTCAAGCCATTAACACCCTGGAACAGAACCCGCGAATCATCCAACGCATCATGATCAGGGGGCGTCTGTTCTATGCCCGGTACATCTTGAATGCATCCGGTAAAGGTCCCTTCACCGGTGCTAACCCCTTCGATGTGGCGAGCGGAATGATTCCTGAGGGGATGGCCGGCATTCCGGAATACGGAATCATGGCCGCTATTGCATCCAATCGAAAGGGCGTCTTTGTCTTGGCCGCACGGGGCGTCGAGCGTGATCAACTGAACTATCGAACCAAACAAGGCTGTCGATTGACTACCCCACTGCCGACAACAGCAACTCCAACCCCTGCTCATTGGCCTTGACTGGAAAGGCACGGAGGATTTCGTGAAAGATCTTTTCAAGATGCGGGGTGAGTCCATCGGCAGAGATCTTGATCAGGGCATCGCCCTTGGACATGACAGTGGTACGGGCCTTGAGATAGGCAATCTGCTGGTCGACCAATAAGTTCTGCTGGAGAAATGGTCAATTGTTGTGTATCTGAGCAGGTTTGATCAGGCGGCAATCTTCTCGATGTTGTCCTGTACTCCATCCCTGAACACCACCCCCTCGATGACTTGAGCGAGGCGGGCGATTCCGTTCA
>JBIIEQ010000031.1:0-35633 GCA_044237765.1 Methylococcaceae bacterium | reverse complement strand
CGCCGTCGGCTTCCAGATCGACACCGTACAGCGAGTACTTGCCGTTGTGAATGCGGATCTCCCCCGTGCCCAGTGCATCCGTTCCCGGCTGCTGTTCCACGGTCACCTGCCCGTCCACGCGCGCCTGGTACCCCGGCCCGGCGACACTGATCTTGTCGCCGAGCACGACCTCCACCCGGGTTTCCAGAGGATTCTGGCGCGATTCGGGCGGCTCGTCGCCCTGAACAATGACCACATCGCGCGAGGGCTTGATGGCGCCGGATTCATCAGGGATCTGTATGGCAGCTTCCGGAATCTTGACGCGCCCACTCAAGGTCAGCCGCGAATCCTTATGTTCGACCTGTAGATCGGGCGAGAGATACACCTTGGCCTCCGGCGTATCGGCGATGAGGAAACGATTGCCCAACAGCGAAAACTTGAGCGGCCAGTTATCCCTGGGGCTCAGGGATACCATGCCATCCAGCTTGATTTCGCCACTCCCCGAAACACCGCGCCCGCTGAATACCAGCTGGTTGTCCTGGCGGCTGGTGGCATCGGCATGCAGGCTGCGCACCTTGATGCCGAGACGGGGCACACCGAAGCCGGCATCAAAGAGCATGCCGTGGACCTGCAGCTTTGGGGTGTTCGGCGTGCCGGAAAACCGCACCCCGGCATCGAGACGCCCCTGCAGTTTCTCGATATCAGTGGTCAGCGGCAACAGCACGCCAATATTTTGCAACTCCAGTCGCGCCTCGCCGGAAAGCGGCGTCTGCCCGAGCCGGGACAAGATCAGGGGACCCTCCACCGTTAGATCGGCCCGCAGCGACCCAAACCCCGGCTGTTCCGCAACCAGGCGTAAATCTCCTCCATGTACACCAACCCTCCCTCCCAGCGACAGCGGCGCCGGTCGGAATTTGAAGGGTGAAGCACCGCCCATCCGCTCGATCTGGGCGGCATCCACCCGCAGTTCACAGCGCCCGTCCTGCACCCGATCGCCCTGTCCGGAAAACTGCCAGTCTGCCGACAGCACTCCCTTGAGCCCGAGGCTGTCCGGCAACCAACGCTGCAGCCGATCCAGCTCGAACTCGCTGACCCGTGCGGCCGTCTGCCAGCCGCCCAACTCATTAAGCTGGCCCTGCAGACACGCCTCGGCCCCACGGCTGGCCCAGCAAGCCAGCCCCAGTTCCCCGCTCGAGCGCTGTATGCGCAAGGCCAGCGGGCGGCTCAATGGCCAATGACCGAGGCGATCAAGATCCCAGTCAAACTGGCTGACAGTCCCGACCCATTGCGCATCGCTCCACCCGCCTTCGGCGCGCAACGACAGCCGCACGGGTAAGCGATGGGCACCTTCCGGCGCAACCCAATGGCCGGCCACCGTAGCCGACAGGGTATGCCGGGCGCGGCTGCCCTGTGCGTCCAGATCCAGGTTCAACCGGGCTTCGCCAAGGCGAATCTCAGGCGCCTTGACGGTCACCTTCAGCGGCGAGTCCGGCGACTCACCGGCCTTGAAGCCGACCCGAAGCTCGCGCGCCTGCCGATCGCCCTGAACCAACCGTTCGGCCAGGAGCTCGGCCTCCATCGGCATTCCCTGCAAGGCGAAGGCTTGGTTCCGGTAGAGCATGCCGCCCTTGAAATCGAGTTTCAGTTCACCGGCCTCGATGTCGCCGGATTTGAGCCCCTGCAAGTTGAGCCCCCCTTCGACCGGGGGCGAACCCGGCATCAGCCCGCCTTTGGCCGCCAGAGCAAGCTCGCGAATGACCTGCTGTTGATAACTCAGTCCCCGGCCAACAAGATTCAATTCGGCCATCGGTGTGCTGGGCTCCAGCCGACCCTCACGAAGATTCAATCCCCCCCTGAAATCAAGCTTGAGCTCATCGGCCGCATTGCCCTGATACCGCATGCCCCGCGCCAACACTGCCGCTTCGACTGGCGGGGCACCTAAAGTCAGACCGCCTTTGAGGTTAAGCACCAGTTCCCGGGCCTTGTCATCCCGGAACTGAAGATCGCGGGCCGTCAACTCCATGCTCCCGGCAGGGCTATCGCGTGGCCCCTGGACATGGCCGCGACTGGTGATCTGACCCCGAGCGCCGGGCAGCCATGTCCCAAGCTGGTCACCCTGCAGCGTCCAGGTCAGGTCCAGTTGCGGGCCAAATATTCCGTCCAGCTGAAGGTTGAGCCCGGCCCCCTGGGCGCGAATTCCCCGGAATTCCATGCGCCCCGGCGGCAGGCCGATCTGGCCACTGGCAGTAACGCGGCTGTCCTTCAACAAGCCTTCGGCATCAAAGCGGACTCCCCCAGGTATTCCCGTGAGTGATAGCTGGCCACGCTGACTTTGCCACTCGGGCTTGCGATCGAGTGGCCAGGACAGGTTCGTCCATTGCGCGACGCCATTGAGTTCGGGTGTCCTGTCGAGGTGTTTTGCGGTACCGCTAACCTCAAGCCGGGTTTTGGTCTCCGGCAAGGTCAATTCGAGCTTCTCCACAAGCAGATCTCCCGGCTCGTTATAACGCAGCTGCAGTTGGCCCTCGGGTTGGCCAACACCCGGCACCTTACCCAGGAAGCTGCCGCCGATCTCGGCAACGCGATCGGTGCCCTCCCCATGGAGACTCAGGGTCACGGGCCAGGCCGGCCAGGCGGGATCAATGCGATTGACGGGAAATTCCGGCACATCCAGCTGTGCGGTCCACTGGGGATGGTCCAGCGGCTGCATGATGACGGCCGACAGTTCTGCCGCCAGGGGAAACTTGAGGGTTTGCCGGAGGGTGACCCGATCCAAATTGCCGCCGGCAAAACCTTCGCCCTGAAACTCCGGGCGCCCCTTGGGATGCCAGTTCCAGGTGGTCTTGAGCCCGACTTTCTGCATGCCGCCCATCGCCATCCGCCCCGAGAGCTCGCCGGTCAGGTCGGGCATGACCCAGGCAAAGCGCCGGAATTCGAGCCCATCACGTGTCAGGTCCAGGGCGACATCCAGGCTGTTGAGCCGGATGGGCTGATCATCACCCGCCCTTTTCACGGCCCCATCACGGATCTTCAGCTCATCGATGATGAGATCAAACGGCAGCTTGAGATGGGGCCATTGGATGGGAGAGTCGTCGGTGGTCGCGTATTGCGGCTTCAGAATCTGGAGCGAGCGAATATGCAGCACCCCGCGCCACACCGCCGAGGCATCGATGCGGAGATCGAGACGATCCAGATGGATTCGCTCGGTCTTGTCGCGATAATCCAGTTCCTGCAGCACCAGCCGATCCAGCAACACGCCCTCTACCCGCGCTACACTCAGGCCGGGCACCCAGGCGCGAGCCTGTCGCAGCAGCCATTTCGCGCCCGACTCGGTCCCCAGCCCCCAGGACAGCATCACGATCAGGGTTAAAAGGGCAATGAACCCCTGCGCTATAGCGTTGGCCGCCAGCCGCATTACAGATCAGTCCCCGGCATCAGATAAACCCGCAAGGAACCCAGAACCCAAGGCATGAGGAGGCCAGTGATGGGTATGGCATTACGAGGAAGAGAGTTTGCGCACACTGTCACAAAGTGCATCGAGATTTTGTCAGCGGATGTTACAGGATCCGTTTCCGCGCGGGAGATGGGAATGGACAGACCACAGTCAGGGATTTCTGGATCAACGGGCCAGCCAGATTTTGATGCCCTGCCCTGTTTCAGAATGGGGAACCAAGCCGCCGCGGCCGGTTTTAATCGGTATAGAATCAGCCCATTCCATCCGTTTCCATGAAACGCATGATGTCTGCCCAGCCATCGACGCCCTCAACATTCACATCCCCCATGAACGCCACTGCCGGACGCCTAGCCACCTACGAAGACCTCTTCGACCTGCCGGAGCACCTGATCGGTGAAATCCTCCATGGCCAGCTCATCACCCAGCCCCGTCCCGCCCCGCGTCACGCTCTCAGCGCTTCAGGAATAGGTGCGGAATTAACCAACCCCTTCCAAAGAGGCCGCGGTGGTCCGGGCGGCTGGTGGATACTGGATGAACCCGAATTGCATCTGGGACCGCACATCCTGGTGCCGGATCTTGCCGGCTGGCGAAGGGAGCGGATGCCGGTTTTCCCCGAAACCGCCTATTTCACCCTGGCACCGGATTGGGTCTGTGAAGTCCTGTCACCCGGCACGGCCCGCATCGACCGCGTGGTGAAGATGCCCCTTTATGCCGAACAGGGCGTGGAATGGCTCTGGCTGGTCGACCCGGACCAGCAGACGCTGGAAGTTTACCGGCTACTGGAAGGCCACTGGCTGCTGGAGCAAACCGCCCAGCAGGCTGATGAAGTGAACGCCCCGCCGTTCGCCGAGCATCGTTTCTCACTGGCGGATTTGTGGGTGCCGTCGGTAGCACCCGATCCGTAAATTCCAGATACCGCGATCGGTCAGGCTATATATAGTCAAAAGACAAGACCTGACCCCTTTGCTACTATCAGCAACCCACCATAGATGTCTGATCCGAACTGGCGGACATCGACCACGCGTTGGGATTTCATGCCTGCACCGTCTTCGTAGCCTATGCGTAAGGTCGCCCGGACCGGAAATGGTTCTTGTACTTCCCAGAAACTCCCTTCCCAGTTGTCCTTGTCAATTTCAGCAACGTGCGGTGTTAAATCGACCGGGGGCTCGTGCTCCTCGGACCGTAAGACCTGAACTTCAAGCTCAATCGGCGCATGTTGGTATTTGAGCGTTTGAGTCGGGGGGGCTTTCGATCTCGGGGTTCGTCGTAATAGTAACCCGATTAGCCAGATTCCAATCAGTAAGACGACCACAAATACATATATCATACTGCAGGCCCATTATTATTTTATGCAAGGATTTTTCAGACGAATGCTTACATGATGATCTTATTAAAAAAGCCTCGCCAATGTTTTCGGATGACCCGGTAATAAAATATATTAAGGGGCTATCCGAGGTAGTAGCGACTCATCTCGTTGTTGAACATATCGTGAATGAGCTCTTCACTCGCCCCCAGATCGATCAAATATTGCCTCTTATCATTTTGCCACCTGTCACGATCAAATTGGAAGTTGAAGATGTCTTTCTGGCTCTCCAGCAAAGGTCTTATCCGCTCAAGCTCATCTGGCACATAAAACAATTCTGGATTCAAATCCCCCTTTGTCGAATTACATCTTGGGCATAAGACTGATAGGTTTCCTGGTAGCAGATGTCCACCAAGTTTTAGCGGTACGTGGTGGTCTATATGAAGATTTTCAGTGGTATCACACAAGAAGCATTTGCCGCCAAACAAAGCAACAAGCTTGTCCCTGTGGATCTTCCCAATGGCTGGATTCCAGAACTGAGACCACAGTGCAGTCTTTTCGAGCTTCCTTAGCTTGACCAACTCTTCTGGTGATACGTTGGGTGGTTCAGTAACCGCAACTCGCTGTGGGACCTGTTTTGGGGGTGTCGCTCCAACGTAACTATAGAAATCATCAATAGGCTCACCAACGACTTGCATAAAGCCTTTTTTGATCGCCTTCTTGACTCCGGAAAGATTAAAAGTCCTGTATTCATTTCTGAGATGACAAAAAGCCTCAATCTGGCTACCCCCAATCAGCTGTACCTCTGAAATCTCTCTCTCCGTTATATTCCCACCCCCATCTTGGTAGGTGATTGTTACCGTAGCCTGTGTCACTTGGGCTTCCCGAAGGTATGCTATTGACCCACCTCGTATCGTAGTGGCAAAGCGACGGGCAGGGTGAATGGGAGCGTGACTGGTGTGAAGGTGAATGTAGCTAAGCCGCTAGGCGCTTCTTTTGTGACCATAGACCCACACTGATAGCAATAATAGTTGAGCCCATGTGAAGGGCATTCATTCAAATGCGCGGTCCACCCTCTGTATTGCCTTGGCACCGGAAGGCATTCGCCTGGGTTGGAAGCTGGTGTGGATATTAGGTTCTGAACCCAGTCGCCTTCATTTCCAGGACAGTATGTATCAGGAAGAGTAAGTTCTGACTGTATCTGTGCTTTGCTGTATGTCTGTATATTTAGAAGCCCAAAGCTAACATCTGACCCATCTGGGTTTCTAACCAATACGTTGGGGGGCGGCGTATCAGAAGAAACCACCTTTACGCCGCCTGCGCTACAGTCAGGGCTTGTGAAGTACTCAAACCCTGGAGGGTTCGTTAGCCAAGATATGTCTGGTCCATAAACTGTAAGGCCATTTAAGTCAGCATAGCCGTCAGTGGCTACAGCATAGGTTAATGTTGCAAAAGCCTCCAGTGAAGGTATGAAAGTTTGTGAGTTACCGACTGACAACCCCAAATACTGGTTATTCGCATCGTAAACCTTGATCCCGCCTGACGCGCCCGCGGGACCTGCGGGTCCCTGTGCTCCCTGAAGTCCCCTTGGTCCTGCTGGTCCCATCGGACCTTGAGCACCATCCCACCCTGCGGGTCCTTGGGGACCCATCTCGCCAACCGGACCCTGCGGACCGGGTATGCCTTGAATGCCTTGAGCGCCAATTGGACCGATCGGACCCTGGGCTCCGGTTTCTCCTTGTATTCCTTGTGCTCCCTGCGGCCCGACCGGGCCTACTGGACCTATGGGGCCTTGCGGCCCCACTTCGCCTTGGATGCCTTGTGGTCCCTGCGGGCCAGTATCACCCTTGGGTCCCGGTTCAGTACTGGCGATCCTCGCCCATGAGTCTGGGTTCGAGCCTGGTGAATTCGCGGTACACGCTTTCATGCACAGCCAGGTCTGGTTGTTGAGCACAACCATGGTCCCACGGGTGTATTTCTTGTCGGGTTGCCATTCGCCGGTGTACTTCTGGACCGGAGTTGCTGCGTTAGCAGTAATTGACGCGCTCAGAGCGAGCACGAGTGGCAAGGTGTTCCAGATTCTGAGCACAGATATTCCCCCCATAAAGATTGTTACTGCATCGTATTGCAGCAAAACCGTGTTGACAACTTGGTCGGGAAACTTTTTTCGATCAAGCCTTCAAGTGTCTTAGGGAACCTCTGAACAAATCTGTTTTTCTTCTTGCGAAGTCCGAGGTGGGCCGTTTTTTTAGTCCCCGGTTCGAAAAATTCGGGTTTTGGCTCATGAATCCCCGATATTTGCTGCCTTTTTGGGGGTTTTCCCACGCGGCAGACGGATTGCTCCCGTCATGCCAGTAACTCCCGTCGCTTGAGGTAGAGGTTCGCTAGCCCCACGAGCATGAAGACTTGAGCGGCATTCTTGGCCAGGCCTTTGTAGCGGACCCTGGCGTAGCCAAACTGACACTTGATGACCCGGAATACGTGTTCGACCCGGCTGCGGATCGATGAGCACATCAAGGGGTCAGGTCTTGCCTTTTGCTGTTTTCCAAGCCTCAATCATCCCTTGGGCCGCATAATCCGCAGCTGCCTCACAAATCCGGCCCGAGAATCAGATAGACCTGCACCGGATCCAGTGCCTTGGACAGGGGTACGCCGACATCCAGTCGGACCGGGCCGACGGGTGAGCGCCAGCGGGCGCCGACGCCGACCCCGGTGTTGACCGGACCATTGAAGTCATTGCCGACATAACCCACGTCCGAAAACAGGGCCATACCCCAGTCGTCGAACAGGGCCCGGTCGTACTCGAGACTGGCCACTCCGAGATGTCGTCCACCAGTGCGTTTGCCGAGTTCATTGACCGGGCTGATTTCAAACAGACGGTAACCGCGCACCGTCGGCGCGCCACCGGCATAGAAACGCTCGGTGATGGGCATGCGGTCAAAATCACTGGTGAACATCTCGCCGACCTGCCCACGGAAAATCAGGCGGTTGTCGTCATTCAGGCTGTAAACACCCTTGCCGAACATGCGCAGGCGAGCAAACGAAACTTGCGATCCGGCCCCCTCGACGCTGCCTGCGAGATTGGTGTCGATGCGGAGTCCCTGACGCGGAAAGATGGCGTCATCGGAGCTGAGCCAGGTGTAATTGGCACTGGGAATCAGCAGATCGGTCGTCTGGTTGCCGTAGCCGACATTGTAGGTCTCCCGCAAATAGTCGAGGAACAGGATTTCCCGCATATCCCATCGCGTCGTCCCGTGGCGGATGCCGCCGCGGATGACCTTGGCCCGACCGGCCACGGTGTCCTCCAGCCCGAGTTTTGTGGTGAACGCGAGCTGATCACGCTCGGGCTCTGTGAGTGGAATGGCATAGATGGCGTCGATCTGGTTCCAGATCAGCGAGAGCTTGGCGCTGGCCTGGAAGGTATGACCATAGCTGTTGAGGAATCGATTGCGGTAAGCAACACTGATCCGCGGGCCGGTATCTGTGCCATAACCGCCGCCGAGATCGACGCGATTTTGCGGCACCATACTCAGATCGATCGCCAACGGCATGCGGCCATTCTTGGCCTGATCATGTCGCGGCACGACATCGGCCTGGGTAAAGTAGCCGCTGTTCAGCAGGCTTTTCTGCATCTCCAGAACGGCTGACGCCCGATAAGGCTCGTCCGGTTTGAAGCGGGCAAAGCGCTCCAGCAATTCCTTGGCCAAGGGTGTCTGGGTGAAGCTCAGATCACCAAAGCGATAGCGTTTGCCCGAATCCATCTGCAGGGTGACCTGGGCTTGATAGCTTTTCAGGTCGACCCGGACCTGCCGGGTGACCATCCGGGCATCAAAAAAACCCATTTCAGCGGCCTGCTCCTCCAGCGCATCGCGGCCCCGCTCATACAGGACATGATCGAGAACATCCCCCGGCTTAAGCGGAAACTTCTCCACCAGAACGCGCATTTCCGGCTCCAGATTCGCCTCACCGTCGAGTTTCACCTCGACGCGGGAAAGGTGAATGGGAGCGCCGGGATCAATGCGGTACTCGGCGACCCACTGATTCTTCTGCCGGGTCACCGAGGCGGAAATCTTGGGGCGGTAATAGCCGAAGGGCTGCAACGCCGTCCGGATTTCGTCGGGGGCCCGGGCGACCGCCAGATCGATGGCGTCTTTCTTGTCATCTGCCGTCTTGCGCACCATGGTGAGCATGGCCCGGACATTTTTCTCCACCGGCGGACTGAGCCCGATGATATTGACGATGACAGGGTCGGCGGCGTGGATAACCGAGGGCAACACCCAGGGGAGCAGCAAGGCCAGCCACAGCCGGGTCCCCATCACTGATCGAAACGCGCCCCCACGTCCCACGGACTTAGCTCTTCAAGGCAGGCTGCATTAAAAGGGGAGCACGGCCGGGTCGCATCAGGAAGGTCTCCGACCGCTGGGCCGCCTCAAGCGGCCCGTCGCTCATTGATGGCCTGTGACCAGGCCTCGAACAACCGTTGATCGGCCGCCGCGATGATTGACCGCGTCAGGACGCCCGGCGCAAAGACGGGCTGACCGTCCAGCGAACGGGCGATGCCACCCGCTTCGGCCAGCACGAGGGCACCGGCGGCAAAATCCCAGAGCTTCTGCTGACCATGCAGGTAGAGGTGAAAGCGGCCGGCCGCCAGCCAACACCATTCCAGCGCCCCGGACCCGGTATAACGCAGGGAGCCATAAGGCGGGCGTGTCACCAGTGCGCTGGCCAAGACAGGGCCCAGGCGCTTGAAGTCCACCATGGCGAGACAGCGTTTCAAGGGCAGCTCGCAGACCGCCGTTCTGAGCGGCTCCCCATTGAGCCAGGCGCCCTGCCCCGCGATGGCGGTAAAGCATTCATCCCGGCTGGGGTCGTAGACGATGCCCATGACCGGCTGAGCCCCTTGCATCAGAGCAAGCGAAATGGAAAAAAACGGGAGCCCTGCGGCAAAATTGCTGGTGCCATCGACGGGATCGAGACACCAGATCAGTCGGTCACCGGACTGCAGCATCTGCCGCTGATCCGCCTCTTCCATTTCCTCGCCCAGCAACTCGATGTTCGGGTAACGCTGCCCCAATTCATGAGTCAGCCGCGCCTGCACGACCCAATCGGCTTCGGTGACGATGCTGCCATCCGGTTTGTACTGACGCTCCGAGTGACGGAAGCGTGGTAATAATTCCTCTCGGGCAACGTCGCGAATGAGCCGGGTCAGCTCATCCAGTTCGGTTCGGTTAACGGCTGACTTCACGCGCCAGAAAAGCCGAAGAGTTCAGCCAGCTTGACGCCGGGATCGGGGGCGCGCATGAAACTCTCGCCGACCAGGAACGCATTCACCTGGTGTTGGCGCATCAGCGTCACATCCTCTGGCCCCAGAATGCCGCTCTCCGTCACGACGATGCGATCCGGGGGAATGGCGGGCAGCAATTCCAGGGTGGTCTGCAAGCTGACCTCAAAGGTGCGGAGGTTGCGGTTATTGATGCCGATCAGCGGCAAGTCGAGCTTGAGCGAGCGTTCCAGCTCAGGGGCATCGTGGACTTCCATCAGCACATCCATGCCCAGTTCATGGGCCAAAGCCGACAGCTGGTGGAGCTCAGCATCGTCCAGGGCGGCGGCTATGAGCAGGATGCAATCCGCGCCAATCGCCCGCGCTTCGGCGACCTGGTAAGGATCGATGATGAAATCCTTGCGAATGACCGGCAGATTGCAGGCTGCGCGCGCTTCCTGCAAGAAGGCTTCGCTGCCATGAAAGAAGTCACGGTCGGTCAGCACCGACAGACAAGCCGCGCCGTGGCTGGCGTAGCTGCGGGCAATGTCCGCGGGGTGAAATTCGGGACGCATGACCCCTTTGCTCGGCGAAGCTTTCTTGATCTCGGCAATCACGCCCGGATGACCCGCGTCGATCTTGTCGCGTATCGCCTGGACGAATCCTCGGGGCGAATCGGCCTCCGCTGCCCGTTTCAGTTGAGCGTCATAGGCAACCTGGGCGCGGCGCTCGGCAATCTCCTCGGTCTTGCGATGGAGGATTTTTTTCAAAATGTCGGGGGTAGAGTCTTGCATGAATTCAATCCTGGATGCGTTGCGCCAGAGCGGTGCTCGGGCGGGGAAAACTTAATGGGCAAATTGGCGGGTGAAAGTGACCAGGGTTTCGAGCTTTTGTGCGGCCGCTCCACTATCGATGGCCTGAGCGGCTTTCTCAAGCCCGGCTTTCAGCGTCGGCGCGACACCGGCCGCATAAATAGCGGCACCCGCATTCAGCAGCACCACGTCGCGCGCCGGCCCCTCCCCGCCGGCCAGCACGCCGTGAATCATGGCCACGCTCTCCTCAGGGGAGTTAACGGCTAGCCAGCTGAGAGGCTCGCGTGACAGCCCGAAGTGCTCGGGCGTCAGCACCTGGACATCGATGCGTCCGTTCTTGAGCTCGGCGACTCGGGTCGGCGCGCCGATGCTGATTTCATCGAGGCCGTCCTCGGCATGCACGACCAGAACATGCCGGGCTCCCAGATCACGCAGCGCCTCAGCTAGGGGCTCCACCCAATCGGCACTGTAGACGCCGACCACCTGGTTCGGCGCTCCCGCCGGGTTGGTCAAGGGCCCGAGCAGATTGAAGATCGTCCGAACACCCAGTTCCCGACGCGGGCCGATGGCATGTTGCATGGCGCCATGGTGATTCTGGGCAAACAGGAAGCCCACCCCCACCTCTTCGATGCAGGCCTTGACCTGTTCAGGCGTTATTCCAAGATGGACACCGGCCGCTTCCAGCACGTCGGCGCTGCCACATTTGCTGGAGACCGAGCGGTTGCCGTGCTTGGCCACGCGCGCACCCGCGGCCGCGGCGACGAAGGCCGAAGCCGTGCTGATATTGAAGGTATGGGTGCCGTCGCCACCCGTACCGCAGGTGTCGACCAGGTGGTCACCGTGAACCTGCACCCGGGTCGCCATTTCCCGCAGAACCTGGGCGGCAGCCACCACTTCGGATACGGTTTCGCCCTTGGCTCGCAGGGCGATGAGAAAACCGCCGATCTGCGCTGGGGTTGCCCTCCCTGACATGATGGAGCGCATGATCTCGCGCATGGCCTCAGGCGCAAGATCCAGCCCCTCGAGCAGATGGTTAATGGCAGAACTGATTTTCATGGAATTCTCGGGATTCGGGGCACAGCGGTGATCATGGGTCTTTGCCGACGGCGGGCACGCTATCGAGGAGGGTATAGAGCTTTTCCTCTTCCTGGACGGAGCTGAGACCAATGATGACTTCCGAAAGGTAGAACATCATGCCAATCAGCATGGATAGCACGGAAAGCACAAACAACAGCACGGCAACGACCAGGGCATCGGGAACACGGAGACTGAGCCCCAGCACCAGACAGGTCACCATCACCCCCATGATGCCCATCAGCGTAAAGACGAAGGCATTGCGAATTTTGCCAGCCCGTTGCTCGATGGACTCGATCTGCGACTGCAACACCTTGGCCTCCATGGTATTGCCGGACTTGATGGCGGCGTGTTTTTCCCGATGGAATGCCCGCAACCGGGTCACGATGCCCATCAAACGGGTGTTGATGGACAACACCAGCAATCCCGCCCCGGAGATAAAAATGGCGGGGGCTACAAAGGCTTGAAACAGTTCGAGGTCTGTCATGACATGGGATGAAAAAAGCCGCACTGGCGGCAAGTGAATGGGTTGTGCCACGGGTGGTGGCGTGGACCGCAAGGTTCGATGCCGGAACTCATCGTTCAACCCGCCCAATTGCGCCGCAGATAGGCCAGCATTGGCTGCTCGATTTTAAGATGAACCAGGATGCCGGCCCAAACCGAAATAATGGCCACCCATGCCAGCAGCAGATTGGCCACCCATGCCTCCGGCACACCCTGCCACAAAGGCTTGATGGGGCGCAAAAGGTTCCACGCCAGTTTGCCAAAGGGCGCATGGGTGAGATAGATGGAATAGGAGGCGTTGCCGATCAGGGCCATCAGCCGCCACTGGCCCATCATGCGGTTGATGGCGCCCGAGACGGATGCCAGCAGCAATAATGCGCTGGAGCCCCCAAATCCCAGAATGGCCACCGGGTGCTCTGGCCAGGCATTGATATCCACATCCATTCGGCTATAAATCGCCATCGTAGATATGAAGCCCATTGCGCCTAAGGCAAGCAAAACCCAACCTAATCCGTCACGGAGATTGACCCCCAAGGATTTGAGACGGATATACAAGACCGCAACAACCAAACCCATCAGGAACAAGACATTCATGGGATCAATCAGCCACTTCAACGCGGTGGGTCCACTGACCCACTGTAATCCCGACCAGCCGGCAAATACCATGACACCTAATCGTTTGCTGATGATCGCAGCCCCAAACAATCCATAAAAGATGATTTCATAGCGCAAGGTCCAGCTGACGGGAATGATCAGCGGCGCACCCTTGAAGACTAGGGCATTGGAGGCAAGATCGGCTACTGTGATGCCGTCGGTAAAAACTCGCCAGCCACCCCAAACCATAAGCACAACCCAAAAAAACGGATAGATGCGGATCAAGCGGCGGGAGAGGTAGTACCACAATCGGCATGGACGTCCCACATCACAATAATGTGCCGTCAGAATGATGAAGCCGCTGATGACGAAGAACAGAAAGACTCCGGAAAATCCTGTTTGGAAGATGTTCCCGAGTGGGGCGACCATATATCTGGAGAGAATGAAGGCGGATCCATGAAAAAGCACCACCAGCAAAACGGCAACCGCCCGGTAAATCTGGACGGTGTGCAGGGTATCTGATGTCGCCCTTCGCTGCGATATCTCCTTGGGTAAAGCCATGACCAACGAGCGCTGCGGCCCTGAATCAGCGCCGCAAGAAATTGGCCAGCAATTCGTGGCCCTGCTCTGTCAATATGGATTCGGGGTGGAATTGGACGCCTTCTATATCGAGCGTCTTGTGACGAACCCCCATAATTTCCTCAATGCCGCCGTCCTTATCTTCGGTCCAGGCGGTCACTTCGAGACAGTCCGGCAGTGTCGACTGCTCGATCACCAGGGAGTGGTAACGTGTGGCCTGAAACGGATTGTTCAATCCGTGAAAGACGCCCTTGTCATGGTGATACACCATCGAGGTCTTGCCATGCATGATGCGTTGGGCGTGAATGATGTTCCCGCCGAAGGCATAGCCGATACTCTGATGCCCCAAACACACTCCAAGAATCGGGTAATGTCCCGCATAACGCTTGATCGTTTCAACCGAGATACCGGCTTCCTTGGGCGTGCAGGGACCGGGCGAAATCACGATTTTTTGCGGGTTGATCCGCTCGATCTCCTCGACCGCAATCTGATCATTCCGCACCACCTCGACCTCGGCCCCAAGCTCGGCAAAGTACTGCACCAGGTTGTAGGTAAAGGAGTCATAGTTGTCGATCATCAGCAGCATATTGCAGCTATCCTTTTGTTCCATAGGTATGCCGCTTCACAGAATCCAGCTGGATACCCGATGAGGCACCCGCTTTTGCTTTTGGCACCCTCTCTATGTCGGGCTTGGATCCGGAAGCGTTGAAAGCTCCATTGTCCCCCATATCGTTCCTTGTCGCCTACCCAAAACCCGGCCGATATCGACCAAGGCCTGAGAACGGTCCAGCGCGAGACGATCCCTTCAGTTACTGATGCGTGACCCGTTGGCTGTTGCTTGCCCGCAGAAAATCCTGATACCCCGATGAATTCCGCAACAATTGGCCACCGACCTGGGTGAGCATGTCCACATCATGGCCGGACAACTCCAGCGAGGTCGGGAGATTATTGAGGTAGGACTTCAGTGAGGGGATCTGAACGGAGGAGAAGGATACGGTCGCGGTGAAGATTTCCGTGGGCTTACCCTGCTCATCCAGATATTTCTTGAGATCACTCAGGTTTCTCTGCAACAGCAAGCGGGTTTCGTCGTTATAGAGCCTGAATTGCGCATCCGAAAAAGCCTCGAAGGTTTGCGTGACGGAAGGCTTGTCGGCCGATTCATCCAGACCATGCTCCGGCGTGACCTCCGCATCGACGGAAATGACCAGAATGGTCTTGGGGATTTTCTTGATTTCGACCAGAGATAGCCCGCTGCCGATTCCTTCAATTCGGTCAGTCAGGGCTCGCAAGCCGAGGTTGTCGGAGACACCGCCATCGACCAGGTGAACATAAGGGTGCTTTTTCCGGTCACTGTAGGATTGGATCCGCTGCTGCAGTTCCTGCGACCTCGCATCCTCGGGCGTCTGAGAAAGCATGTAGCGGACAAATTGTGATCGGGTAGGGTCGCAGGATCCCGTGTAGTTTTTCAGGACGACCGGAGGGAAGGCGATGGGTACGGCCGAAGAGGCGGTCACGGCCCGCGCGATCGGGAATCCGGCAAGATCCGAACAAATGATGTCGAAATAGGCCTGTATGAAGGCGAAACGGCTGCCTCCGCCAAGATCGGTTGCGTTGATCTCGATGTAGGGACCTTGAGCCAGCCGAATATCGGCAAACGTCTTGCCCTCGAAGATGTGGTTATCGTAATACTCGATAGCCATCTCGGTTCGGTCAAAACCACTGAAAATACTTTTCCACCAGTAGCTCGGGTCAAACAGACTCTTGATCAGCGCGCCCTGGATACTCTGCTTGAGAAAAACGTTCTCGTAGTCGGTGAACAACTTGTCGCCAAACAATCCGTAATACGCCGCGGTAAAACTACCGCCGGAGACCGAGCTGATGCTGTCGACCTCGTCCAGTAGCCTTACCCGCTTGCCGCGCGAATCGACGAGGGTATCCCGTAACTCCTTGAGAACGCCGTAAGAGAGAGCCGCGGCCCGAGTTCCGCCGCCCGAAAAGGCGAGAAGCACCAGATGTCCGCCAGGGTCGCCATTGCGGGTATGCGTCTGGCGATAACCCCTCGAGGAATCGACCGCTGTGACGGCCTTGTTTTGTGGCTTGTACAAGGTGGAACAGCCCTGCATCAACAACAAAAACGGCAGCAACAATGCCAGAACCGTTTTCCGGGGGGCGAGACTTTTCATAAAGCAATCGTCTAATTTTGAGGAGGACATACTCCAGCAATGCCGGACTGTATCAATCGGAGGCGGCAGATTGATCGAGCGCTGCCCAATCTTCAGGCTTTACCGGAATCCCGTCCGGACCCAGCTTTGGGACGAGATGCGTGATGGCATAACTCAACTGCTTTTTGGGGTCACAGTGACTCTTGAATTCAATTCTGGCGGCTTCGTAAACCTCGCGCCCCTTTATCTTGTTTTTTGAAGCCTTGCTATCCAAGACCGCCTTACCGTAGCGGATACACGATTCAAATTTCTGCTGAGTCATGCCGAAGTAGCGATCCCCACCCTCATCACTGGCCGACAGACTGGCGGACAGACCAAAAAGAACAAGGGATAGCGATAAATTATGAAACAACATGATGGCGTCATCCATGGGCATGCTACCCGCGATTATGATTGAAAGCTGATCAGCCCGTGAGTTGCTCAGAAGCTGATAATAAAGCTGAGGCCTAATCAGCCGCTTCACTCACGCGAGAACCCCTGGTGTCAGCTCATGAAAACCATACGGCGTCTAGGTCGGCAAATGCTATCAAAGGGTAAGATTACCGGAGCTGATTCGCCAAGCCGAGTTATTTTGCCTCGTTCAAACTACAATGATTACAACAGGGCTCAATGACGGGGGCCGAATTCATCGTGATCGAGACCCGCCGCAAAGATAATAATAAGGGGGATGGTCTGTGCCGGAAACACTCACTACTGAGCAAATTGTCATGACAGGACTTTTTGCCGCATGGCGTCTGTCTGCTCAATGACCCGGTCATCATTGTCTGGCCCGTACTCAAGCAGGCCCCGGCCTTACCCAGCCCCAGCCAATTGGCCCGGGTCGATGCGGAGCTTTTGCGGGAAATCAGCATTCGCCATCAGGCCGAACTGAAACTTCGCGATGGTGAACAACAGCTGAAATCCATTCTGGACACCGCAACCGACGGCATACTGTCGACCCATGACAAGGAGCAAGTAAACATGTCCAGTCCGGCAGCGAGCGGCGTGCTGGGTTACTCAAGGGGAGAGGGTATGGGGAAGTAGCCGGAAAGCTTTTTGATGTTCGCCGTCCCCGAAAATCTCAATGAGCCACCGGAGATCGAAGAGGCCATTCTCTCCGAACACTGGCTGGATCTGCACACAGACCGATGAGAGCATCGCACGGCATTTTGGTGGCGCAGGACTCGACCTGGCCATCTCCAGGCGCCCGGCTGATCTGATGGGCTGCACGCTTGATGTCAAAACTTCCGTGGACCAGGGCAGCACATTTGCCTCGAACTCACATTTCGACGTGCCGACCCGAATCCCCCTCAAAATTCCATAGAAGCTCCGGCAGCCGGCCACCAAGTGCGCATCCTGATCGTGGACGATAACTCGATGAACCGGAGGATGCTGGAACGTGCGCTCACGCAGGCTGGAGCCTTGGGCACCATGGCTGAAGACGGTCAACAGGCCGGCAATGCCTGAAAACCCAGCCACAAGCCTTCGATGCCGTGCTGATGGACATTCAGATGCCGGTGATGGATGGCCAAACGGCGACCCGACTGATTCATGATGACAGCCAGCTGAAAACCGTTCCGGTCTTCGCGCTAACGCCGGGAGTGTTGGACGAGGAACGCGAGGCGGCGGGGGTCAATGACTTCCTAACCAAACCGGTTGATCCGGATCAATTGGCTGCAACCCTTGCCTCCCTGCATCCACAGCCTGACACGCTGAGCAGCGAGAATCATGCGGTAATCCCCCCTGAAAATGCTGGCACTTTTCATTGCCGGGTTTGAGAGTGTGGGACAATCTGTGCACACACTGGTGGATCAGAGTGACGTTTAAGCGGCGGGGCGAAGTCTGCATAACCTCCGCGGCAACGCGGGCAATCTGGGGGCCATGGATCTGATGAACGCTACCATGGTTCTGGAGCTGGCAAATCCACATGCCAAGTCACCGTCAGCGACAGGGTGACGGTAAGTATCGGCGTCGCGGGAGGCACACCCTGCTTTCCCCCTGATCCGAATCAGCCTATTAGGGAACATGCCCCGGGTGACCCCAACTCGATTGAGGAATTATTCACCTGGGCAGATGATGCCCCTTACAAGGTTAAGCAATCGGGACGTAACCGCGTGGTAATGAGTCACGGAAACGCCGCCCAGGCTAACGAAATCGATTGATCCACCCTTCTTCAGGCGTAGGCCATTGAGCACGAATCCAGGCATTAATCCCGACAAGGGTATCCGGGCGGATCTCCGTCAGATTATCTTTGCGCTCTCCGACACCCTGGACCTGGTTGCCGTGGAAGATGTGACCGATGGCAAGCGGGTAGCGATCATGGCGGCGGAATGCGGTAAGCAGGCCGGATTGGATCAACGGGAAATCACCTTTCTGTTTGATCTCGGCTTGCTCAGGGATATTGGCGTTTCATCCACACAAGTGCATGAACAACTGCTCAGAGAGTTTGACTGGGTGGATGCGCAGAAGCATTGTGATGAGGGGGCGGCGTTAATCCGAGGGGTGCGAGCCCTGGCCGATTTTGTTGAACCCATCCGACTGCACCACACCCATTGGGAAAGGCTGGAGTCCATGGAAATTCCCCTCAAAACAAAGGAACACGCCAACCGAGTATTTCTGGCCGATCGGGTGAACGCCCTAGCCTCTCCCTACTATGCCGACCGGTCTTTTCTCTTGAACCAGGCCTCACACATTCGTGAGGAAATCACGACGCGAACCAAAAGCCATTTCTCACCCTTGCTGGTGATGGATTTTCTGGCGGCCTCGGCGGTGGAATCTTTCTGGCTCAATCTGGAGCCGCGATCAGTACACGCCTATCTGGGGCAAATGATGAAGCAAAGCGCGCCCATCATGACGCCAGTGAGGGAACTGAAATGCCTGGCCGGCATCTTTGGCCGGATCGTCGATGGGAAAAGTCTCTATATGACGAATCACTCCCTGGGCGTATCCAGGTTGGCCCGATACCTGGCAGAGAAGTCTAGACTGGATGCCGTGACCTGCGAAAAAATCGAAATCGCCGGCCTGTTGCATGACCTTGGCAAACTGCGCATTCCAGACGAGATCATGGAGAAACCAGGGCAACTGAATGATTTCGAACGGCATATCATGAAAAGCCATAGCTTCGAAACGGCCCAGATTCTCAAGCGGATTGCCGGCTTTGACGAAATCAACGAATGGGTCGCCTATGGTCTGGAAGAGGCCGGAAATTCGCGCCAGCCTTTCCAACCAAAGTCCGAACGAATAACCCTGGAAGCCAGGATCATGCGGGTAGCCGACGTGCTTCAGGCCATGTTGCAGGACCGGCCCTTCCGCAAGGCATTGACAGCCGAACAAGCTGGTTCATTTCTGGAAATGCTGGCGGGGAAGGGGGAACTCGACGCCAAAATCGTCGCCACGGTCATGCAGGACCTGGAGGGCGCGATGCTCGCCGCAAAACCCATGTCAGCGCCCTGATACATCAAAAAATCACACCTTGCCAAAAGCCGGGCAAGAAGCGATTACCGTAAGCTCAGCCTTCAATCAGCTGGGCCTCCTCCCTCGGCTTGATGAAACGGGAGAAGAACAATCCAAGCTCGAAAAGAAGCCAGATCGGCACGGCCAGTAAAGTTTGGGATACGACATCCGGCGGGGTCAGCACCGCACCAATCACAAAGGCTGCAAGAATGGCGTAGGGGCGCTTGTCCGCAATCGCCTGCCGGCTGATGAGCCCAGAGGCAATGATCAGTATGGTCGCAATGGGCACCTCAAAGGACACGCCAAAGGCCACGAAGAGTGTGAGTACAAAATCCAGATACTGGTTGATATCCGTCATCACAGCGACGCCGGCCGGCGCCGTGGTCAGCATGAACTGGAAAATGATGGGCAAAACGACAAAATAAGCGAACGCCATTCCGCAATAGAAAAGTACGATGCTGGCCAAGAGCAACGGCAGGGCAAGCCGCTTTTCATGTTGGTAAAGTCCCGGAGCGATGAAGGCCCAGATCTGATAGAGCACGAACGGAATGGCCACAAGAAAGGATACCACCAGTGTGAGCTTGAGAGGCGCCAGAAAAGGGGACGCGACCCCGATGGCGATCATTTGTGCACCCGGGGGCATGTGCTTCGTGAGGGGCCCGGCAAGATAGGCATAAATATCATTGGCCCAAAAAGAGAGACCACCAAATACGACCGCCACAACCACCAACGACCTGATTATGCGATCCCGGAGCTCTATCAAGTGAGCAATGAAGGGCTGTTCGTGGTCGTTTGTAGCAGGATCGTTACTGGGAGTCATCACTGGGCTCACCTTGAAGGCCCTTGGTCGATGCGGAAGACCTTGGGTCATCTTTCAATGCAGTGGCATGAAGTTCAAGGGATTGCACCTCTCTGGCAAACTGCTGCCGCTTGTCTTCCATCGTTTGCTTGAGCTCATAAAGCTGAAGCTCACGGTCAATCTCGGTCTTGGCAGAACTGACGACACTCCTGGCCTTACGTACCCACAAGCTTGTTTCCCTCACCAACCGGGGAAGTCGCTCTGGCCCAAAAACCAGAAGAGCCACCATGGCAATTAACACTAACTCCCAAAACCCCACATCAAACATGACGGCTCCCTATCAAGCTTCCTTGTCCTTTTTGTGCATCTCTATGTCAGAGTCCAAACTTGCCTCTTTCCGGTTTTCATCGGTTTCGTTCATCGCTGAACGAAAGCCTCTAATGGCAGAGCCGAGATCGCCCCCGATATTGCGCAGTCTCTTGGTACCAAAAAGAACCAGAACAATCGCCAGAATCACAAATAGTTCAGTAACACCCAAACCCATAAGATGCCTCCTTTTAATGGCATGACAGACAGAACTTACAGCACTAGGGCCGAAGCCGGAAATATGAGATCGCAAGATAGCAGTGATGTGGTTTGCTAGCCAGCAGGAATTTATAGATAATCCGCGCCTTGCTGTAATTTCACATTCAGGCAGTCACGAATGCTCAACACGATGCTGAAAGCGAAGCTTCACAGAGCTCGCGTTACCCACTCAGAGCTGGAATACGAGGGTTCGTGCGCTATCGACGGTCAACTGCTCGATAAATCAGGCATCAATGAGTACGAGCAGATACACATCTACAACGTGAATACGGGAGCCAGACTGGTGACGTATGCTATTCGTGCACAAGATGAATCGGGGATAGTCTCGGTCAATGGTGCCGCTGCCCGACTTGCCGCCCCTGGTGACATTCTGATCATCTGCGCCTATGCGACGGTGGACAAGTCCGAAGTCCTGGGCTTCAAGCCAACCCTGATCTACCTGGACGAACGCAACCAGATCACCCGCACAGGACACGACATCCCTGTTCAGACGGGGTAAATCCTACGTCCTTTAACGTCAGATCAAGCAGCCATTACAGCGTGAGTAACGGTGGCCGCTTGACGGTTTGCCTTGACATCGTGCACCCTGAATATTCTGACTCCTGCCAGCACTCCCATTACGGTGGTCGCAACAGTCGCGCCCAACAACTCATCAGGTTCCGTTTCCTGGCACAGCGCCCCCATGAAGCGCTTCCGACTCGCCCCCAACAGGACTGGATAACCCAACTCTGTAACCAAACGGTGCAAGTGACTGATCAATTGCAGGTTGTGTAGTCTTGTCTTTCCGAAACCAATGCCTGGATCGACCACGATATTATTCTTGGATATCCCTTCCGCAAGGGCACATTCAGCGCGTAGCCTGAGAAAATCAATGACTTCCTCTACAACATTCATGTAATTCGGGTTGTCTTGCATGGTTTTGGAGGAGCCCTGTCGATGCATGAGGACAATCGGCACATCTAGCCGAGCAACCACCTGAAACATTCGAGGATCGTCAGTGCCGGCAGACACGTCGTTTACTAGGGACGCACCTGCAGTCACGGCGGCTGCGGCCACTTCTGACCGGGTTGTATCGATACTGATGACTCTTGGCATACCGAAAAATGACTGGGAACACAGCCCCTGAATCACAGGGATAACGCGAGACAACTGAGAGTCTGCATCTACTGGTTCGGCACCAGGTCGAGTTGACTCACCTCCAATATCAATAATCTCAGCCCCTTCATTACACATGGCCTGAGCACGGTTCAATGCGGACGAAAGATCGTTGTGCCTACCACCATCGGAAAAGCTGTCGGGCGTGACATTAAGGATACCCATAATCAATGGATTCCCAGAAGCGATCAATCCTAGTAGATGACTCACAAAGATAACCCGGTGATAAAAACAAAAAACCCCGTTATTTCTAACAGGGTTTTTTAATTAATACATTGCCAATTTTCAGATTTCAGGCCTATCAACTAGCTCGACATAAGCCATGGGCGCAGCATCACCCGCTCGTAACCCGCACTTCAATATGCGGATATAACCACCCGGTCGTGCCTTGTATCGAGGACCAAGGTTCTCAAACAATTTAGTGACCACGTCACGATCTCGGGTACGGGCAAAGGCCAGACGCCTTGAAGCAACGCTATCATTTTTAGCCAACGTGATCAATGGCTCCGCATAACGTCGCATTTCCTTGGCCTTGGGAAGGGTCGTTTTAATCAACTCTTTATGAAAGAGCGAATTGGTAAGATTTTGAAACAGAGCAGCACGATGGCTACTGTTGATATTTAACTTGCGTCCAGATTTGCGATGTCTCATTTTTTTGCTCTTATGTTCTATTCTTCACTCTCAGCACTCTTAAGACCTTCCGGAGGCCAGTTTTCAAGGCGCATACCCAGTGAAAGACCCTTAACAGCGAGAATATCCTTGATTTCAGTCAACGATTTCTTTCCAAGATTAGGGGTTTTAAGCAGATCGTTCTCGGTACGCAGGATCAGGTCACCGATGAAAAAGATATTTTCTGCTTTCAAGCAATTTGCCGACCTAACCGTAAGCTCCAAGTCATCGACTGGCCTCAGAAGAAGCGGATCAAATTCAGGGATGGTATCACGCTCACCAACAAAGTCGTCTCCCTGAAGCGCTATGAATACTGAGAGATGCTCGTTCAGAATAGCGGCAGCCTGCCTAACAGCTTCTTCTGGTTCCAAAGTACCATTCGTTTCAATATCAATGACAAGCTTATCGAGGTCAGTACGTTGTTCAACGCGAGCACTTTCGACAATGTATGAAACACGCTTTATAGGACTAAAGCTTGCGTCAAGTTGGAGGGAACCGACTTCACCTTCCTCTGAGCCAGAGAGTCTGGAGGATACCGGTTGATAACCGCGCCCCCGCTGAATATGTAGTGAAATCTCCAGTTCACCTGAATCGGTCAAATTAGCTATTTCCAATTCAGGATTAAGTACCTCGGAAGCATGTGTCGTAGCAATATCACCGGCCTTGACAACTCCGGGTCCTGAACGCTTTAGAAGCAATGTAGCTGACTCACCCTCGTGGAGCTTGATTGACAGATTCTTGAGGTTAAGCAATATGTCTAGGACGTCCTCACGAACACCATCCAAAGATGAATACTCATGAACCACACCCTTGATGGTCACAGATGTGACTGCACAACCCGGGATAGAAGATAAAAGAACGCGTCGCAACGAATTGCCAAGCGTGTGACCAAAACCACGTTCCAATGGTTCGATCACAATGCGGGCATTGTGTTTACTTATCGGCGTTACATCAACAAGTCGAGGCTTTATCAGATTAGCCAGATAACTTTGCATTAGCTTATTAATTACTTCGAGTAGAGCTCGACGACCAATTGCTCATTGATCTCGGAGCCAAGTTCAGCACGATCTGGAGATGACTTATAGATACCTTGCATTTTCTGCGCATCAACATCCAGCCATAAGGGGAAGCCATACTGTTCCGCAA
The DNA here is from genome assembly GCA_044237765.1 of Methylococcaceae bacterium. Taxonomy (GTDB): domain Bacteria; phylum Pseudomonadota; class Gammaproteobacteria; order Methylococcales; family Methylococcaceae; genus UBA6136. The sequence continues at coordinate 12,066 of JBIIEQ010000031.1, read as the reverse complement.
CGCCAAGAGCATCCTTGATACGTAACTGCGATTTGGATTTTTCCTTGACCGAAATCACATCTCCTGCACGTACTTGGTAGGAGGGGATATTCAATACTTTCCCATTTACCGCAATGGATTTATGGCTCACCAATTGGCGCGCTTCAGCACGTGTGGCAGCAAAGCCCATCCGGTATACAACATTATCGAGTCGAGCTTCCAAAAAGTTTAAAAGGTTTTGACCTGTAGAACCCTTTTGTTGGGCGGCGGCTTTGTAATAATTTCTAAACTGCTTTTCAAGAATCCCATAGATTCGGCGAAGCTTCTGCTTCTCACGTAACTGAGTCGCATAATCGGACATTCGAGCTCTTTTAGTACCATGTTGACCCGGTTGTTGGTCAAGCTTGCACTTACCCTCAAGGGATTTACCACGCGACTTAAGGAAGAGATCCGTTCCTTCTCTACGGCTTAACTTACATTTAGGTCCAAGATATCTTGCCATAATGGTTACTCGAAATTATACGCGGCGCTTTTTAGGTGGGCGGCATCCATTGTGAGGAATTGGAGTTCCATCAACAATGTTATTGATTTTGAAGCCGAGATTGTTCAGCGATCTAACTGCGGATTCACGTCCTGGCCCAGGTCCTTTGATCACTACATCAAGATTTCGCACACCATACTCTTTGACGATATTTCCAACCTTTTCGGCAGCAACCTGTGCAGCAAACGGTGTACTTTTTCTAGAACCCCTGAATCCAGAAGCCCCCGCGGTAGCCCATGCCAAGGCATTACCCTTGCGATCAGTAATGGTAATGATTGTATTATTAAAAGTTGCATTGATATGCACAACCCCGTCAGAAATATCACGTTTGATTTTCTTGGTGGGGCGACTGGAACCAGCCATGATTTTTACCCTGTAGTCGAGTTAATAATTACTTGCGGACCGGGCGCCGTGGCCCCTTACGCGTACGAGCATTCGTTTTGGTTCGTTGTCCGCGCAGAGGCAAACCGCGTCTATGCCTTATTCCACGATAACAACCAAGATCCATTAACCGCTTGATATTCATGGCCACTTCGCGACGAAGGTCACCCTCAACCATGAACTTTGCCACTTCTTCGCGTATCCTCTCTACATCCGCTTCATCAACATTCCGAACCTTAGTGGCTGGGTCGATGGACAGGCGCTCACAAATCTCAGCAGCACGTGTCCTGCCAATACCATAAATAGAGGTTAACGAAATAACCAGATGCTTATTATCCGGTATGTTTACGCCTGCAATACGGGCCATCTAGATTCACTCCAACTCGCGGTTACTTGAGATAAGATGTACTTATCATTAGTTTGTAGGGCAGAACTCAACCTTGGCGCTGCTTATGTCGTGCGTCTTTACAGATGATTCGAACGATACCGTTCCTCTTCAACACCTTGCAATTTCGACAGATTTTCTTTACTGATGCACGGACTTTCACAATGACACCTCGATTTAAATACTTTGCTCAACCAAGCTTAAGGTTGCTTTTCTTAATGAGACCTTCGTACTGATGGGATATCACATACGTTTGTATCTGCGACATGAAATCCATCACAACAACAACTATGATCAGAAGTGAGGTACCACCGAAGTAAAAAGGTACATTCCAATAGAGTATGAGAAATTCTGGCAATAGACAGACTGCTGTAATGTAGAAGGCTCCCACCAAAGTGAGTCTCGTAGTCACGCCATCAATGTATTGGGCTGTTTGCTGTCCAGGTCGTACGCCAGGAATTATCGCCCCAGATTTTTTTAGATTCTCTGCGGTCTCGTTGGAATTGAAGACGAGCGCTGCGTAGAAAAAACAGAAAAATATGATGGCAGCTGCGTATAATAACACATAGACTGGCTGACCGGGAGACAATGTTGTGGCCACGTCTTGGAGCCATGCCATACCATCGGTGTTGCCAAACCACCCTGCCAAGGTAGCGGGGAATAGGATGATGCTCGAGGCAAAGATTGGCGGTATTACACCTGACATGTTGAGCTTTAACGGGAGGAAGCTCTTGTGGGCCGCATACATCTTTCGTCCTTCTTGACGCTTTGCATAGTTGATGACGATGCGGCGCTGTCCCCTCTCAACAAATACGACCAAAGCTGTAACGGCAATAGCGATGGCGAAAAGTGCAATGATGCTGAAAGCACTCAGTTCACCTGTTCTCGCTAGCTCCAAGGTCCCACCAATCGCGGTAGGCAAACCGGCAACGATACCAGAGAAAATGATGATCGATATCCCATTACCGATACCCCGCTCAGTGATCTGCTCACCCAGCCACATGAGAAACACCGTTCCGCACACCAGAGATACTGCACAGACAAAAACGAATTGGAATCCAGGATTGATAACAACAGGCATTCCACCAGCAGATTGGTTTTGAAGAGCTAAAGCAATACCCACAGCCTGGAAGCTAGCGAGAAACACTGTTGCATATCGAGTATATTGATTGATCTTCTTCCGGCCAGATTCCCCTTCTTTCTTGATTTGCTCAAGCTTAGGAATCACACCTGCCATCAGCTGAAGGATAATAGATGCTGAGATATACGGCATGATGCCGAGGGCAAAAATACTGAGTCGCTTTAACGCACCACCTGAGAACATGTTGACCATGTCCAGAATGCCACCCTTATCAGCAAACATTGATGCCAGGGCCTTGGGATCAATTCCAGGTATCGGGATATGTGCTCCGACACGATATACAAATAAGGCACCGAGAACAAAGAATAGTCTCTGTCGTAACTCTGTAAGTCGACCAAATCTCTCGGAAAGTGCTGATCCCGCAGCGCTCACATCACACCTCGACCTTGCCGCCTGCGGCTTGAATCTTGACCAAGGCTCCACCGGTTACACGAATTCCCTTAACAACAACAGGAACGTTAATATTGCCTGAATCAATCACTGTAGCTGACTTGCTTCTTGCAGGCACGATATTGGCTGCCTTCAGGGAGAGCATATCGACAACTCCACCTTCGATCAGGGTCAGTTCCGCCAACCTAACTTCTGCATTGAACTGTTTTGTTCGTGATCTAAAACCGACCTTTGGGAGACGCCTTTGGAGAGGCATCTGACCACCCTCAAAGCCAACCTTATGAAACCCGCCGGAACGTGCCTTCTGGCCCTTATGTCCTTTCCCGGAAGTTTTGCCAAGAGTTGACCCGATTCCTCGGCCAAGCCGTTTCTTTGGAGGTCTACTTCCCTCAGCAGGACTTAATGTATTCAAAAACATATATCAATCCTCAATCTTTAATAGATAAGAGATCTTGTTGATCATGCCAAGGTTTTCTGGTGTTGCACAAACCGTTACTGATTGATGCATTCGCCGAATTCCCAATCCACGCAAACATGCTTGATGAGAATCATGTCTTCCTATCGCGCTTTTTACTTGCTTTACTGTGATTGATTTTCCGCTCATAGATTCGAAGCCTCTCTTGACTCAAGTACCTTCCCACGCTTAGCTGCGAGTCTGGCAGGGTCGCCAATTTCCGAAAGCCCTTTGATAGTAGCCCGTACAACGTTAATGGGATTGTTGGTTCCAATGCATTTCGCAAGAACATTGTGTACCCCTACCACCTCGAAGACAGCACGCATTGCACCACCCGCAATGATGCCTGTACCCTGGGAGGCTGGTTGCATATAGACCTTTGCCGCGCCAGTTGAAGAGGAGATCGAATAATGCAACGTATCCCCGTTCAAACTTACTTTACGCAGGTTCCTACGGGCTTGTTCCATAGACTTCTGAATAGCTACCGGCACCTCTCGAGCTTTACATAGGCCATACCCAACGCGACCATTGCCATCACCTACAACAGTTAAAGCTGTGAAGCCAAAGACCCTGCCACCTTTTACTACCTTGGCGACCCTGCGAACTGCTACAAGTTTTTCCTGGAGGCCATCCGCTGGACCGTTTTGGAGATTCTGATTAGCCATATCTGCTCCTAGAATTTAAGACCGGCTTCACGGGCAGCATCAGCAACAGCCTTTACTCGTCCATGATATTTAAAACCAGAACGATCAAATGCCACTGTGGTAATCCCTGCTGCCAGCGCTCTTTCCGCTACAAGTTTGCCTACGGTTTTCGCTGCTTCAACATTGCCGGTGTTTTTTAAACTACCCTTCACAGTTGCTTCGAGCGTTGAAGATGATGCGAGAACTCTGGCTCCATCTGCCGTCATGACTTGTGCATAAATGTGACGTGGCGTTCTATACACAGTAAGTCGATCAACACCAAGATTGCGGATAATCGCTCTCGTCTTTGCGGCCCTACGGAGTCTTGCTGGATTTTTATCCATCTAATAGCCTACTTTTTCTTAGCTTCTTTTCGAATGATTACTTCATCTGCATAGCGAACGCCCTTGCCTTTATAGGGTTCTGGCGGCCTATAAGCACGTATATTTGCCGCGACCTGTCCGACTTGTTGTTTGTCACAGCCTTTGACCACGATCTCAGTTTGCGAGGGTGTCTCAACCGTTATCCCGGCTGGGACCTCATAATCTACGGGATGTGAAAACCCGAGACTAAGATTAAGCACCTGACCTTTGGCTTGGGCACGGTAACCAACTCCAACCATCATTAGCTTTTTTTCGTATCCAGAGCTGACACCGACAACCATGTTGGCAATGTTGGCTCGTGTTGTTCCAGCTAGCGCAACCTGTGATTTATTATGTCGGTCATATTTTACAGAAATAGATTCTGAAGCAATATCCAACTCAACCAATGGGTGTATCGTTGCCTCTAGCGTACCCTTGGGACCCTTGATTGAAATATCACCGGTTGCAAACTTTGCCTCTACTCCCTTAGGAATCAAAACCGGATTCTTAGCTATTCTTGACATGATCGATATACCTTATGAAACGGTACAGAGCACTTCGCCACCCTCACCCGACTGACGCGCATCCTTGTCAGTCATCAGGCCCTTGGATGTCGATATGACCGCCACACCAAAACCACCCAACACAGAAGGGAGATCATTGGCAGACTTGTACACTCTACGTCCTGGTTTGCTGACCCTCTGGATTGATTCAATCACCGGGAGACCCTTGTAGTATTTAAGGTGAATCGTTAACGTTGACTTCGCACCTTCCGCTTCTACCTTATAATCCTCAATATAGCCTTCCTGTTTAAGGAGACTACAAACAGAATACTTCAGTTTGGAAGACGGCATAGTAACGGATGCTTTGCTTGCTCTCTGCCCGTTCCTTACTCGCGTAAGAAGGTCAGATAATGGATCGGTCATTGTCATAATAAAACTCCGATATTTACACCGTACTACCAACTTGCCTTGGTAACGCCTGGAACATCACCCCGCATCACAGATTCACGAAGCTTGTTACGCCCTAGACCAAATTTCCTGTAAAACCCGTGCGGCCTGCCCGTGATGTTGCATCGATTCCGCAATCTAGACGGAGATGAGTCTCTAGGCAATTTTTGAAGTTTTAGCTCCGCTGCAATTTTGTCATCATCACTTGCAGTCATACTCAAGATGATGGACTTAAGTACCTTCCTCTTTGCCAGTGACTTTGCAACTAATTTTTGCCGTTTTACTTCACGGGCAATCATGGATTTCTTAGCCATTATAAAACCTAGGTTCTAAAGGGGAATTTGAACTGTTCCAGTAATGCCCTAGCCTCTTGATCAGACCGAGCACTGGTCGTTATAGTAATGTCGAGACCCCTGACAGCATCAACCTTGTCAAAGTCTATCTCAGGAAAAATAATCTGTTCCTTGACGCCCATGCTGTAATTTCCACGACCATCGAATGATTTACCATTCAAGCCTCGAAAATCTCGTATACGTGGTATAGCTACTGTTATCAGTCGGTCAAGAAATTCGTACATTCTGTCACGCCTCAGAGTAACCTTGCATCCTATCGGCATACCATCTCTAATCTTGAATCCAGCAATGGACTTCTTTGACATGGTAACAATAGGTTTCTGCCCACTGATTCTTTCAAGATCATCCAATGCGTTTTGAAGGATTTTCTTGTCGGCTACGGCCTCACCCACACCCATGTTGAGTGTAATCTTTTCAATCTTAGGAACCTGCATAGGCGATTTATAACCAAATCGCTTGGTGAGTTCACCAATAACTTCTTCTTTATAAATCTTTTGCAATCTGGCCATATTCGTTCACAGATTAAGCGTCAATGACTTCGTTATTAGACTTGAAGAACCGTACTTTTCTTCCATCTGCCAATAACTTGAAACCAACTTTGTCACCTTTATTTGTCGCAGGATTAACCAGCGCAACATTGGAGACGTGAATTGATAATGATTTCTCAACAATTCCACCTGATATGCCCTTTGTTGGCATAGGCTTCTGGTGTTTGCGAGCTATATTAATTCCCTCAACAACCAAACGGTCTTCATGAGGAATGCTGAGTACCGCGCCAAGTTTACCCCTGTCTCTTCCGGTGAGAACAATAACCTGGTCACCTTTCTTGATTTTGCGCATATCCGACTCCTAGATCACTTCGGGAGCTAGAGAAATGATCTTCATAAATTTTTCAGACCTCAACTCTCGTGTTACCGGCCCGAATATTCGTGTCCCAATTGGTTGGTGCTGATTGTTAAGAAGAACGGCCGCATTTCCATCGAAACGTATGAGTGAACCATCTGTACGACGAACCCCTTTCTTCGTTCGCACTACAACAGCATTATAGACCTCACCTTTCTTCACACGCCCGCGTGGAATCGCTTCTTTGATGCTAACCTTAATGATGTCACCAACGTTGGCATATCTTCTATGGGAACCGCCCAGAACCTTAATGCACATGACCTTTCTGGCGCCGCTGTTATCGGCGACATCGAGGTTGGTTTGCATCTGAATCATTTTTTTGTACCTGACTAAATAATCTTTAACGCCGATTACTTTGCACGATCAACTATCTTTTCCAGCTTCCAGACCTTTCTTCCAGAAATTGGTCGGCATGCAGCTACGACAACAACGTCACCTTCCCGGGATTCATTGTTCTCATCGTGCGCCAGCAATTTTGTCGATCTTCTTATGAACTTTCCATAGAGTGGGTGAGGAACAACACGCTCAACCTTTACAGATATGGTTTTGTCCATTTTATTGCTTACAACCTTACCCGTGAGGGTATGTAGATTCTTTTCATTCGCACTCATGGCTTAACCCCTTTTTCTGTGAGAATGGTGTGTATCCGCGCAATGGTACGGCGATTCTTTTTAATCTGATCCGGCTTCGACAGCTGACCTGTGGCCTTCTGCATCTTCAAATTAAATTGTTCGCGGCAAATCTCAACCATTGCTGAAGTGATTTCATCTGCAGTTTTTGATCTAAGATCTGATGCTTTCATCACATCACCGTCCGCACAGTAAAGGTGGTTTTAATGGGTAGTTTTGCAGCGGCTAGAGCGAATGCTTCCCTTGCTAGCTCTTCACTGACCCCTTGAAGTTCATACAGCATGGTACCTGGCTTGATTTCAGCAACCCAGTACTCAACGCTACCTTTACCACTACCCATACGAACTTCAAGTGGTTTTTTCGTAATGGGCTTATCTGGGAAGACTCTGATCCAAATCTTGCCCCCACGCTTTACGTGACGCGTAATCGCTCTTCGAGCTGATTCAATCTGTCTAGCAGTCATTCGGCCACGCTCAACTGATTTGAGGCCGAACTCGCCGAAGGAAACTTTGTTGCCTCTCAGGGCTAATCCAGTATTCCTTCCTTTGTGTTGTTTTCTGAATTTAGTTCTTTTTGGCTGCAACATGACCTTATCGCTCTAAATTATGCATCGGCTAGTATCAGTTTAGGACCATCAGCCAACTGGGGAAGCACTTCGCCCTTGAAAATCCAAACTTTCACACCGATGATGCCATATGTGGTTTTGGCTTCTGCAAATCCATAGTCGATATCCGCCCGAAACGTGTGAAGTGGCACTCTTCCCTCTCTGTACCATTCAGTTCGTGCTATTTCTGCTCCGTTGAGTCTGCCACCTACGCTTATTTTGATACCCTCGGCTCCAAGCCTTAAAGTATTCTGTACAGCCCGCTTCATAGCTCTGCGAAACATGATTCGTTTCTCCAATTGCTGAGCCACTCCCTCAGCCACCAGTTGGGCGTCTAACTCGGGCTTACGAATTTCTTCAACCGAAATCTGGACAGGAACGCCCATCATCGTTGAAACCTCACGCCTCAACGCATCGATGTCTTCGCCTTTTTTACCTATCACCAAACCAGGACGCGCCGTATGTATCGTGATGTGTGCATTGTTGGCAGGTCTATTTATCTGGATTCGACTAACCGACGCGTGTCCCAGCTTCTTTCTGAGAAAGTCGCGAACTATTAAATCCTTGTGAAGATAGTCAGCATAGTCTTTGCTGTTGGCGTACCAACGAGAAGTCCAGTCTTTGACAATGCCAAGGCGTATGCCCGTAGGATGTACTTTCTGTCCCATAAAATAACCTACCGATTCTCGGAAACTTGAATGGTGATATGACAAGTCCGCTTACTGATCCGGTTTGAGCGACCCTTGGCTCGTGCTGACATACGCTTAAGGGTGGCACCTTCACCTACCTCAACCGTTTTCACACGCAATTCATCAATATCCGCCCCGTCGTTGTGCTCTGCGTTAGCAATAGCAGATTCCAGGACTTTCTTCATGATTTGTGCAGATTTTTTAGGACTGAAAGCCAAAACATCGATGGCTTTTTCAACCTTTAAACCTCTAATTTGATCCGCAACAAGCCTGCACTTCTGTGCTGATACTCTTGCTGTATTTAATCTCGCGATAGTCGCCATAACTTTAACCTATTTATATGACTTCAAGGCTTTTACTTCGACTTTTTATCTGCCTGATGTCCCTTGTACGTCCGTGTAGGTGCAAATTCACCCAACTTGTGACCCACCATATTGTCACTGACTAGTACCGGCACATGTTGCCTACCGTTATGGATGGCTATCGTCAGACCAATCATTTCTGGAAGAATCATTGATCTTCGTGACCATGTCTTTATCGGTCTTTTATTCCCGCTTTGGCTACTTTCCAGAACCTTGTTCAGCAAATGGTGGTCAACGAATGGACCTTTTTTAATCGAGCGTGGCACGATCTATTCCTCTACAAAAGATTACTTCTTACGCCCACGAACGATAAGCCTATCAGTTCGCTTGTTATTACGTGTTTTATATCCTTTAGCCGGCGTCCCCCAGGGTGATACGGGATGTCTTCCGCCGGATGTTCTACCTTCACCACCACCATGAGGATGGTCAACCGGGTTCATGGCGACACCCCGAACGGTCGGCCTTACGCCTCTCCATCTTTTGGCACCTGCCTTACCCAATGATGCAAGATTGTGTTCATGGTTCGAAACTTCACCAATAACAGCCTTGCAATCGGCCAGAACTTTTCTCATCTCGCCAGAACGCAGACGGATCGTGACATAGGCACCATCCTTTGCAACCAATTGCACGGATGCACCACCCGATCTTGCCAGCTGAGCTCCTTTCCCAGGCTTCAGCTCTACACAATGTATGATGGAACCAACCGGAATATTTCGCAGAGGCAAGCAGTTTCCAGTTTTGATGGGAGCAAATTCAGAAGAAATCAGCTCTTGACCAGCCATCGCCCCCTTAGGTGCAATGATGTACCGTCGTTCACCATCAAGGTATACCAGAAGTGCAATGTGTGCGGTTCTATTTGGATCGTACTCAATACGCTCAAGCTTGGCAGGAACACCTAATTTGTCACGCTTAAAATCAATGATTCGGTAGAATTTCTTATGACCACCACCCTTATGTCGAGTTGTAATCACACCCTGGTTATTTCTTCCAGAACTACGAATCTTCTTCTCAATTAGCTTTGGTTCAGGACGACCCCTATAGAGTCCATCAGTCCTTACCCGAACCACAAACCTTGAGCCAGGGGAAGTAGGTTTGGATTTTACAAGTGACATGTCAGTGTTCCGTTATGTTCAGTTACTTACCGCAAAAACATCATGCGGTAGCAAAATCGATATCAAAGCCAGGCTTAAGTTTTATATAGGCCTTTTTCCAATCCGAGCGTGTCCCCATAGTACGACCGAAACGTTTGGTTTTTCCCTTTACGTTTAGGACATGAACAGAATCAACCTCAACCTTAAAAAGGAGTTCTATTGCCCGTTTTACCTGGTTTTTGGTAGCTGTCCGCTTCACTCGAAATACAACTCTATTGTGCTTTTCAGCTGACAGACTGCTTTTTTCGGAGATAACTGGCGACTCCAGGATATTCATTAATTCAATTTGTCTCATGACAGATTCTCCTGAATAGCCTTGATAGCACCAGACGTCACAATCACCTTATCACTGTGCACCAGCTCGACTGGGCTTAGTGATCTAGCTTCACTGACGTAAACATTAGGGAGATTTCTTGCCGATAGGAACAGGTTTACGTCGAGACCTTCAGTGACTATCAAACCAGACTTGAAACCCAATGAATTAAGCTTGCTACGCAACTCCCGAGTCTTTGCTTCAGTCAAGTTCAGGTCATCTGCTACAACAAGACGACCCTGACGCAACAGTTCAGAGAAAATTGAGGACATAGCAGCCCGATACATCTTTTTATTCAGCTTTTGCTCATAGTTCCTGTTGCGGGCGGCAAAGGTCACACCACCGGTTCTCCATATTGGACTCCGTGTAGTACCTGCCCTTGCACGTCCACTACCTTTCTGTTTCCACGGCTTAGCACCACCACCGCTTACGTCGGAGCGCGTTTTTTGAGCCTTGGTTCCAGAGCGGGCTGCCGCAAGGTAGGAGACAACCAGTTGATGGACCAAGGACTCATTGAACTCGCGTCCAAAAACATCCTCAGCCACTGGTAGGCCTGGTCCGCCAGATTTTGCCGATGGGATTACAAGCGACATGTTCTTTCCTTTATTTCTTTACTGCGGCTTTAATGACAACCTTGCCGCCCTTTGGACCCGGAATAGCGCCCTTGATCATTACAAGAGACTTATCCTTGTTAATCATGGAGATCTTGAGGTTCTGTACGGTTACATTCGCGGCACCCATGTGACCCGCCATTTTCTTTCCCTTAAAGACACGTCCTGGCGTTTGGTTTTGACCGATTGATCCATGGACCCGGTGCGACAGGGAGTTACCGTGAGTTGCATCCTGAGTTCTGAAGTTATGTCGCTTCACAACACCTGCAAAACCCTTACCGATACTTACACCGCTTACGTCAACGAACTGTCCTTCCTCGAAAAGATCCAGAGAAATCTCGCCCCCTGGGACGTAGTCGCTAGAATCACTTGATGGAATCCTAAACTCCATCAATTCCTTGCCAGCATCCACACCTACCTTACCGTAATGACCCGCCATGGACTTGTTAACCCGGGAACGCTTCACGTTCCCAGCAGTAACCTGTACTGCCCGATAGCCATCAGTCTCAACTGTCTTTACCTGCACAATGCGGTTCGGCTCAACCTGAACCACTGATACGGGTTCTGCAGATCCATCCTCATGAAAGATACGGGTCATCCCGCACTTTCTTCCAACAAGTCCTAGGGCCATTGATCGCTCCTGGATATCGATCTAATTAGTTCAACTTTATCTGAACGTCCACACCTGCGGCCAAGTCCAGCTTCATCAGTGCGTCTACGGTTTTATCCGTGGGTTCAATGATGTCCATCAGGCGCTTGTGGGTGCGAAGTTCGTATTGATCACGCGCATCCTTGTTAACGTGCGGTGATACCAATACGGTGTAACGTTCCTTTTTTGTAGGCAACGGTATCGGTCCGAGCACTTGCGCTCCGGTTCGCTTCGCCGTCTCAACAATTTCGCTAGCCGACTGATCGATCAAGCGATGATCGAACGCCTTCAGACGAATACGAATTCTTTGTTTTTGCATGGACATTACGCGATCACCTTTGAAACGACGCCGGCGCCCACGGTGCGACCGCCCTCGCGAACCGCGAAGCGCAGACCTTCTTCCATGGCGATCGGGTTGATCAGCTTGACGGTGACCTTGACGTTGTCTCCCGGCATGACCATTTCGACACCTTCGGGCAGATCAACCGATCCGGTGACGTCCGTGGTGCGGAAGTAGAACTGCGGGCGGTAGCCGT
>JBIIEQ010000030.1:0-36189 GCA_044237765.1 Methylococcaceae bacterium | reverse complement strand
TGGTCGTCCCTGGCCACATCCAGTCAGGCTGTCGTCGGACAATCTGCCTGTACCCCGTTCCTCGGAGTGGGGGGCAGTCTACCACCCAGCAAAACCCTGTCAATAAAAAATGCGACATTTTGTCGCACCCCTTTTTCCATGAGGCTTTGGCATGAATCGAGGTGCTGACATGACCCTAATTCACGATCTTTCATGCGTTAGAATCGCTTCGAACCGACCGCCCTGATCCGCTTGAAAACCACCCATCAACCATCGCTATCAAATTGATATTTAATAATATACATTCGAATAGGTGGCTAACCATCGCTTGGCTGATGATGTCCCAACAGGTTCATGCGGTGAATTCCGATGCCGAGGCCATTACCCATGGATGCGCTGGCTGCCATGGAACCGAAGGGTATGGATATGGCTCATTACCGCCCGTAAATGGGATGGACAGGCATCTGTTTCTTGAAGCCATGCGAAGCTTCAAACAAGGTGATCGCCCGGCAACTGTCATGAACCGGATCGCCAAAGGCTTCAGCGACACGGATCTGGTGAAATTGGCCGACCATTTCAGCAAAAAACCCTGACATGCCAGCCATCTCTCGCAGACATTTTCTATCGCTCGGACTAGGATGCGGGGGCCTGTTACTGGGTGCATGCAAAGATACCCCCGGCAAAGCCAGTGATCTGAGCAAGGCCAGGGTGCTCGTTGCCGGTGGAGGATTTGCCGGCATGAATGCGGCAAGGGCATTGAAACGAATCTCGCCCGAACTCCAAGTGACCCTAATAGAAAGAGATCCGATCTATATGTGTTGCCCTGGGTCCAATCGCGTCATTGCCGGGATGGCATCAATCGACAGTCTTGCGCACGATATAGGCACCGGCCCGGAGAAAATGGGCATCCAAGTGATGATCGGCACTATCACAGGGATTAATGGCGACCGGAAACACATCACGCTGGCGGATGGGAGCTCCCTGCCCTTTGACCGTCTTATCATGGCCCCCGGCATGGACTTGCATTGGGATGCCATTGAGGGCTACGACGAAGCCGCTAGCACCATAATCCCCCATGCGTGGAAGGCCGGCGAGCAAACCTTGTTACTTCGCCGACAGATCCGCTCACTGCGCAGGGGCGGGACAGTAGTCATCACGGTGCCGGACAATCCTTACCGCTGCCCGCCTGGCCCATACGAGCGAGCCTCGCTGATGGCTCATTATTTGAAGACACACAACCCTCGGGCCAAGATCCTGATCCTGGATGCCAAAACCCGATTTTCGAAACAGCCGGCGTTCTCTCATGCCTGGAAAACGCTTTACCCCGGCATGGTGGAATGGGTCTCATCGGAACATGAAGGACGGATCGATCATATCGATACCCGCCATCGGGTGGTATATACAGAGTTCAATAAGCACCCGGCGGATGTGTTGAATGTCATTCCACCTCAGCGGGCTGGGAAGCTCGTAACCTTGGCTGATTTGCAGGATGGAACAGGGTGGTGCCCAGTAGATCCCCTAAGCTTCGAGTCCACCAGGGTTCCCGGCATTCATATCATTGGGGATGCCTGTATCGCCACGCCGATGCCCAAATCAGCTTTTTCCGCCCAGTCACAGGCCAGAGCCTGCGCCTCCGCCGTGGTTGAAATCCTGTCCGGGCAGGTCCCCGTCCCGCCCCGCCTAATCAATCACTGCTACAGTTTTATAGACGCTGAGAGCGCCATTTCCGTCACTGGGGTTTACGGCTACCAGCCCTCGACCAGAGCCCTGGAAATGCTATCCAGCGGCGAAACCGCCCCTGACGGCAACTGGACCCAGGAAGGAATCTACGCAAGCGACTGGTACAAGCTGATGATGAAGGAGACCTTTGGTTAGGAATCCTCGAACCAGACAAGCCCGCAGACATAAGCGAGCACCAAGTCGGGCGGCGAGGGACCGAGCTATCGGCCCGATAATCCTCGAGATCCAAACGAGAGAGTCACCCTCACTCAGCCAAGGCTTGAGCCAGCAACTCCTGAACAGGCTGCGTAAACGGCAACTGCAAAGCCAGCCCATGGCCCTTCTCTGACATTTTCCCCCAGGTCTTTCTGACGATGTTGAGCAGTTTCTCGCCATTCTGGGTCGCCGCAAATTCGGCAAAATAGTTCTCCAGAAATACCAGACAGATGACATCCTCCAAAGACTGAGCTTCAGGATCGGTCTTGATTCCGCGCTTTTGCAGCAGAGACTTGACCCTGTCAATAGCGGATGAGTCGTACCCGGCCTCCTGCATCAGGGCTGCCACACAGTCGGCATGAAAGCCGTAGAGATAGGTCCGCCACTTCAGGTATCCCTCGCGCGTGGCCGGATAGCTTTCACGAGGGACCTCCCAGCGCCGGATGTGTTGCCCGCGCGCGGCGATTTTCAGGGGCTCCGACGATTTGGGGTAACCCCTCTCAAGCCAAGCGGACATCCGCTTCCCGTATAGAAGCGCCTTCGGCTGACTGACGCCCTCCAGGATTTCGACACTCGGATCAGCTGCGTTCGCTGCATCAATCCAAGCAATAACTGTTGCCAATCGATTATCAGACATTACTAAATTCAACCCCCCAATGGCTTTTTGCTACCTGACACTTCAAATGTAAAGCCTCTATCTTAAACACCATCCTACGGGGACGCTGGCGCTGGTGTAAAATCGCGGCTTAAACGAGGGATTCAATGCATATTCTGCTTAGCAATGATGATGGATACTCCGCCGAGGGTTTAAGGGTACTGGCCGGTGCATTATCCGCCCATGTGGAGATCACCGTGGTGGCGCCGGAAGGCAACCGAAGTGGTGCCAGCAACTCGTTGACACTGGAAGTACCGCTGCGGGTCAGCAAGGCAGAAAACGGCTTCATCAAGGTCAACGGCACGCCAACGGATTGCGTCCATCTTGCGATCACCGGATTACTCGACCGAGAACCTGACATGGTTTTTGCCGGTATCAACCATGGTTCCAATCTGGGGGATGACGTGATTTATTCCGGTACGGTTGCCGCTGCCACCGAGGGCCGATTCCTGGGTCTGCCGGCGGTCGCGATCTCACTTGCGTCACAATCCCATGTTCCCAGATATTTTGAGACGGCAGGACGAGTGGCTGTTTCGTTATTGGAACGGATCCGTCGTCACCCTCTTCCCGCAGATACAATCCTCAACGTAAACGTGCCTGACCGTCCATGGGAGGAGCTGAGAGGATTCAAGGCCTGTCGACTGGGGCAGCGCCACAAGTCAGAGCCCGTCATTCGGGGCAGCGATCCACGTGGACGTGAACTCTATTGGGTTGGAGCAGCTGGACCGGAGCAGGATGCGGGACCGGGGACCGATTTCCATGCCATCCGTGAAAGCTATGTCTCGGTCACCCCTCTGCAGATTGACCTGACCCGTTACGATCGGATGGATACTCTCGCGCACTGGCTTGAGGGCGAACCTGACTGATGCATCAGCGGATCGAGGGTATCGGCATGACTTCCCGGCGTACCCGGGAGCGTCTGGTTGCACGCCTGAAAGAACAGGGCATCCGCCACCCCGGCGTACTCAAGGTGATGTTGGAAACGCCGCGTCATCTGTTTATCGAAGACGGGTTCGCCAGTCGGGCCTACGAAGACACCGCGCTACCGATTGGTTTCAACCAGACCATTTCGCAGCCTTACATTGTCGCCCGGATGACCGAGCTTTTGCTGGAATCGGGCCCGCTGGACAAGGTGCTGGAGGTTGGGACCGGGTCGGGTTACCAGACCGCCATTCTGGCCCAACTGGTCAACCGCGTTCACTCCGTTGAACGAATACACCCCCTCCAACAACGCGCCCGGCGATGCCTACAGGATCTTAATCTGCGGAATGTTCGACTGAAGCACAGTGACGGCGGCTGGGGCTGGGATGAATACGCACCCTATGACGCTATTCTGGCCACGGCTGCCCCCGGCGAGATCCCGGAAAGCCTTCTTACCCAAATGGCCCGTCGGGGCGTGATGGTGATTCCAGTGGGTCAGGGACGGACTCAAGTCCTGAAAAGGATCACCCGGACAGAGGTCGGTTTTGAGGTCGAGGAAATTGAACCTGTCAATTTTGTACCATTCTTGCCAGGCGTCTTTTAACACCCTAGTCAACCTGGCCAAAAACCTTCATTTTCAAATTAACCCGGGACACTCAGCTCTGGCTGGGGGATGGTTTGGTGCCTGAGCCTGAGTCGGCAGCCGAAACTGTGCCGCTGGATGCACTCCCAGAATCACCCCCGGCCAGATTCTTTTTCTTGTCTTGACTGCCTTTGAAATCCGTCTCGTACCACCCGCCGCCCTTGAGACGAAATCCTGCCGCGGAAATCAGCTTGGTCAGCTCAAGATCGCCACAGGCCGGGCACTCCTTGAGCGGGTCATCCGAGAGCTTTTGAAAAGCCTCCAATTCGTGGCCACAGGATTTGCACTGATACTCATAGATGGGCATGGAAGTCTCCGAAGAAAATCTGAGAAGGCATCGATCTTAAGACGGAGCGGATCATTTCAAGCCGCCACGACGATCCGAATCACCGATAATGGGCCTTATTTTACACTGCATGAGCGGACCCACCGATGGAAACCCCGGCAACTCCCTTGAATAACACCCCTTCCACCCCAGCGATCGGGGTGGGTGGATTGATCTTCGACGATGCTGGCCGGGTTCTTCTGGTTTGCCGAAAGCATCCGCCGCAAGCAGGCCTTTGGCATATCCCCGGGGGACGACTGGAGCCGGGAGAAACTCTCACTGAATGCTGCCGCCGTGAGGTTCTAGAGGAAACCGGCATCGAAGTGATCCCCTCAAAGATAGTGGCGGTTGCCGACCGTAAGATCGAAGGATTTCACTACATCATTATCGATTTTCTGGCAAAACTGACCGCCGCGTCTCCGCGTGAGCCACATCCCTCCACGGATGCTGCGGATGCCTGCTGGGTGCGTCCTGATGACCTCACTGAGTATCCGCTGGTCACTGGCCTCGAAGCGGTCATTCGATCGTATCAACCGGCTCGGGTTGCCGCACACGAGACAGGGCTCAGCCCCACCGACGTCCATCCCTGGCTTTACGCCTCACCCTGCAAAGTAAGCCAGGAGAAATTGGACCATCAGGAAACTTCCAAGGGTTAACGCTGACAAATCTTGTAGTGCTTCCCCTCGCCCATAGCTCATCCAAAATCAAACGATCACGCCCATGGCCAATTTCCTAACCGAATATTCTTATTTCGACCTCGCAGACACCCTGCTCTCCATCCACGGTGGCCACGGCGAGGGGGGGGGACTGGTCGCCCTTGTTGATCATTTGTTGGCCGCATTGACTCGCGATACACCGAGTTCCTGGAGTCTGCTTGGAGGCATTGAAACACTAGGCAGCAATGTTCACCCTCTTCTGCTGCATTTTCCGATCGCCTTTGTCTTCGGCTTTATTTTCACGGAAGCCTACGGTCTGCTATTCAAAAAACCCGGCGTCCGGCAATGGGCCAGTGGATTGTTATACCTTGGTGGTATCGGAGCTGTTCTTACCGTGGCTTCCGGATTGATCGCCGCAGAAATGGTTCCTCATGGTGCCCAAGTGCATGAAATCATGGAATGGCATCAACGCGCAGGTATCACCGTAGCAGTTTTAACCATAGTCCTGGGTATCTGGCGCCGTATTGGCGGAATTCCAAAATCCGCCATGGCTACGACCCTAAGCATTGTTTTAACCCTGCTTATTGCAGGCGTGCTTTTTCTGGGGGCGGATCTGGGCGGGATGATGGTTTACCAACATGGCGTGGGAGTGAAGAATTTGCAATCCACGGTCGAACATCAGCATCACCTTCACAATACTGATTCGCCACAACCTTAGAACATCACCAATCGTGAATTTTTGAAAGCTTTCTTCGGGTAACGGCTTTGAGCAACCGGGGATACCCGGTCGTTCAAAGCAGCTCAAAAAGTTACAACCACCCTCAGTGGATATGCATTTCCCGATTGTTGGCTTGATCGGTTCTTTGTAGAAGATATCTGTCACGGTCCCCACTCATGTGCGAACCGTCATCTGTGAGATACAAAAGAGTGCTATCGTCCTTGATTGCCAAACGGCGCACGGGAGCCTCCTTGCTCGGCGTCAAAACCGCAATCCCCTCCTTCTCATCCCACTCATACTTACCCTTCTCGAAGGACTCCCTGTTTTGAGCCTTGGCAGGTTGTATAACCAGCAGGTAGCGGTTCTTGGCATTCAGTGACAGGGTCATTTTTATGCCATTGCAATCTTTCTCGTGACAGGGCAAGTACCCATAGAAAACCCCTCTGAATTTTCCTGCCGTATCCTCGGACTTCATGTGGGCGGAATGATCCATTGTCATGCCGTGCTGCTGCTCACGGGCTTTAAGCGCCTTCTCTTGGATCTCCTTGTCTGTTTCCGCCATTGCAACACCAAGTGAGGAAATCAAGATGCCGAAAGCGGTAAAAACCAGTTTGTTTTTTATTTTTCTTTCCAATGATTTCATAAGGGATGTCTCTCTTCGTAGGACCAGAATTGGTTTAACTCCTCGGGCCATAACCCCAGGGTCGCGAGTCAGACAAACAACTTTTCATTTGGTTTTGCCCATCCATCAATGAAGATGAGCAATCCGATTGAGCCAGAGAAATGGAGTTTGATTAGGGGGTTCTTTTCAGCAATGTCGAAACCCCCGGGGAGGATCCACCAAGGCGAGTGTTCGCATGAAAAGCAAGCGTTGAACCTTATCTTAAGAGGGCCTCTAAAAATCGCACTTCGTCAAGCTCAGTGGGAGCGGAGCTCTTTATATAACAACAAATTATCCGTTCTCGCTGAGCTCGTCGAAACCTGAATGGATAATCTTTAGAGGTTCCCTTAACCCATGGATGCCCAAATCAGCGAGATGCTCAGCGCTTCATCATCTCGAAGAACTCCTGATTGGTCTTGGTGTCCTTGAGTTTGCCGATGAGGAACTCGCTGGCCGCCATTTCATCCATGGGCTGGAGGATCTTGCGAAGAATCCAGCACTTCTGCAACTCGTCGGGGGGCACAAGATATTCTTCCCGACGGGTACCCGAGCGGTTGATGTTGATCGCCGGATAAATACGCTTTTCGGCAATCTTGCGCTCGAGGTGCAGCTCGTTGTTGCCGGTCCCCTTGAACTCCTCATAGATGACTTCGTCCATTCGCGACCCGGTGTCCACCAGCGCTGTCGCAATGATGGTCAGGCTACCACCCTCCTCGATGTTTCGTGCAGCACCAAAGAAGCGCTTCGGACGTTCCAGCGCATTAGCGTCAACACCACCGGTGAGAATCTTGCCGGAAGCCGGCACCACTGTGTTGTAAGCACGTGCGAGCCGCGTGATGGAGTCAAGCAGGATGACGACATCGCGCTTGTGCTCGACCAGACGCTTGGCTTTTTCGATGATCATTTCGGCGACTTGAACATGGCGCGCAGGGGGTTCATCAAAGGTGCTGGACACCACCTCCCCTTTCACGCTGCGCTGCATTTCTGTCACTTCCTCGGGACGTTCATCAATGAGCAAAACAATGAGGTAACACTCCGGGTAGTTTTCCGCAATGGAGTGCGCAATATTCTGCAGGATCATCGTTTTACCGGCTTTTGGCGGAGAGACAATCAGTCCACGCTGCCCTTTACCGATGGGGGCCACCAAATCCATGATCCGGGCGGTCAGATCTTCAGTCGTGCCGTTACCCAGTTCCAACTGCAAGCGAGATTTAGGGAAAAGCGGTGTCAGATTGGAGAAGAGGATTTTGTGCTTCGCGTTTTCAGGTGGCTCGTAGTTGATCTGCTCCACTTTGAGCATGGCGAAATACCTTTCACCTTCCTTGGGTGGCCGAATCTTGCCGGAAATGGTATCTCCCGTCCGCAAACTGAATCGGCGAATCTGACTGGGTGAAACGTAAATGTCATCGGGACCCGCGAGGAATGAACTATCCGCCGAACGCAAGAAGCCATAGCCATCTGAAAGAATCTCCAGCACGCCATCTCCATAAATATCCTCCCCGCCCTTCGACTGCTTCTTGAGAATGGAGAAAATAAGGTCCTGCTTGCGAGTTCGCGCAACGCCTTCGATTTCAAGGGTTTCAGCAATTTCAATCAGTTCGGCAACGGGTTTGCGCTTAAGGTCGGTCAGATTCATGGATAGAGATTGAGTATCAGGAAGAGAGATTAGGGTTGGTCCAATGCAATCCAGCTTTCGACTCGCCGGGGAGGCGAGCAGGGATAGTCTGCCAAGATCGGCTAAAGACTGGGAAGAATTGGGAGGGTAGAACGTTTGAGGTTGTTGAAGTGAGGGCCCGACGCAGCATGGGCGTCAGGCCACAAGATGCGGTCCGTCAAAGGTTGGCATCAATGAATGCGGCCAGTTGTGATTTTGCCAGCGCACCCACCTTGGTGGCATGAACCTCGCCATCCTTGAACAGAATCAGCGTAGGAATACCTCTGACGCCATATCGCTGGGGCGTACCGGGGTTATTGTCGATATTCACCTTGGCAACAGTAAGCTTGCCGGCATATTCGACGGCGATCTCCTCAAGGATGGGAGCAATCATCTTGCAGGGCCCACACCACTCAGCCCAGAAATCGACCAACACCGGGCTTTCGGATTTCAGGACCTGCTCGTCGAAATCACTATCGTTTATCTGAAGAATATGTTCACTCACGTGCATCTCCGCTAAATCGGATGAGGAAGTTGGTGGAATCTTTGAATGCGGCCGGGAGTCGGCAGGGAAGATCTTGGAACTTGAGCACTGGTCTCAATTGCTGGTGCATTTCAGCTGAAAGGACGGCGAAATGCAAGCCTTTTCGGGAATCCATCCCGAGCTGAAGCTTAGTCACTCCCCCAAATACCCGGACGTCAGAACAAGAACCGCCCCATTTGACATCCGAATCCGGCGCTGAAGAACTCTCGCAACAAGATCTTTCTCCCATCTCTCATCGGACAGGCACGATGCTGATGGCATTTTCAGGACTGCCGTCGACAATGCGGTCCGTATATGTCAGGTACACCAGCACAGCCCTTTTTTCATCGTAAAAACGCACTACCTGGGTCGTCTTGAAGACAGCGGATGCCCGTGCGCTGAAAACTTCCTCATCATCCTTGAGCTTCCTGACGGCGACCGGGTCAATCGGACCAATCTGGCGACAAGCCAAGGAGGCCTTCGCGGCATTTTCGGCGAGACCGACCATACCCTTTAGTCCGCCTGTTTCGGCCCGCGAGATATAACAGGTGACTCCCGGAACATCGGGGTCATCAAAGGCCTGAACCACGATCTTGTCGCTGGGCCCCAACCACTTGAATCGGTAGTTCACCGAGCCAATTTGCTCGGCAAAACTTGCTTGACTGGCAACCAGAAGCAGCAATACAGACAGAAGGGTTAAATTGCGCATAAATGACTCAGCTGAGGTTGAATGGTCCCGATGGAAAGGGGCTGAGGAAACAATAGCCTGACATCAGACGCCCAGGACCAGAATTTCCTGGCCCACCTTGAGCGGGGCCTTAAGCGGCAAGCCGTTCCATTCAGAAAGTTTGATCTCCGGCACCCCATGACGTTTGGCCAGAACAGACAAAGTATCACCCTTCTGCACCACCACTTTCCGCGGAGCATAAACCTTTGCGCCCGGCATATTCGCAGCCATCAGAATTTCAGCTTTTTCCAGCGGCAGAAGGAAATTATGCGGTTGCTCGGGCGGATCAACGTCCGGCTTGAAGGCAGGGTTCAATTTATAAAAGTCGTCGGGGGCGATACCCGATGAAGCAATGAGATCAGCAATTCTGATCTCGGGCTTGGTCTCGACGCGAGCCAGTGTATTGCGGGAAGTCATCTTGTGCGGCTTGAATCCCAGGCCTGCGGGGTCGGCGACCACCTTGGAAATGGCAAGAATCTTTACCACATAATTCTGCGTTTCCTGAGGCAATGACAGCTCCCAGAAGGTCCCGCCGCCTCCGGCCATTCGATTGGCCTGAATAGCCCGCTGGACCGCCCCCTCCCCCGCGTTGTAGGCAGCGAAAGCCAACAACCAGTCGCCATTGAATAGCGAGCTGAGCCGCTTGAGGTATTTGAGGGCTGCCTGCGTTGCCGAGTGAGTGTCATAACGCCCGTCATAGGTCTCGCTGAACTGCAAGCCGTATTGCTGGCCCGTGGCCGGAATGAACTGCCACAAACCTGCGGCCTGCTTGTTCGATAATGCCGTCGTCTGAAAGGCGCTCTCAACCATGGGCACCAGTATCAGATCAGTGGGCAATCCCTGACGCTTGATTTCTCCCAGCAAATATTGGAGATACGGCTCAGCCCGTGTCATCAGAAAGTCCACCGTGCCGGGGCGTTGCCTCAAACTCTCCAAATGTGCGGCCAACCGCTCATGTTGAGTGCCAGCCAGGACTAGACCATCGCGAACCGTTTCCCAGGGATCCGCTCGTCGGACGAGCCTTCCCCTCGTCGCCCCAGGGTCCGGGGGTCCTACTGGCAATTTGTTAGCCAGCGAACATTTGTCATCATTCGCATATGGGCGAAGTTTTTCCTTCCTTCGCAGCTTTTTCTTGCCGCTAAACTCCGCACAAGCTGAAGACGTGTCGGCTTGTGCAACTTGAGCAGGTACGCTTGACTGACCCCGCGAGGGAGCCTTCAACTTGATTAAGCCGGCCACTTTCTCCCGGGAAGCAGGGTTATTGATGCGACCCTCATCTGGAATACTGCTCGCATCCTCGGCAATCCACGCCTGGGCCCGTTTTTTTTGCCTCTGACGAGCCACCGCACGCTCAATCAAGGCCGAAGAAGTCAGGGGATCATTGATTACGACAACTGGATCAGCAGGCTTGATTGTCGCAGCCTTGTTAGCCGGGGCTCCAAGGCTGATTCCTGGACTCCAGCTCGATGCCGAGACCGGGCTCTGAATCGGTGATTGTTTGGTAACCCCCTGATGTGGCGACTGTGCGCATCCGCATAGAAGAAAAAGAGCCGTCAAGGCAAAGGTCCCCGTGATATACAAGTGGAGGCGCGCGAAGATCGTTGGCGAAGAGTTCGTGCGGTGAGCCCGATCATAAGTAAATGGCCGACTTTCAACCTGACCTATGCAACTCTCGATCATGCGGGATTGGGGCAATAAATGAGGCTGATCAAAAACGAATGATTCGTTTCTGTCATACGCAAAACGCCGGGCATGCCCGGCGTTTAAGCTTGAGAAGTTTGAGCAGAACGCTTACTTCTTGCCGGCCTTGAGGTAGGCGATCAGAGCGTCGACCGCCTGATCCTGGGTCAGGCCTGCACTTTTGACAGGACCCAGCGCCATGATCTGATCCATGGCTTTGGGCATCGCGTTGCGGCCTTCAACCAGAACCTTGGTCAACTCTTCCTTGCTCAGCTTGTTCACGCTCTCAAAGAGATTGGGATTAGGCTGAACATCATGGCAAGTGCCACAACCGCGACCAAAGGCACGGGTGTAAATCTTCTCACCGATTTCTACACTGGGCTCCTCAGCTACCGAGGCACCGGCGAAAATCATGCCGGCGATCAGCAACAGACCTTTCAAAGGCTTTTGATTCTTCATGGTTTTTCCATCTCTTCTAGAAGGACAAAGTACTCAGCGTCCGTCCTCATTGGATAAAAACCCGAGCCGGGTCCCGGACGTATTGAATTATTTCAGACTAACACCACAGGAACAAGGGGAAAGGATCGCCAGCTACTTGCAACGAATCCAGATCCACCGACATCCATCCCGGCAGACAACAGGCGGCAGAACATAAGCTGGGGTCATCGTGGGTATGGGTATGGAACGTAACTCGGCAATCGGGTATCCTGTGTGCGTGATTTGCAACTGACGCGCCGAGACAGGATTGTCAGCTCGCAAATAGATCGAGTCTTGGCTTCATCCGAGCTTGCGACTCTCGCCCCAGTGATTCTTCGAACCGAGTTCGTGGACGTATCGGGCAACCCCGCGATAGGTCAAGTTGTTAATAACGGAAGTGTGGCCGAGTGGTTTAAGGCACTGGTCTTGAAAACCAGCGAGGGTTTATCCCCTCCGTGAGTTCGAATCTCACCGCTTCCGCCATTATTTTGAATGGCCGATCTTGCCGCCGGACCCTCCCGGCAATCGATGTTCCGAAATCGGTCCAACCAGACCCGAACTCTCTGCCCCGATTGGTGGTGACCCTAAAGACTGAACACCGATCATGTGCAGGCAATGAAAAATGAGCTCTTCATCCCCGACAGCGACCCCACGATAGCGGGTCATCCGTTGTCCTGGTGGGAGAAGCACCACGAACTGCCTCTTCACATCTTTTACGAGCCGATCATCCGGCAGAATCTCCGGGCCTTCAAAAGCATCTTTGAACGGCTATATCCAAAAGGCCAGGTTTGTTTTGCGGCCAAAGCCTGTACACACAAGCCCGTTCTCAAGATTGCCCATCAGGAAGACTGTGGCGCTGATGTTGCCTCTTATAACGAGGCCCGTTGCGCGCTTGAAGCGGGTATTCCGGCCAGCAAGCTCGATCTAAACGGCAATTGCAAAGAGGATTTCCTGCTGCGCAAGGCCATTGATTTGGGTATGAATGTGATCGCCGACTGCATCGAGGAGATCGAGCAGATTGAAATCATTGCCAGAGAGCAGAAGAAGCGTGTTCGTGTACTGCTGCGGATCAGCGGATATGACCTGGGGCAGGTGACTGATGATAGCGTCTTCACCGCCGGCCTCTGGACCAAGTTTGGCACCCCTCTGGGTGTCGTGCCTGATTTCATAAACACCCTCGACCGTTTCACACATGTCCAAGTGGTGGGCTTCCACACCCACATCGGATCGCAAATCACCAAGGTCGAACCCTACCTTTCCGTCATCGCCCAACTCATTACTCTGGGCCATCTTCTAAACCACGCCGGCGGGCGTTGTGAAGTCATCAATATCGGCGGTGGTTTTCCGGTCCGCTATGTGGACAAATCGACGTGGCATGACATCACCACTCGAATCGGGGAGGGTTATGCGGCGTTCCGTCGAGGCGATTTAAGCAAGAGCTTCGTCTGGCATGATGGCCCTGCCGGGTTTGGCAGCGACGATGATTTCCAGGTGCACCTGGATCATTGGTCAGGCGAGCGGTTTTATTCCGAGCATCCCAAGGAAAAAATGCTTGAAGCCCTCCTGCTGGGCGAAATCACCTTGGACGGAAAAAAAATTAAGGCCCTAGAAGCTCTCCGACAACTCGGCGAACCCACCCTGACCATCGAGCCGGGCAGAAGCATCATGGAAGATAGTGGCGTCACCCTGGCCCGCGTCGGAATCGTGAAGACCGTCGCCCACCATCACAATTTGGTCTGCTTGGAAATGGGAATCACCAGCCATGGCGAATCCCTCATAGAAAAACCAGTCAAGCGCTGGGAAATAGCCAATGAAAACACCACCCGGGCAGCTAAGCCCTTCGAAGCATTCATTGGCGGCAACCTTTGCTTTTCGGGCGACATGATTTCCAAGTACAAGGTGCTCCTGCAACGCCCACCCAAACGGGGAGATATCATCCTGATCCACCATACCGGAGCCTACACATCCTCCCTATTCGCCTCGGCCAGCAACTCCTATCCGCGACCAGCTCGAATTCTGGCAAATGGCGAGGGCGGCATCGAATTGCTAAAAAAAAGGGACAGCTACCATGACATTGTCGAATAAGCCGACGATATGGAAAAATTAGGCATTGCGCGCGGTTGGGACGCCGGCCATACGGCAAATCGATGCAAACCAACGCATCTGAGGCCGTGTAGGAACCTGCATCCTCGTACTCTTGAACCTGCAAGAGAATCCAAGTCCAAGCCATGAAAATAATTCGCTACATAGACACCCGCGATCAGACCGGATTTGCCGCCTTGCAACTCGATGGGTCATCATTGGCCATCGAAGGTGACCTCTTTGGCAGCTTTCAGGTTACTGATCAGCCGGTGAAAATCGCCAAGCAACTGGCCCCGATTCAACCGACAGCCATTATCGGTATCGGCCTAAATTACCGTTTTCATGCGGAGGAAACGAAGTCAGCCATCCCGCCGCACCCTATCGTTTTCATGAAATTGCCTAATGCCATCCAGCATCCAGGCGATCCCATCATCCTGCCCAGACACCTCCGAAGTGACAAGGTCGATTATGAATGCGAGCTGGCCGTGGTCATAGGCAAGCCGGCAAAAAACGTCAGTCGCGAGAACGCCCTGGATTACGTGTTGGGATATACCGGCGCCAATGATGTCAGCGCCCGAGACTGGCAAAAATCAGGCGGTGGTGGCCAGTGGTGCCGCGGCAAAACTTTCGATACGTTCTGCCCACTGGGCCCGATCTTGGTGACACGTGATGAAATACCGAATCCCAACAATCTCTCCATCAAGACGGTACTAAATGATCAAGTGATGCAGGACTGGACGACCAATGACATGATTTTCGACGTGCCCGCCTTGATCGAATTTCTCAGCGGCAGCACAACCCTCATACCGGGGACGGTCATTCTGACCGGCACACCCCATGGCGTTGGCATGGCAAGAAATCCTCGCGTCTGGCTGCAGGAGGGTGACACCGTCAGCGTCGAAATTGAGGCTATCGGTTCGCTGACAAATCCGGTAATCGCTGAGCCGTTCTGACGAATGCGAGATGTGTGAACCCTTGAGCCGAGGCCACTATTCGTCTCTTACTGAGTTCAGATGAAACCAGGACATTTTGCTGACCTGAAACTGACAAAACTGGCAGGAACCATCCATGAAAACCGTTTTTGACTTTAGCGCCGTCACTCTCGAGGGAAGCGAACTTCCACTGGCAACATTTCGCGGTCAGGTCCTGTTGATTGTTAACGTCGCCTCGAATTGCGGCTTTACCCCCCAGTATGCAGGCCTTGAGACCCTTTACCGCAAATACGCCGACAACGGCTTCGCCGTACTCGGCTTTCCATGCGACCAATTCGGTCATCAGGAACCAGGCAACGCGGCAGAAATCAAACAGTTCTGCTCGCTCAAGTACGACATCTCCTTTCCCTTGTTTGCCAAAATTGAGGTTAACGGCGGCAACGCGCATCCGCTGTACCAATACCTTAAATCCGCAGCAAAAGGGCTGCTCGGCTCCGAAGCAATAAAATGGAATTTCACAAAGTTTCTTGTGGACAGGAACGGGATGGTTTTACGCCGGTACGCGCCGACCGACACACCGGAGAAAATAGAGCAGGACCTCAACAAAGTGCTTGCGTCACCGAGACCGAACCAGCCTTAGCACCAAAGCCCAGGCATTCTGAGTGCCTAGCCATCAATAAACTACAGAAAAAAACCGGCGGTCCAGGAGTGCCCCGCAGGTACAAGTGCTAAAGTCCTGAAGCTAGATCTGGTCGATGACCGTGATACAGGGATTGGTTGGATTTTTTTGGGCATCAAGAATCGGCTGGGTGGTAAAGCTCACCACACTTTCCACGCCTGTATCACCCAGATTGGACGCGGGTACTTTTTCCACTTCGACCTTGTTGCCCTAGATGGACCAGACATTGTTGGCGTCGAATGCCGAATTTTTAGCAGATCCCTCCAGGTCAACCTCGAAATTTGCACCAGGCACATGCAGGGCCGGGCGCTTAAAATCGAGCACATGCGTCTGAAAACCGCTGGTTGCGTGTTCGTGACTGCTGTCATCAATCGGCAGATGAGTAGTCAGAACCAGAACATTATTGGTGCCGTCCGTAAGTGCACCAAAACCAAATGCGCCAGACTTGCCCTCCATCGGTATAGCTACATTGGTTTCAACTTCCAGTCCAACAGATTTTTCAAGCCCTTCCCATTCAGCTTCGGCTGATTTGATTTTCAAATGATCAGTGCCGGCCGCAATGG
Source organism: Methylococcaceae bacterium (assembly GCA_044237765.1). Lineage (GTDB taxonomy): Bacteria > Pseudomonadota > Gammaproteobacteria > Methylococcales > Methylococcaceae > UBA6136. The sequence goes on along the minus strand of JBIIEQ010000030.1, from coordinate 20,379 downwards.
CACTGGAACTAGAGATACCCAGCACGGTCATTCAGATGAAGATCAATGACTGTTTTTTCATCATTATCACGCCTCCCACACGTGGTCGGTTCAAAGGCGTGGAGCACTCCTCCATACCGCGATTATGGTATCGATGCATAATATTTTCTGGTGGCGTGACGAAAAACTTGCGACCCTCGGGTGCACTCAGCCTGAACGCTGGGGATGAAGAGCATGGCCTCATGGATTAGATGACTGCACGCCAAGGTTTATGCGGTCAAAACCAAGAGGGTCATTTTTCCCCGTTCTGAAATAGAAACGCCGCACGCACTGATGAAAGTACGCGCGGCGCAGATCTGAGAATCCTTGGTTATTGGCAGGCTTCGCAGGTGGGATCGTCGATTGAGCAGAGCTTAGGTCCGGCTTCAACGCGAATAACCGACGAAGCGACGATCATCGACTCAAGCGACAGAGCAGCACCGGATTCATTCTTTACCGCATTGAGTTTACCGTCGAAGGCCGTGCTCTTTTCTACGTGGGTCGCGCCCATGGTACGCAGATAGTAGGTAGTCTTGAGGCCTCTGACCCAGGCAAATTTGTAGAGCGTATCCAGTTTCTTGCCGGAAGGTTCGGCAAGATACAGGTTAAGCGATTGAGCCTGATCGATCCATTTCTGCCGACGCGACGCGGCCTCGATCAGCCAGCGTGCGTCCAATTCAAAGGCAGTGGCGTACATTTGCTTGATCGACTCCGGCACCCGCTCGATTTTCTGCAGGCTACCGTCGTAATACTTGAGATCGTTGATCATGACCGCATCCCAAAGCCCATGCTTTTTCAACTCGGCAACCAGGTAAGGATTGACCACCGTGAATTCGCCCGACAGGTTCGATTTGACGAACAGATTCTGATAGGTCGGTTCAATGGACTGTGACACGCCGCAAATATTGGAAATCGTAGCGGTGGGCGCAATGGCCATCGTATTACTGTTGCGCATGCCGACCTGCTTGACCCGTTGGCGAAGACTATCCCAATCTAGGGTCAGGGAACGATCCTGCTGCAGGTAACCGCCACGCTCCTGTTCGACCATAGCCACCGAGTCGATTGGCAGAATGCCACGACTCCACAATGACCCTTCATAGGTCGCATAAACACCCCGCTCCTCGGCAAGATCGGTGGAGGCGGTGATTGCGTAATAGCTCACCATTTCCATACTCTGGTCGGCAAACGCGACCGCCGCCTCGGACGCATAGGGCATGCCCAACTTATAGAGTGCATCCTGGAAGCCCATGATGCCCATGCCCACAGGACGATGCTGGAGATTGGAACGACGGGCCTGCGAAACGCTGTAGTAGTTGATGTCGATTACATTGTCGAGCATGCGCATCGCCGTGGTGATTGTGCGCTGCAACTTGTCGGCATCCAGCGCACCGTCCCCGGAGATATGCGCCGCGAGATTGACCGAACCCAAGTTGCAGACGGCAATCTCGTTGTCGTTGGTGTGCAGTGTGATCTCGGTACAGAGGTTGGAACTGTGCACCATCCCCGCATGACGGTTGGTGTAGCGGATATTGCACGGATCCTTGAAGGTGATCCAGGGATGACCAGTCTCGAACAACATCGACAGCATCTTGCGCCACAACTGATTGGCGGGAATACGCCTGAAGAGACTGATCTCTCCGCGATCAGCCTTCGCCTCATATTCCAGATACCGCTTTTCAAACTCAGCGCCCGTCAAATCGTGCAGGTCCGGCGTATCGCTTGGGCTGAACAGCGTCCAGTCCTGTTCCTCAGCCACCCGCTTCATGAAGAGGTCGGGTACCCAGTTGGCGGTATTCATGTCATGGGTGCGGCGGCGGTCGTCGCCAGTATTCTTGCGCAGTTCCAGGAACTCCTCGATATCGATGTGCCAGGTTTCCAGATAGGCGCAGACTGCGCCCAGCCGCTTGCCGCCTTGATTGACCGCCACGGCGGTGTCGTTGGCAACCTTGAGAAACGGCACCACCCCCTGAGACTTGCCGTTGGTGCCCTTGATATGGGCGCCGAGACCCCTGACGCGCGTCCAGTCGTTACCCAGTCCGCCAGCGTATTTGGAGAGCAGCGCGTTATCCTTGATCGCGCCATAAATACCGTCCAGCTCATCTGGCACCGTGGTGAGATAGCAGGAGGACAGCTGCGGGCGAAGGGTGCCCGAGTTGAATAGAGTGGGGGTGGAACTCATGAAGTCGAACGAAGACAGCAAGTTATAGAACTCGATCGCCCTACCCTCGCGGTCTATTTCGTTCATGGCGAGACCCATGGCAACGCGCATGAAGAAAGCCTGCGGCAATTCGAATCGAACCCCATGGCTGTGGATGAAGTAACGGTCATACAGCGTTTGCAGACCCAGATAGTTGAAGTTGAGGTCACGATCCGGTCGTAGCGCCGCGCCGAGCCGCTTCAGGTCGTAGCGGGTCAGCTCCGCAGAGAGAAGCTCAATTTCCGCGCCACGCCTGACGAAATCCGCGAAATATTCACCATAAAGTTCCTGCATTTCTGCCTGGGTCGCTTCCTTGCGGCCATGGCCCAGGAAACCGAGCGCCCCGGTGCGCATGCTGTCCAGCAGAAGCCGGGCGGTGACAAACGAGTAGTTAGGCTCCTGCTCGATCCGTGTCCGCGCCGCCATGAGCAAGGCCGGAGCGACATCTTTCTCGGGTACTCCGTCGAAAAGGTTGCGACGAGTTTCCTCCAGTATCCAGGCACCATCCGTGTCCGACAAACCACGGCAGGCTTCATCTACGATTTTCTGCAGTCGCTTGAAATCGAGCGGTTTCTGCGTGCCATCGTCAAGAGTGACCTTGATACCGTGATCGGTCGTTTGGTTTTGCGGCTGGCTGGCCGTCTTCTCGGCACGAAGACGAGCACGCTCTGCGCGATACAAGACGTAGGAGCGCGCGACCTTGTGGTGCTCGCCCCGCATCAGGGCCAGTTCAACCTGGTCTTGAACATCCTCAATATGAATGGTGCCACCGGACGGCATACGCCTGAATAACGCCTTTACGACCTGATCAGTCAGTTCCTCCACCACCTCATGGATACGCCGACTGGCCGCCGCCGTGCTGCCTTCAACCGCCAGAAAAGCCTTGGTGATGGCTACGTTGATCTTGCTCGCATCGAAACCGTTTACCTTGCCATTGCGGCGTATCACGCGCATTTCACCCGGCAAATTCACCCGCAACTCAAGATCGGCTACAGGAACATCAAACGGTGGCAAGGGCGACTTCGGGGCTTGGGTAAAAGATTCGGATTCCATCAGCGGGGACCTCGGGGAGACTGGGGTTCAATAAAACGAGCAACACTATAGAATGTGCCTAAAGTCGCCGTCAAGCACAATATAGTGTGTTATTTGCTTTTCCAGTCGGATCTCATGAAGGCTTTGACAGGACCGAATCCACAACCAGATCAAGACTTCAATGCCAGTTGAGGTACCATGTCGCGCGCCCACTGACACGCTCATTCAGGCCCAACAAGAAAAACGAAAACACAAGGGGAAACCTTAAGGCCATGCAAAACATTCTGGAATGGATCAGCGACTGGACCAGGCGGCTTCTGCCCAATCCACAGGCAGTTTCTTTTGCGATCTTTCTGATTGTCATCTTTTTGCTGGTCATCAGCCTGGGTCAGATGCTGATGCCTGTCTTTGCCGCCGGTGTCATTGCCTATCTCCTGGACAGCATTGTGATGGTGGGCGTCAGAAAGCGAATACCCCGGGTGTTTGCCGTGGTCGTGGTTTACCTGATCTTCCTCGCCTCACTGGCTTTCATGTTGCTCGCCCTGCTCCCGTCGCTGTATCAGCAAACCATGCAACTGGTTCAACAACTGCCTGGCTGGGTGACGCGCGGACAAATACTTGTACTGGAATTACCGGCAAAGTATCCGGATTTCATTACCGAAGATCAGCTACTGGAGGTCATGGCGACGATTCGTCGCGAACTGTTGACCTGGGGCCAATCCATGCTGACCTATTCCTACTCCTCTCTGGTCAGCATCATCACGTTGATCGTCTATCTGATTCTGGTTCCCTTGCTGGTCTTTTTCTTCCTGAAGGACAAGGACCGCATTCTGGGCTGGCTCGACCAATACCTACCAACAGATCGCTACCTCTCACACAAGGTCTGGGGAGAAGTGGATATGCAGATTGGCAACTATGTGAGGGGAAAGTTTTTCGAGGTGCTGGCCTTGTTCATCGCCAGCTTTGTCGTCTTCTGGTGGATGGGGCTCAACTACGCTTTGTTGTTGGCCGTGCTGATGGGACTTTCAGTCATCGTTCCCTACGTTGGCGCGACACTGGTGACTTTTCCGGTCGTGATCGTGGCCTTTTTTGAATGGGGCATCAGCGACCAATTCGGTTACCTGATCCTCGCCTACTCAATCATTCAGGCCGTGGACGCGGTGGTCCTGATCCCACTGTTGTTTTCCGAGGTGGTCAATCTTCATCCTGTGGCCATCATTGTCGCAATTCTGTTTTTTGGCGGCTTATGGGGGTTCTGGGGCGTATTCTTCGCCATCCCGCTGGCGACGCTGGTGAAAGCCGTGCTGAACGCCTGGCCCCGCCAGAATAGCAAATCACTGGAGGGACCGGATTTGTCAATTGGACTTTCGGATCTATCGGAGACTGATTGACCACAAATCTTCGCAAGAAAACCAGTTTTGGGGCTATGACGCCATCGATTTCCGACCACGGCCGACTAGATAAACCTCAGGGCTTCGATCCCGCGAAGCCTTGGGTTTACGAACCGCAACCTTGGCGAAGAGGTCTCTTGCCGATTTGACGTAGCCGTCGACATCAGGGCCCTGGAACAGCTTCGTCACATAATCACCCCCAGGCTTGAGAATCTCGCGTGCAGTTTCCAGGGCCAGCTCGGCAAGGTGCATCCCCCGTGCCTGATCGACAATCCGGTTGCCACTCATATTGGGCGCCATGTCTGAAAGCACCAGATCCACGGGTCTACCTTCCAGCACCTCCAACAGCTGGGCCAGGATCAAATCGTCCCGAAAATCACCCTGAATGAAAGTGACGTGAGGCAAGTCTTCCACCGGCAGAAGATCAAGGGCTATAATCGCCCCCTTTTTTCCGATCCGCTGGGCCGCGAACTGGGACCATCCCCCAGGTGCCGCCCCCAGATCAACGACAACCATACCGGGTTTAAGCAGCCCCTCCCGCTCGTCCAGTTCCTTTAGCTTGAATACCGCACGCGAGCGATAGCCCAGAGCTTGCGCCTGCTTGACGTATTCATCCGCAAAATGCTCGGACAACCAGCGGCCACTGCTTCGACTACGCGCCATAATTCACGCCAAACGACAAAACGAAGGAAAGAAAAACCGAGTGAAACCCGAATTGAGGAAATTCATGCGGGCTAAGGCCCACTCACTGAAACCGGTTGTTATTACCGGTCAGAATGGCGTCACGCCTGCCGTATTGAACGAGATCGATCTGGCCCTGGAACATCATGAACTGATCAAGGTTCGGGTTAACGCGGCTGATCGGGAAGATCGTAAAACCATGATTCAGCAAATTTGTACTGACTTATCAGCCGAGTTGATTCAGGCCATCGGCCATGTCGTCACCCTTTATCGGAAAACGCCGAAAAAACACTGACAAGCGGCGGCTTTTCGCCGCCCACAAAGCCACAGGGGTCAGATATACCTGACCTCGCAGATATCGAACTCCCGCACGCCACCCGGGGTATGAACTGTCGCAACATCCCCCTCGCGCTTGCCGATAAGCGCCCGGGCGATCGGCGAGGTAATCGAAATCATCCCTTTCTTGATATCGGCTTCATCTTCCCCGACGATCTGGTAAGTCAACTCATCGCCGGTTTCAGCATCCGCCAAATCAACCGTGGCACCAAACACCACCTTGCCATGCGCGTTGACCTGAGTCACGTCGATAACCTGGCAATTGGACAACTTACTTTCGATTTCCTTGATGCGACCCTCGGTGAAACTCTGTTGTTCACGGGCCGCATGATACTCGGCGTTTTCCTTCAAATCTCCATGCGCTCGCGCCTCGGCGATGGCTTCGGTGATCCTGGGACGAACAACGGATTTGAGGTGGGTCAATTCCTCGCGGAGCTTTTCTGCACCGCGGGCCGTCAGGGGTACTTTTTGCATCGCTTTTGCCTGTCCGAACTTGTCTTGTGAAGGATCAGTTAAGAGTTTTGTGCAAATCCTGCAGGGAATTGACGTCACCCGCCGCCATCTCGCCCAGTGCAGAGCACGTCGCCCAAGCCCCTGAAATGGTCGTGGTATAGGTCACCTGGTCCTGCAAGGCCTGTCGACGAATGGTGAATGAGTCGGATATCGCCTTCTTGCCCTCGGTGGTATTGATGATGAATTGCAACTCACCGTTCTTGATCATATCCACCACATGAGGACGTCCCTCATAGACCTTGTTGACGATACTACAGGGGATGCCGGCATCCTCCAGCGACTTGGCAGTACCACGGGTCGCCACCAACTTGAAACCTCTGGCGAGCAAGTCCCTAGCTATGGGGATGACCTTGACCCGGTCACTTTGGCGGATGCTGATGAACACATTGCCACTCTGCGGCAGCCGTACACTGGCCGCCCGCTGCGCCTTGGCGTAGGCTTCGCCAAATGTCTTGCCCACACCCATCACCTCGCCAGTGGACTTCATTTCGGGCCCCAGCAAAGGATCGACGCCGGGGAACTTGATGAAAGGGAACACCGCCTCTTTCACCGAATAGTAGGTGGGAACCCGCTCCCGGGTGACACCCTGCTGTTCCAGTGTCTTGCCCACCATGCAACGTGCTGCAATCTTGGCCAGCGGATATCCGGTCGCCTTGGAAACGAAAGGAGCCGTGCGGGAGGCACGGGGATTGACTTCCAATATGTAGATTTCGTCGCCCTTGATTGCGAACTGGGTATTCATGAGCCCGACTACACCCAAGGATTCCGCCAGCAATCGGACCTGCTCGCGAATCTCGTCCTGTAGTGCGGGGCTGAGGTCGTAGGGCGGTATGGAGCAGGCTGAATCACCGGAATGGACTCCCGCCTGCTCGATATGCTGCATCAAACCGCCAATCAGAACCTGTTGTCCGTCGCAAATGGCGTCCACATCCATTTCGATGGCATCGTCCAGAAAACGATCCAGCAATACGGGTGACTCGTTGGAGACACTGACCGCCTCGCGCATATATCGCTTGAGATCTTCGTCGTTGAACACGATTTCCATGGCACGCCCACCCAAGACATAGGAGGGACGAACCACGAGCGGATACCCAATTTCATTGGCGCATTGAATAGCTTCTTCGGGCGAGCGGGCCGTCCGATTCGGCGGCTGCCTCAGACCCAGCTTGTCGACCAGTTTCTGGAATCGCTCGCGATCCTCGGCGAGATCGATGGAATCCGGCGTGGTCCCGATAATGGGCGCATTGGCGGCTTCCAGGGCTCTGGCCAGTTTCAGCGGGGTTTGACCACCATACTGGACAATGACACCGTATGGCTGCTCAAGGTGAATAATTTCGAGCACATCCTCCAACGTCAATGGCTCGAAATAGAGCCGGTCGGAGGTGTCAAAATCGGTGGACACGGTCTCCGGATTACAGTTGATCATGATGGTTTCGTAACCATCGTCGCGCAATGCCATCGCGGCATGCACGCAGCAGTAATCAAACTCGATCCCTTGGCCGATCCGATTTGGCCCACCGCCCAGCACGATAATTTTTTGCCGATCGCTGGGCGCCGCTTCGCATTCCTCTTCGTAGGTCGAATAGAGATACGCCGTGGCCGTGGCAAATTCAGCGGCACAGGAATCAATCCTCTTGTAGACCGGGCGGACACCCAATTTATGGCGCGCCGCCCGAACCTGAAATTCCTGGCTACCCAGCAGTCGCGCCAAACGCGAATCGGAAAAGCCCTTGCGCTTGAGGGCGTACAACTCGTCCGCCTGCAAACTTCCCAAGACCCGCCCACTCAAGTTGGTTTCTTCTGCGACCAGATCTTCCATCTGGGCCAGAAACCATGGATCGATCATGCAATGCTGGTGAACCTCGTCCAAAGACCAGCCCAGACGGAAAGCATCGGCCACATAGAAAATCCGCTCAGATCCTGGTTGACGAAGCTCGCGCGCCAACCTGTCGGCTGCATCGTCGGCAGACAGATCGAGTTTCTCACTCAGTCCGTCCACACCAATTTCCAGACTCCTCAAGGCCTTTTGCAGTGACTCCTGGAAGGTACGGCCGATGGCCATTGCCTCACCGACGGACTTCATCTGAGTCGTCAAGCGATCATCGGCCTGAGGGAATTTCTCAAAGGTGAAGCGCGGGATTTTCGTCACCACGTAATCGATGGTCGGCTCGAAAGAGGCTGGCGTCGCACCACCCGTGATCTCATTGCGCAATTCGTCCAGGGTATAGCCCACGGCCAGCTTGGCAGCCACCTTGGCGATAGGAAACCCGGTTGCCTTGGATGCCAGTGCCGAGGAACGACTCACTCGCGGATTCATTTCAATGACGATCATTCGGCCATCGACCGGACTGATGGCGAACTGCACATTGGAACCGCCCGTATCCACGCCGATCTCACGCAATACGGCGATCGAGGCGTCACGCATCAATTGGTATTCCTTGTCGGTCAGCGTCTGCGCTGGCGCGACGGTGATGGAATCACCAGTGTGAACACCCATGGGATCGAAGTTTTCGATGGAGCAGATAATGATGCAGTTGTCCTTGTGGTCGCGGACCACCTCCATTTCATATTCCTTCCAACCCAGCACTGACTCCTCAATCAGCAGTTCATGGGTCGGCGAGAGCTCAAGGCCTCGCTCGCAAATCTCGGTGAATTCCTGGCGGTTATAGGCAATGCCACCGCCACTCCCGCCCAGCGTGAAGGACGGTCGAATGATGGCGGGATAACCGGTTTCTTCCAGACAGGCCAATGCTTCTTCCAGCGTGTGCGCCACATTGGACCGCGCTGAATTCAGGCCAATCCTGGTCATGGCCTGCTTGAATTTTTCGCGATCCTCCGCCTTGTCGATCGCCTCTTTTGAAGCGCCAATCATCTGAACGCCAAACTTCTCCAGAATCCCATGCTTATCCAGATCGAGCGCGCAGTTCAGGGCAGTCTGACCGCCCATGGTGGGCAACAGGGCATCCGGCCGTTCCTTTTCGATGATACGCGCGACCGTCTGCCAGTCGATGGGTTCGATATAGGTTGCGTCGGCCATCTCCGGATCGGTCATGATGGTGGCCGGATTGGAGTTCACCAAAATCACGCGATACCCTTCCTCACGCAGAGCCTTGCAGGCTTGTGCGCCGGAATAATCGAACTCGCAGGCCTGCCCGATCACGATCGGACCGGCACCAAGCAGGAGGATGGATTGGATATCAGTTCTCTTTGGCATGAGGCGGGGGTGTCGTCAGTGGCGAACGGATTGCATCTGATCGATGAAACGATCAAACAGGGGCTTCAGATCATGAGGCCCAGGACTTGCCTCCGGGTGCCCCTGGAAGCTGAATGCAGGACGATCGATCAACTCAATCCCTTGCAGGCTGCCATCGAACAGCGAGCGGTAAGTGGGTCGGACATGGGCGGGCAAACTTTGCTCGTCAACAGCAAAACCATGATTCTGACTAGTGATCAGCACCCGTCCGGAGTCCAGCTCCTGCACGGGATGATTGGCGCCATGATGACCGAATTTCATCTTCACCGTTCGCGCCCCTGCGGCCAAGCCCAGCAACTGATGCCCCAGACAGATGCCAAAAACCGGAATACGTCGCTCCAGAAACACCTTGATGGCTGAAATTGCATAGTCGCAGGGCTCGGGGTCGCCAGGACCATTCGACAGGAATATGCCATCGGGATTGAGAGCCAGCACTGCTTCCGCAGGCGTCGTCGCAGGAACCACCGTCAAGCGGCAACCGCGATCGGCCAGCAACCGGAGAATATTGCGTTTGACGCCGAAGTCGTAGGCAACCACGTGAAAATTTGATTGTTTGGGGGTCGCATAACCCCGACCAAGCTGCCACGAACCTTCGGTCCATGGGTAGGTCGCCGAGGCCGTCACCTCTTTCGCCAGATCCATACCCTGCAAGCCAGGGAAAGCACGGGCAGCGGCCAGGGCATCGCTGTCATTCACCAAAGCTCCCGCCATCAAACAGCCACGCTGGGCGCCCTGATCACGCAAAATCCGGGTGAGCTTACGCGTATCGATTCCCGCAATACCGATGACGTTATTCGCCTTAAGGTAATCGGACAGGCTCCTGCTGGCCCTCCAGTTGCTCAATCGGGCCGGAACATCACGGACGACCAAACCGCTGGCGAAAAGCTCACCCGATTCCACGTCTTCATCGTTGATGCCGACGTTGCCGATATGGGGGTAGGTCAAAGTGACAATCTGTCGGGCGTAGGAAGGATCACTGAGGATTTCCTGATAGCCGGTGATGGAGGTATTGAAAACGACTTCGCCCACCGAGCAGCCCTCGGCGCCTATAGCCACACCCCGGAATAGCGTTCCATGTTCCAGGGCCAGTAATGCTTGGGTATTCAATAGAGTCCACCTTAAACATGCAAAACGGGATGAACCGTCAGGTTCGCCCCGTTCATGTCGATTCGCGTAAGTCCTAAACTGCGTGGGATTTTATGAAAATCCTGCCCACCTGTCCATGAGAATACTGGGAAGCACCCGCGACATCATTGGCCAAACGCTCATTTAACATCACCCGTCTCGGGATGGTGCAATTTCCCGACCAGACCCAGCGGATCATTTGGGTCCACTCTCTTCATCAAGGGCTTGCGCCGATCCTGATCCGTCACCTGATAGATCAAACCCAGCCAGTTGTTGAACACAGCCTTGGCCGTGTCGCGCCAGGTATTGTCAAGATGGGAAACCACCGATTTTTCCTCAAGCTCCGGAAGCGGCAGACCCTCTCGCCTGGCCTGCCGGACCTTTTGCCCATGACGGTTCAGCCAATCCGAAAGATCTAGATCGAAATAGTGTTCCGGCAGCGGCGGGTAGTCTTCGCGTTCTCCCAGGTAGTATCGCATCACCTCCCGCTTGTATTCCTTGAAGAGACTGATGGTGTCATATTCAGGGTGGCCCTGAAAGAAAACAACTCTCACCAGATCCTCGCTGACCGCAAGATGGACCCCCGCTTCACCACTTTCAACCAGCACACGCAGGCCGACACGTTCCATGTCTTCCCGAAAAATCCCGTTGAAGCGCGAGTGCGGAACATCGAAACGGGTATTGATCGTAGATACCAGAGGGTGCAGGGGCTCTACCACGCGGTGCGAATAAACACCCCAACGTTTGAATCCCAGATGTGTTCGTTCGATGCCATAGCCGTATTGGATGAGCGCATGCGTGGCCAGACAGGAACAAAGTGTTGAGGTGACATTTTGACGCGCCCAATCGAAGACCTCCGTCAGAGGTTGCCAGAACGGCTCCTGCTGCAGATGAGGATGGGTCACATTGGCACCACTGATGATCAGTCCGTCCAGACCCTCATCACGAATCTTCTCGAAGGATTCATAGTAGCGATCAATATGCGCCTGCGCCTCGGCACTGCGAGATAAGCCGGGGATCGTGAAAGGATGCATATGAAATTGCACAATCGGATTGGCCGCACCGACCAATCGATAAAATTGACGCTCCGTCGCCTCTAGCGCCGCATCCGGCATCATATTCAGTAAGCCAATGTGCATTTCTCGAATATCCTGATGACGCGCACGCTCGACGCTGAGCACCTCCTGCCCTTCATCGCTTAGACGCCTGAAGGTCGGAAGATCGGTAAGGGCAACCAAGGGCATTCAGTCTCTTCCCGTATACGGTTCGATGATGGAATCAGGCCAGCGCATCACAGATCAGGCTAATAAAGTCAGCATCATTGCTCACAGCCCCCAAATCGCCGGCATCGACTGTATAGCCTAGTTCGTTAGCAATACTTTCGTACCTGGGGATGCGTGCGCGAAAAAGCCTGGGGAACACCCAAGCGACAAATTCATCCGGCGGAATCTGGTCGACAGCGCCATAGCCTCTCTCGGCCATGAAGACCGGCAACTGCTCATCAAGGAAAGCCTCCCGATAATACAGTGGTTTGGGATGGCTTTTGGCGCGATCGATCAAGAGCTGATCAAGCTCGAGAGAAGTGCGGATATAGATGATCAGCGTATGCTTGGCGAGAATTTTCAGGGTCTCGGGATCGTCGAGTTCGCAGACACTGCCACCGCCATCATTAATGAAGTTCTTGTAGCCATAGATCGCGTCCACCTTGCGGATGAATTCCGGAACGTCACGCATAGCATTTATTTCCGCCTGGCGGTGCAGGTCCTGCCGCCGCTTGAATTCATCGAGACTCAAGCCACCCTGCGCTGAATTACCCAGTTTGCCGAGAAAGCTGGAAACCGGCGTCAAATTATCGATGGTGATATTGCTGCGAATGTAGATCGAGTCCGACTGCAACAGCTCCCTGAGAAAAGGAACCTCCATCGCCTGCAACTTGATGTTGTCCGAAATTGGCTCATCAAGATACCGCGTACCGATTCGGTAGTCCCCGGAGTAGTGAAACCAGGAATGCCTCGGAAGCTTGTTGGCGAGTGTCGTCTTGCCAACACCCGACATTCCGAGCAACGTAATGCGCTTGCCTTCCCACTCCAGAAAAGCGCCAGGAGACATTTTCATTTTTGGACTTCCGGATTGGCCTGCATGGTCGTGATTACTCGGCTCGGTTGATCATGTGGTTGGCGGTATGAACGAACGCTGCATATAAGTGTTCACGTAATTCGACATCCTGAACCTGACTGTCCAGCGCATTACGCATGCACACCAGCCACTGATCACGCTCATTGACGCCGATGAAAAAAGGTAGATGTCTCATGCGAAGGCGTGGATGACCAAATTCCTCCCAGTAGAGATTCGGACCGCCTAGCCAGCCAGAGAGAAACTTGAAAAGTTTGCTCTCGGCTCCCCGCAGATCCGGGGCATGCATGCCTCGCACCACATAGGCTTCGGGCAACTCATCCATGTTGCGGTAAAACCGATTGACCAACGCCCGCAGAGCCTCTTCTCCACCCAAGCGTTCGTAAGGTGTTTGCACTGAGTGGTCAGTCATGCAAGACCACAAGCTTTACTTGGCAGGGCATCTGCCGTTCTTGTCCTTTGCCCCCTTGCAGGTTGCGGTACCCGGCATCGACCCTGTCCTACTTTTCTGTGGAGTCGCCCTCACCAAATTTGGCGTTTTGCTGCGTGCTCGATCAGAAGCGGACGAGCCATTAATGGGGACCTTAGGTGGCTTTGGAGCCGATATCGACGAGGGTACCTTGGTGGCCGCTCGCTGCGTCGCCAGTGTGGGCGGCTTGGACGCTAACCGGGAAGAATCCGGCTTTGAATTGCGGGCCCTGGTTTCCGAAGACTGAGACATAGAAACCGAGGATCTGGAATTTCTAGGCGGGTTGTAGACGGACCTGGGATAGGGGGCGCCCGATGGGGACACGCCACTTTTGAACCGCTTGGCACTGCCAAACGTTACCTGGGGCAGTTCGTCATCTAAGCCACTGAAAAGTCGCCCTTGGCCTCGCGGCTCGGAAGGATGGTCAAAACCGGCTTCAATGTAGCCGGGGGGGGCGCCATTGAGCTGGGCAAACCCGTCATCAAGAATTTCCCTCATGTGATCGTCACGTCGGACCGCGCTCGGGCCACCGAACACAACCCCAATAATTCGACGCCCTCCCCGGCTGGCGGATGCCACCAGATTGAATCCCGATGAATTGATGAACCCGGTTTTGATGCCGTCCATTCCGGGATAGGTTTCCATCAGGTGATTGTGATTGTCAAAGCTCTGCCCCCGATAATAGAAGCGCGGCGTTGAAAAGTAAGGGTAATACCGCGGAAAGTCTTCAATCAGTGCCTTCCCGAGCCGATACATGTCCCACGCCGTGGTCACCTGGTCAGCATCAGGCAGGCCCGAGGCATTGCGGAATACCGTGTCCCGCATTCCCAAACTACGAGCCTTGGCTGTCATCATCGCAGAAAAGGATGACTCGGTACCCCCAAGATTTTCGGCAATAACGGTGGCAACATCATTGGCAGAACGTGTGACAAGACCAAGAATGGCATCCTCAACACCGATCGTTTCACCGGGCGTCAGACCAAGCCTTGAAGGTGGGCGCAAAACGGCGGTCCGCGAGACATCCAGTGGCGTATTGAGTGTGAGGTCGCCCCGCTCGAGCGCCTCGAACACCAGGTAAAGCGTCATCATCTTGGTGACGGAAGCCGGATGCCTTAGCTCATCGGCATACTTCTCGTACAAGACTCGCCCGGATTCAGGCTCGACCACCAAGGCAGAATATTCACGAGCTTCGACGCATGGCAGCCAAAATATGTGGGCGGCCAAAAGGAGAATTAACGTCTGTAGTCCTTTCATTTTGTCGTGTTGCAGTAAAGCACTAAGGATTTTGATGGTGTAGTTACGGTTTGGCGAAAGAAATGATGTGATCACCGGCTCAGAAAGCCCTTCGGTCAGCCACTGACCACTATGAATCTAGCCCTGCTTCATGACCCGCTGTTTTTCGCGATCCCAGTCACGGTCCTTTTCCGCCGCACGTTTGTCGTGCATTTTTTTGCCTTTGGCCAGCCCGATTTCGAGCTTGGCCCGACCTTTCTTCCAATACAGCGCCAGAGGAACCAGCGTGTAGCCTTTTCGCTCGACGTGACCGATCAAGCGACTTAGCTCGCCACGATGCAACAAGAGCTTGCGCGTCCTCACAGGGTCGGGAATCACGTGGGTCGAAGCCGATGTTAGAGGAGAGATGTGCGAACCAAGCAGCCATGCCTCACCGCTCTTCAGAACCACATAACTTTCCTTGAGCTGAACACGACCAGCCCGCAAGCTCTTGATTTCCCAGCCCAGCAAAACCAGACCCGCTTCGAACCTTTCCTCAATGAAATAGTCATGAGTCGCCTGACGATTCAGGGCGATGGTGCCGGTACCGGGGCCATCCTTGTTCTTTTTTGCAGCCATCAACTGTGCCTTGAATCCCTGACTGAATCGCCGAAATGATGTATTTTACTTGAATGCTCTTCCTGCGGGTTAACCAGACACTCAAACACGGCTCCAGACATGACCGACCAACGATTGCTCCATGGACAATGGTCCTCACGCCTTGCCTTCATTCTCGCCGCCAGCGGTTCTGCGATCGGTCTGGGGAACATATGGAAGTTCCCATACTTGCTGGGAGAAAACGGGGGCGGAGCATTTGTTCTGGTCTACCTAGCGTGCGTCATCGTGATTGGATTGCCGCTCATGATGGCGGAAACCATGCTGGGCCGTCGCGGGCGACAAAGCCCCATCAACACCATGGCCACACTGGCTGACCACGCCGGCGCACATCATGCCTGGCGCTATGTCGGTTGGCTGGGGGTATTGGCGGGCTTCCTGATCCTGTCTTACTACTCGGTCATTGCGGGATGGTCGATGGCCTATATCTTCAAGATGGCTGGAGGCTTCCTGAAGAATGTCACTCCCGAGAAAGCGCAACTGACCTTTCAGGACATGAAAACCGCACCCGACGTTCAACTGGTCTGGCACACGGCGTTTATGGCCGCCACTGCCTTGATTGTGAGCAAAGGCGTCAGTCAAGGATTGGAGCGGGTAACCCGCATCATGATGCCCGGATTACTGCTGATGCTGCTGGCCCTCGATTTTTACGCAGCGGGGTCCAGCGGTTTTGCTGAGGGGGTTTCATTTCTGTTCAAACCCGACTTCAACAAGCTGACCGGGGAGAGCCTGTTGCTGGCCATGGGCCAGGCCTTTTTCTCTCTGGGACTGGGAATGGGCTCGATAATGGTCTATGGATCCTATCTGCCTGACCATGTTTCGATCGGACGCTCCTCAATTTTCGTGGCCTTCATGGACACGTTGGTCGCCTTGATGGCAGGTATCGCAATTTTTCCCGTAGTCTTCAGCAACCACCTTGCCCCGGGCATGGGGCCAGGCTTGATTTTCGAAACATTGCCCCTTGCATTTGGCCACATGCCCGGTGGGGGGCTGTTCGGCACGCTGTTCTTTATTCTTGTTTTTTTTGCAGCGATCACCTCGGCGATCGCCCTCATAGAACCCGCGGTTGCCTGGCTCTCGGAAAATTGCGGACTGAGCCGCAGCCGCGCCAGTGTCTATGCTGGATCGCTTTGCTGGTTTCTGGGTCTGGGAACCCTGCTGTCATTTAACCATTGGTCTTCGCTGACGTGGTTCGACAAGAATGTATTTGAGCTGGTCGATTTCTTGACCGCCGACGTGATGCTGCCGGCGGGTGGTATCTTGATCGCGATATTTGCCGGCTGGATCATGAAACAACAAGACAGCGAGAAGGAACTGGAGCTGGGGACTTATTACCCTTACTGGAAAGTCCTTATCAAATATGCCGTACCCCTCTCCGTTTTCATCATCTTTGGCCACGCCATAGGGCTTCTATGATTCAGAGAGCCTGGACTAAAGCTCATGACAAGGCAGCATGAAAGTAGAGGTCGCTTACGCGAAGCAGTGGTCTCAAACGCTATTGCCATTGGAAATTCCCGAGGGCACTACCGTTGGTGCTGCCATCCAGTCCTCAGGGATTCTAAACCGGTTCCCCGAAATCGAACTGAACTCCCTTTCGGCAGGCATCTTCGGTCGGCCATGCGAACTTGAAGTCAAACTAAAGCCCGGCGATCGCGTTGAGATCTATCGTCCGCTGATCGCCGACCCAAGAACTGCGCGCCGGGAGAGGAGCCAAAAAAGCTGAGGATGGGAACGCGAGCTACTCAGCCTCGCTATTGAAGGGATCGGTGATCATCTGCCAGAGGGTCCTTTCACGATCAATTTTGGGCACATTGATTGTCGCGTCCTTTTTCATCTCGATGGAAGGCAAGGTCCCAGGACGGAAGTCACCTTGCAATTCGGCCAACTCATCCCCACTGAAGATCAAGGTGACATTCTTCTGAACCCGTGGCTCATCGCCCGGTTGATTTGAATAAACGTAGTCCCAGCGTTCATCATGAAAGGGATCGATCATCAAAGGAGCCCCCATGACGTAAGTCACCTGGCGTTTAGTCATCCCGGGGCGCAACTGATCAACCATCTCCTGAGAAATGATGTTGCCCTGATGAATATCCTGTCGGTATACGAAGGGAAGCCAGTCCCAGGAGCAGGCTGCCGTGGATAGACCGATGGCAGTAGCGATGACAAAGCGTAAGTGGCGCATGGTATGATGCTTGCGTACAAGTGCAAGCTGATAATCATACCCTATAGGGCAGCCTAAAACATCGAACGGAGCAGACGCCCTGGAAAGCAAAGACATCCGCAACGCGGGCCTGAAAGTCACTCTTCCCCGCATCAAAATTCTTGAGATTCTAGAACGAAGAGAACCACATGACCGCCACCTGAGCGCGGAAGAAATTTTTCGGCATCTCGTAACCGAGGGCGAAGAAATCGGCCTTGCCACCGTTTATCGCGTGCTCACTCAGTTTGAAGGAGCCGGCCTCGTGATCCGCCACCACTTTGAGGGCGGGAACTCGGTTTTTGAACTTAACCGGGGTGATCATCACGACCATCTTGTCTGCGTTCAATGTGGCCGGGTCGAGGAATTTCAGGACGAAACCATTGAAATGCTCCAAAAGGAAATAGCCAAAAAGAAGCATTTCGCACTCACCGATCATTCCCTGTGCCTTTATGGCGTTTGCTTTGAGTGCCAGAAGGCCGGAACCACCGTCTAACCCTGCGGCCTTCTACAGAAGAAGAGCGGCGGCTATCTCCAAGTCATGTTCAAACCCCTTACCCTCTTTATCGGGCTGCGCTATACAAGAGCGAAACGTCGCACGGGCTTTATTTCCTTTATCACTCTCACCTCGATACTTGGCATTGCGTTAGGAGTCGCCGCACTCATTACCGTCCTGTCGGTGATGAACGGTTTTGAGGCCGAGTTGCGTGATCGGATACTCGGAATGACGTCCCACGCATCAATCACCGGCACTGACGGCGAACTTCACGATTGGGAAACTCTCCAGGACGCGCTGAAAGCTGAAAACCGAGTCAAAGGGTGGGCACCCTATGTCGAAGGGCAAGCTATGATCAACTCAGACCGACGTGTGAGCGGGTCTTTGATCAGAGGCATTCTGCCCGAATTCGAACCACGGGTATCGGAAGTCGCAACAAGGCTGATTTCCGGCAATATTTCGGATCTCAGAGCAGGGGAGTTCGGCATCATTCTCGGGGCGGAGCTGGCAGAACATCTTGGTGTGATCACTGGTGACAAGATCACGGTGATTACTCCCCAGGTAACCCCAACGCCAGCAGGCATCCTGCCAAGACTCAAACGTTTCACGGTAATGGGTATCTTTCATGTCGGGATGTTTGAATATGACCGCAATTTGGCGCTGATCAATCTTGAAGATGCCAAGCGATTGTTCAGCCTGGACGATGCCGTCTCCGGCCTGCGACTCAAGGTCGATGATGTTTTCTACGCGAGACAAATCGCACGAGAGATCGGCCCAAAACTACCCGGCGAACACATGATTACCGACTGGACTCAGGCGCACAGCAACTTCTTCAAGGCCATCCAAACCGAAAAACGCGTGATGTTCATCATCCTGTTGCTAATTGTGGCCGTAGCCGCTTTCAATATCGTATCGACGCTCGTCATGGTTGTAACTGACAAACGTGCGGATATTGCAATACTGAGGACGCAGGGGATGACTCCTCTCTCGGTGATGGCCATTTTTATCGTGCTTGGCACCGTCATCGGTTTGTTCGGAACACTGATCGGGGGCATTGGTGGAGTCTTGCTTGCCCTCAATGTGGAAACAGTGGTGCCAGCCATTGAAAGACTCTTCGGCGTTCAGTTCCTATCAGCGGACGTTTACTACATCAGTGAACTGCCTTCCAAGCTGATATGGGCGGATGTCTATCGCATTACAGGTGTTGCGTTCCTCCTCTCGATCATTGCAACGCTCTATCCTGCCTGGCAGGCATCAAGGATCAAGCCGGCAGAGGAATTACGTTATGAGTAACCCGGTAGTTTCCTGTCGGAATCTAAATAAGCGCTTTAACCAGGGTGACCTGGATGTCAATGTGCTGGAAGACATTACTCTCTCGATTGGTACCGGTGAACGGGTTGCCATCATGGGTTCTTCGGGTTCAGGCAAAAGCACCCTTCTTCACCTGTTAGGGGGTCTTGATACACCCTCTTCAGGTGCGGTTGAACTGGTTGGCCAAAAGCTAGCCACCCTTAATGAACGACAACTCTCTGCGTTACGCAATCAGGCATTGGGTTTCATTTACCAGTTTCACCATCTCCTGGGCGAATTCACATTGCTCGAGAATGTTGCAATGCCGCTTTTGATCGCCGATATCGGGATTGAAGAGGCCAGAGAGCGCTCGAATATCATGCTGCAACAGGTTGGCCTGAGCAACCGCATCAAGCACAAGCCAGGTGAGCTTTCTGGCGGTGAGCGTCAACGGGCAGCTATAGCCCGCGCCTTGGTTACCCGCCCACGCTGCGTGTTGGCTGACGAGCCCACCGGCAATCTTGACCGCAAGACCGCTGACCATGTTTATGGACTGATGTTGGATTTGAATGAAGCGTACGGAGTGAGTTTTCTGGTGGTCACGCATGATGCGAGCCTAGCGTCGCGGATGGAGCGCCAGTGGCGGCTGACGGACGGGCGGTTAGAGAAGGATTGAGCGGGGCCAACCTCCGAGGATAGGCGGCCTTTCTGGGGCTGAATCCAGCTTGGGTGTAAAGCGGCAGATAACAAAAAGCCCCGGATGCTGAGCACACAGGGCTTTTGAGGGATTGGAGCCTGGCAGTTCCCTACTTTCGCACAGGTAATCTGCACTATCATCGGCGCTAAGCGGTTTCACTTCCGAGGTCGGGATGGGATCGGGTGGTTCCCGCTTGCTCTGGCCACCAGGCAAACTGGTTAGAACGAGCCATCGTTCTATATTCTTCTTTGGCTCTTCACTGGAAATCTGTACACAGCGCGTAAAGTGTCACGCCCACACCGTTTGGGTGTTATATGGTCAAGCCTCACGGGCAATTAGTATTGGTTAGCTTCATGCATTACTGCACTTCCACACCCAACCTATCAACGTCGTAGTCTCCAACGGCCCTTCAGGGGACTCAAGGTCCCAGGGAGATCTCATCTTGGGAGGGGCTTCCCGCTTAGATGCTTTCAGCGGTTATCCTGTCCGAACATAGCTACCCGGCAATGCGATTGGCATCACAACCGGAACACCAGAGGTTCGTTCACTCCGGTCCTCTCGTACTAGGAGCAACTTCCCTCAAATCTCCAACGCCCACGGCAGATAGGGACCGAACTGTCTCACGACGTTCTAAACCCAGCTCGCGTACCACTTTAAATGGCGA
>JBIIEQ010000029.1:0-36395 GCA_044237765.1 Methylococcaceae bacterium | reverse complement strand
CAAGAAGAAAGTGGTCTCTCATCTCAGGTCAATTCAGAAGCAACCACATCGGGTGCGATCGTATTTTCGGGCGAAATCCATCGCCTATGCCGCCTAACCGTACTATATATAATGGCCGGGTTAATAGCCCCCGCCATGGCGTAGACGTGGCCATCCACGTATTCATGACGGACCGGGCTCATTGCCTCGCCAGACAGGTAGTCACCCTCGTCGAGCATTGAAACGATGGCGTGTTGCATGCGGGTCTCCGAAAGTCGAGGTCAGTATTGTGCCGCCTTTGGCGGCGTTTGTGGACGGCCATGACGGTCCACAAATCACGCCGCCGAGTTGTCCTCGATAAAACCCGGCCAGAATTGTGGCGGACGCCATCGATCCCGCCGATCTATCATGTCGACATCCACAGGGTCCGCCGGTCCGGGGCCGGGTTCTGGATATGTTCTGATTTCAACACCCTTGGGAGGTTGCCATGTCCGCCTTCGGTTCATTTGTCCTGTTTCTGTTGATCTTGTCGATCGTGCTGGTGGTGCTCAGCGTCAAGTTTGTGCCGCAGGGCATGGCGTATACCGTGCAGCGCTTCGGCAAGTACACCATGACGCTGAGTCCGGGTCTGAATGTGATCATGCCGATCATCGACCAGGTCGGTGCGCGCATGAACATGATGGAGCAGGTGCTCGACGTGCCGTCGCAGGAAATCATCACCAAGGACAACGCCATTGTGCGAGTCGACGGCGTGGTGTTTTACCAGATCATCGATGCGGCCCGCGCGGCCTATGAGGTCAGCAACCTCGAATACACCATCCTGCAATTGACCATGACCAATATCCGCACGGTCATGGGTTCGATGGATCTCGACGAGTTGCTCTCAAAGCGCGACGAGATCAACTCCCGGCTGCTATCGGTGGTGGATGATGCAACGACGCCCTGGGGTGTGAAGGTGACGCGCATCGAGATCAAGGACATCAAGCCGCCACAGGATCTGGTCGATTCGATGGCGCGGCAGATGAAGGCGGAACGCGACAAGCGAGCGGCCGTGCTGGAAGCCGAAGGCCTGCGCCAGGCGGCGATTCTCAAGGCCGAGGGCGAGAAACAGGCGGCGGTGCTGGAAGCCGAAGGCCGCAAGGAGGCCGCCTTCCGCGAGGCAGAAGCCCGCGAGCGACTGGCCCAGGCCGAGGCTCGCGCCACGCTGATGGTGTCCGAAGCCATCGCCAAGGGTGATGTGCAGGCGGTCAATTACTTTGTCGCCCAGAAATATGTGGAGGCCCTGCAGGGCTTGGCCAGTGCCGATAACAGCAAGGTCATTCTGATGCCGCTGGAATCATCCAGCGTCATCGGCGCGCTGGGCGGTATTGGTGAACTGACCCGCGAAGCCTTCACCAAAAAGGAGGGCTGACGCCATGCCTTTTGATGTGGTGTTCTGGCACTGGTGGTCGCTGGGCGCCATCCTGCTGATCGTCGAGCTGCTGGTGCCCGGCATGTTCTTCATCTGGATGGGCGAGAGCGCCTTTGTCGTCGGCGCCGTGCTTTGGGTGTTCCCGGGGATCGACTTCGAGCATCAGGTAATCCTGTTTTCTGTGCTGTCCGTGCTGAGTGTTGCTGTCTTCCGCCGCTATCTAAAGCGTCGGCCCATCCAGTCCGATCGACCCCTGCTCAATCAGCGCACCGCCCAGTATGTGGGTCGCGTGTTTACTCTGGAGGAGCCCATCGTCAACGGGCGAGGGAAGATTCACGTGGATGATTCAACTTGGCGGGTCGAGGGCGAGGATTGCCCGCAGGGCACGAAGGTCCGGGTGACGGATGCGGAAGGGGTGATTCTCAGGGTGAGTAGCTTGGAGCGCGAGGAGTAAACCTCAAGCTAATCAAGCAGTTAGCCATTGGCAGGCTGTTCGGTCTGTGTTGACGCGAAATGCAACGCCAGCCAGACGGTGTCCTGTTCGGGGTCGGTCCAGCTGACCCGGTGTCGGCAATGGGCAGGAATCAGCAGGGTATCGCCTGGCTGCAGCTCGATAGGTTCAACCTCATCTTCCATCTGCAGCCGGGCACGGCCTTGTAGCAGCATTACCCATTCGTCCAGCGCCTGGTCATACCATGTGTCTTCCGGTGAGGCGTGACCTCGCGAGAGAATCCGCTCCAGCCGAAAGGCTGGGGTTTCCAGCCAGGTTTCGAAGACTTCCTCGGGGAGTGTTGCAGGAATGTTCGCAAGGAACGATTGGATGCGGGGTGGTTTGGGCATGAGATCACCTGAAGCGGCCTGGCTGACCGCAAAACCGACGGGTCGCGAGGGAACATGATTTTGGTAGAGTACCGCATCATCCCAAGGAGACTCCCATGACCGCAATCCTGTCCGTACTGGCCGTGCTGCTTTCGGCCTTCTGGTATTACCGCACGGCGGAAAGTCGGGGTCAGCCGGCGTTGGCGTGGGCCATCGCCGGGGCAATGATTTACTACGGCGGTTTCCTGTTCTGGATGCATGCGGTGTTGAAAAATCTCATGACCGGCTATTTCCAGGTGCACGGTTTCTGGGCGGGTATCGGCATGGATGTCTCGGCTACCCTCTTCGGCGCGCTGTGCATGGCCGGATTCAGATGGCTCGTGCTTGCACGCAAGAACGCCTGACCAATCGCCGTATTCCAGCTTCGCGATCGAGCTGGATTGTGCTTTAATCGCGGCTCGTTGAAACAGGGGTGCCTGCCATGGTCGCAGTGCTGAGAGAGACCCTCAAACCCGATCCGGATAATGCCGGCGTGGGAAGTTTCAAGGCTCTCCGGTTCATGCAGAACCCGGCTAGAGAGCCATACTTCCCCTCGTTGGCCCCCCGGTTTGATTCATTGTCATGACTGAGGAGCCCGACAATTCAATGCTATTTCATGGTGGCCGAGCATCTGGCCAGTCCGGCCGGTTGCATAGACTTGGCCGATTGATCGCATGAGTGCGTCGTTTGCCGTGCTGGGTGCGGGCTTGATGGGCCGGTTGATGGCGCTGTCACTGGCGCGTGAAGGGCACAGCGTCGAATTGTTTGATCGGGGCGGTCCGGATGCCAGCCAGTCGGCGGCCCATGTGGCGGCGGCGATGCTGGCGCCTTTGGCCGAATCCGTGGAGTCCGAACCGCTGATCGTCAATCTGGGGCAGGCCAGCCTGGAGCGCTGGCCGGAGCTGCTGGCGACCTTGCCCGATCCGGTTTTTTTCCAGCAGAGCGGTACCCTGATCGTCTGGCATTCACAGGATCGTGATCAGGCCGCGCAGTTCGGCCGGCGACTCCATCGATACGATGACCAATTGCCAATTGACAGTCGCGCTCGGGAGCTCTCCGGCGCGGAGATTGCCGAGGTGGAACCGGCCCTGGGCCAGCGTTTCGCCCGGGGCATCTATTTGCCCCGTGAAGGCCAGCTCGACAATCGTGCCTTGCTGTCTGCGCTGGGCAAGGCGCTGATGGAGGCCGGTGTCAGCTTGCGCTGGCATACCGAGGTTGAGCCGGCGCAGGTGCGGGCGGACTGGATCATCGATTGCCGGGGACTGGGCGCAAAGATGGACTGGCCGACGGTGCGCGGAGTGCGCGGCGAGGTGGTGCGTGTTCACTCGCCGGAGGTTGAGCTGTCCCGCCCGATTCGTCTGTTGCACCCGCGTTACCCGATCTATATCGCCCCCAAGACCGACGGGGTTTACGTCATTGGTGCCACGCAGATCGAGTCGGAGGACACTTCGCCGACCAGCGTTCGCTCGGCGCTGGAATTGTTGTCCGCGCTCTATTCTGTCCATCCCGCGTTTGGCGAGGCCCGCATTCTGGAGATGGTGACCCAATGTCGACCCGCTTTGCCGGATAATCTGCCGGAAATTCGCTGGGATGGCGGACGGCTGATCCGGATCAACGGGCTTTACCGGCATGGTTACCTGATGGCGCCGGCGTTGATGGATGCGGCGCTTGGTCTGGTGCATCAACTGGGCCGATCGTCGTCTGGTCTTGAGGACTGGCGCAATGGCCAGCGTTGGGCTCCGATTTATCAATTCAAGGAGGCGGCTTGAGCGGCATGTGGATCAGGATCAATCAGAAACCACTGGAATTACCCGAGGGTGCAACAGTTGCCGAGGCACTGGATGCCTTTGGCGCCAAGCCCCCTTTTGCCGTTGCGCTGAACCTCAGTTTTGTCCATCGCCAGAATTATGCGGCCACGGTGCTGCAGCCGGATGATCAGCTGGAGATCGTCCAGCCGGTGGCGGGGGGTTAAGGGATGTCCCTGCAGTCTTCACCCGACAACCTGACGCTCTACGGCACAGCCTTCCCCAGCCGACTGCTGCTGGGTACCGCGCGCTATCCCTCGCCCAAAATTCTTGAGCAGGCTGTCCGGGCGGCGACGCCGGCGATGCTGACGGTTTCCTTGCGTCGGCAGGCGGCAGGTCATAACGAGATCGGCGGTCAGGCATTCTGGGATCTGCTCGGCGAACTGGATATTCCGTTTTTGCCGAATACTGCCGGCTGTCATGCTGAGGAGGAGGTCTACACCACGGCCATGATGGCGCGTGAGGTGTTTGGCACCGAATGGATCAAACTGGAGCTGATTGGCGACGATTACACGCTTCAGCCCGACACCCTCAATATGGCCAAGGCGGCAGACCGTCTGCTGCGCGAGGGTTTCAAGGTGCTGCCGTATTGCACGGAAGACCTGGTCTTGTGCCGTCGACTGGTCGATGTCGGCTGTGAGGCCATCATGCCCTGGGCGGCGCCGATCGGGACCGGCAAGGGCGCGATCAACCCCTACGCGCTCAGATTGCTGCGCGAACGGCTCGATGTTCCCATGCTGATCGATGCGGGTATCGGCTTACCCTCCCACGCCTGTCAGGTGATGGAGTGGGGTTTCGATGGTGTGTTGCTGAATACGGCCGTGGCGCAGGCTGCCGACCCGGTAGCCCTGGCACAGGCGTTTGCTCAGGCGATACAGGCCGGGCGGCTGGCCTATCTGGGCGGAGCGATGGCCGAGCGGGAGTCCGCCGAGGCCAGTACGCCGGTGGTGGGTACGCCGTTCTGGCATAACGCACTGAATTGACGTGGCCGGGGTATCCAATAGAGGGCGCCAATGATGAAATCCAGTTCATACCAGACCGAAACCCAGCGGTCGCTCCAGCACTTTTGCACGACTGATCTGGACGCGCTGATTCAGCCGGCCCCGGAAGCCGGAATTACCGGGGTGCTGACGCTGTTCCGACGCACGGCCGAGACCGTCCCAGCGTATCGGGAATTTATCGCGGCGCATGCAATCGAGCCGGAAACCATAACGACACTGGCGGACTTCAGCCGTTTGCCGCTGATGACCAAGACCGACTACATGCAGGCGTATCCGCTGGCGATGCGGTGTGAAGAGGGCAGTCTGACGACTTGCGATCGGATCGCGGTGTCCTCGGGCTCCACCGGCCAGCCGACCTTTTGGCCGCGTTCGCTTCGGCATGAGCTCGATATCGCCGTGCGCTTCGAGCAGGTCTTTAGTGACAGTTTCCTCGCCCATGAGCGTCGGACGCTGGCAATCGTCTGTTTTGCCTTGGGCAACTGGGTCGGCGGCCTCTTCACGACTTCGTGCTGCTGGCACCTCTCGCAGAAGGGCTATCCGCTGATGGTGGCGACGCCCGGCAACAACAAGGACGAGATTTTCCGCATCGTTCGCGCACTGTCACCGGAGTTCGAGCAGACCGTGCTGCTGGGATACCCGCCGTTCGTTAAGGACGTGATCGATGCCGGTTTGGCCGAAGGCATCGATTGGTCACGGCATAAGGTGCGCATGGTATTTGCCGGGGAAGTCTTCAGCGAAGAATGGCGGGCCGAGTTGATCCGACGCGTCGGGTCCTCTTCGCCCTGTCATGACACGGCCTCGCTTTATGGAACGGCGGACGGCGGTGTTCTGGGTAACGAAACGCCCTACACCATCGCGGCCCGGCGCTTTCTGGCCGAGCATCCTGCCGCCGCACGCGAACTGTTCGGGGAATCACGGCTGCCCACGCTGGTGCAGTACGACCCGCGCAGCCGCTATTTCGAGACGCATGAACAGACGCTGGTGGTTTCCGGTGAGAGTGGCGTGCCCCTGGTGCGGTATCACATTGCCGACAAGGGCGGCATCATCGGCTTTGGCGCGATGCAAGACTTCCTGAGAGATCAGGGTGCCGGGGACTGGATGGCTAAACAGTTGGGTCTGAACACGCCGGTCAGGGAACTGCCGCTGGTCTTCGTGTTTGGCCGGGCGGATTTCACCGTGTCGTTTTATGGCGCCAACATTTACCCGGAAAATGTCACCGTGGGTCTGGAGCAACCGGCGGTGATCGACTGGCTGACCGGCAAGTTTGTGCTGGAAGTTCGCGAGGATGCCCGCGGTGACAAGTACCTGAGCGTGACCGCCGAATTACGGCCCGGTATCGAGGCGAATGACGGCATGGCCAATGCGCTGGCTGACAGCATCCGAACCCAGTTGCTCCGGCTCAACAGCGAATTCAGCCACTACGTCCCGCCCGAACGGCAAACACCGGCTGTCATGCTGCTTGGTTTTGGCGATGCCGAGTATTTTCCGGTCGGCGTAAAGCATCGGTACACGCGCCGATCAAATCCAACCTGACAAGATTTTGTGCAAAAACCGGGAAAACAGGATGATGAAACTCTCCAGTTGTATGTCGGTTCACCCCGTATGAAAGTCATCGCTTGTTCCCTTTTCGCGGCGCTTTTAGCGCTTGGCATTCCGCCTGTGTCACAAGCCAAACAGCCCGCATCGAAGGACTTGTCCAAAATCCGGAACATCGTGGTGATCTATCTCGAGAACCACAGCTTCGACAATCTTTACGGGCTGTTTCCCGGGGCCGATGGCCTGGCCAACGGACCGCGGCGAACCACGCTGCAGACGGATTCGGCGGGCAAGCCCTATGCTTATTTGCCCCGGGTGATGGATACGCTCAAAAAACCACCGGAGCCCGATCATCGGTTTCCAGAAAAGCTGCCGAATCGCCCCTTTGAGATTGGCCAGTACGTCCCGAAAGGTGAGCGGATCGGTGACCCCACCCATCGCTTTTACCAGCATCAGCAGCAAATCAACGGCGGGCGGATGGATCGATTTGCCGCCGTTTCAAATGTCGGTGGACTGGCGATGGGGTATTACGATGGCCGCGAGCTGCCTCTATGGGATTTTGCCCGCCGCTATACGCTGGCGGACCGGTTTTTTGCCGGCACCTTTGGCGGTTCGTTTATCAATCACATGTGGATGATTTGTGCTTGTACGCCCCGTCATCCCAATCCTCCCAATGCCAACAGGGTCGAACTGGGTCCCCGTGGTGAGTTGCTCAAGGATGGCGCATTCACTCCCGATGGCTATGCCGTCAACACTATTTATTCCAGCTACAGCCCGCATGGCCCCGAAGCGGGGCATCCGGAAAAAATACTGCCACCGCTGACCATGCCCACGATCGGTGACCGGCTTTCCGACAAGGGGACCGATTGGGCCTGGTATGCATCGGGCTGGAATGATGCGCTGGCCGGCAAGGCGGCCCCGTCCTTCCAGTTTCATCATCAGCCCTTCGCCTATTTCAAGCGCTATGGTGACGGGACGGCGGAACGTGCGGCCCACCTCAAGGATGAGGCGGATTTTCTGAAGAGCATCGACGATGGTTCGCTACCGTCGGTGGTTTTCTACAAGCCGATCGGCACGGATAACGAACATCCCGGCAGCACCGATCTGCTGACCGGCGAGAAACGGGTGGCCGGCATTCTGGGCCAGTTGGAGAAAAGTCCGCAATGGCCGCACATGATGGTCATCGTGACCTATGACGAACATGGCGGCTTC
This sequence comes from Methylococcaceae bacterium, assembly GCA_044237765.1. Classification (GTDB taxonomy): domain Bacteria; phylum Pseudomonadota; class Gammaproteobacteria; order Methylococcales; family Methylococcaceae; genus UBA6136. Next base: position 28,593 of record JBIIEQ010000029.1, on the reverse strand, counting down.
TGGGATCATGTCCCGCCGCCCAAGGGCGACCGCTGGGGGCCGGGCAGCCGGGTGCCGACGCTGATCATTTCACCCTTCTCGCGCGGCGGTCATATCGACCATACGACGTACGACACGACTTCAATCCTGAAGCTGATCGAAACCCGTTTCGGCCTTGCCCCGTTGGGGTCGCGCGACGCCAGGGCCAATAACCTGATCGGGGCGCTTCATCCCCCGGGTGGCAGGCCTTGAACTTGCTGGATGCTCCCCTGCCCTGGGCGCTGCTTTTTGCTATAGTCCACGTCGTTTATTAACCACTCCAACTGTGAGGCCATCGTGGAATCAAATCTAGTCAAGGGGATGATCGGGTTCGCCGTGCTGATGATCGTCGGTTTCGTGATCGTCGGGACCACTCGTGAAACCCAGCAGGAAAAGGTTCAAGGCGCCTTTCTGCAAACCTCCGGAATGCTCAACAGCCTTGCGCTGGACAAGTGCTCGGAAGCGGTGCGGAAGGAAGTGGCCACCCATCCCTACACGCCTTCCGAATCCAATAGCGACGGCATGACCTATGTTTCGCTAGCATGGAACAACGTCGGCTCTGCCAAGCGGGCAGAGTGCCGTTACATCCTCGACCAGGGCATTACCTTCCTGAAGGTCGATGAGCGGACTTTGATCGAAAAAACCGCCCCCGTCACATCAGCCCCCGCCGCGCCCAAATCAGCGCATCACTGAAACTGAAAAGGGTCTGGATGCCTGGCATCCAGACCCTCTTGGTTTCTTCGATGGCTATCGGTCGGCCAGACTGAAAATTAGTTCTTGCCCTTGCGTTCGACTCGGATTTTGCCTTCCCGCGCAAGCCAGCCGATCGCCCTTTGAATCTCGTTGTGATATTGACCGGTGGCTTCGGATGGCTTGGTGGCGCTGGCCTGACCGGTTTTACTCAGCGCTTTTCACACCCTGCCTGCGGATACGCCCAGTCCCTCAATGAATTCGGTTCCCATACTGTCAATCTCCCCGCAGTAAAACGAATCAGAGGGCGGAACGGCGGCGACTCGGCTGCGCGTCTTCGGGCAACACGATATTGAGTTCGAGCACTTCGCGGTTCTCGTCCTGCTCCATGTTCACGGTAATGGCGTTCTGGTCGACATTCACATATTTGCGGATGACAGCGAGCAGGTCACGCTGCAGATCGGCCAGATATTCCGGCTGATTGCGCTCGGCCCGGCGCTCATGAGCGACGAGTATCTGCAGGCGCTCCTTCGCAATCGAGGCTGACTTGGGTCTTGATGACCGGAAATAATCCATCAAGCTCATGATTTACCCCCAAATAATCGACCAAAGAGGCCTTTCTTTTCCTCGTCGATGAAGCGGTGTGGGACTTCCTCGCCCAAGTAGCGGCTGACGACATCCTGATACGCCTGACCGGCATCGCTCTTGTCGTCGATGACGACCGGATTGCCCGAGTTGGATGCGCTCAGCACGGCCTTGGATTCCGGAATCACGCCCAGCAGGTGCAGGGAGAGAATTTCTTGCACATCATCGACGCTAAGCATTTCGCCCAGCTTCACGCGTTGCGGCGAGTAGCGGGTGAGCAGCAGGTATTCACGGATCGGCTCCTGATTCTGTTCCGCACGGCGCGACTTGCTCGCCAGCAGGCCGAGCATGCGATCGGAATCCCGAACCGAGGAGACTTCGGGATTGGTGACGACGATAGCGTCATCGGCAAAGTACATGGCCAGATGTGCCCCACGCTCGATCCCGGCGGGGGAGTCGCAGACGATGTAATCGTAGTTTTCCGACAGCTCGTTGAGGACACGCTCAACGCCTTCCAGCGTCAGGGCATCCTTGTCGCGGGTTTGCGAGGCGGGGAGGATGAAGAGATTTTCGCAGCGCTTGTCCTTGATCAGCGCCTGATTCAGGCTGGCTTCGTTGTTGATGACGTTGACGAAGTCATACACCACGCGACGCTCGCAGCCCATGATCAGGTCGAGGTTGCGCAGGCCGATGTCGAAGTCGATGACGACGGTGCGGTGCCCACGCAGGGCCAATCCCATGGAAATGGCGGCACTGGTCGTGGTTTTTCCGACCCCACCCTTGCCTGAAGTCACTACGATGATTCTTGCCACGAAAACTCTCCTGATTCTTGAAACGTTACGATCAAAGCGATTCGACGACGAGGGCGTCATCCTGCAGATAGATCTGCACGAGTTTTCCCTTCAATGAGTCATCCTCGCTCTCGTTGGTCCGGTAATTCCCGCCAATGGCGATGAGTTGGGCCTGCAGATCAGAGCAGTAGATGCGGGCTTCCAGATTGCCCTGCACACCCGCGAGCGCCCGGCCCTTAAGTGGGCCATAAACATGGATATTGCCATCCGCCATGATTTCGGCACCCGGGCTGACTTGCGCCAGCACAATGAGGTCGCCGCCGCTGGCATAGATTCTCTGGCCGGAGCGAACCGGCTGATCGATGACCTTGGTGGTCGCCGTAATGGGTCGGGGCGGAGGAATCGCCCGCTTGGGTGCCGGTTTCTTGTCGGATGCAGCTTCGGCGGGGGGGCTTTCTGTCCTGACATCGGCGAGTACCGCAATTTTCTCGGCCTGCGCCAGCTTTTGCTGCTCTGCCGTACCGCCGCGCATGCCTACCGGGGCCAACGCGAGACCTTGAACGGTTTTCAGCAAGGCAGCGAAATCTAGGCTCTGTTTCTGCTCGTCGACTAACTCGCCCAGATCAATAATGATCGGCGCATTACGAAAGAACTCCGGCGCCTTGCCCAGTTTTTGCTGCAAATGTTGATCGATATCCGCTATTTCGGCCGTATGCACCTTGAGTATCGGCAGGGTAATTGAGCCGGACTTGAGCTCAACGGCGGCGGGATTGGGGTTCTGCGAGGGATTTGTGGGCATTCAGAAAGCGTGCCGGAGAGGCAAAGGGTATAAAGTCTGGCCACATTCTAACATCGCGCCAAAGCTTCTGAAAATGAAGCGCATTTTCAGCGTCCGCGGATTACCTCAAGGGGATTCGAGCTGGGCCGTAGCTCCTTGGCCGGGGCAATTACGAGGTGGCGTCCAGCTCAGTCGTCGTGGGCTGGACACCCCATGGCAGAAGATTTAGTAACTGACCTTGCTGGCCGCAGGCGCTGATGGCTTGCTGGTCGGTTCGGAACCGTTCTTATCCAGGCCCTCAAGATCCAGGTCCATCTGCTTCTCCAGTTCCTCATCCAAGGGCGGGCTGCCGTCGTGGATCACGTAATTCCGTTGCTGGAAGTAAGCGTTGCGGATGAATTCATAACGATCGACGGAAGCTTCATCCATAATCTTGGACGCACTCAGCAAGTCCGCCCGCTGGTCGGTCATGCGCAAGGCGCCGGAGCCCAGGATCGCCCAGTCGATGGCACGCCAGCCACTGCCCCAGGCGTAGCCCGCCATGGGGTTGATCCAGTTGATGGGGTTGGTGGCTACATCGCCAGCAATCCCGAAAATGCCGCGCGGAGTGCTGGGTCCTATCATCGGCAGAACCACATAGGGACCGGAAGGCACGCCCCACTTGGCCATCGTTTGGTCGAAGTCCTCGTTATGCTTGGGCAGGTTCATCTTGCTGGCTACATCGACAAAGCCGGCCAGTCCTACCGTGGAATTGACCAGTAGACGACCAATATCCTGGCCCGTCTGCTTCATCTTGAACTGGAGCAGATCGTTGCCGATGACCGTGACATCTTCCACGTTGTTGTAGAAGTTGGTGATGCCCTTGTCGACCGGCGTAGGCGTGACCTTTTTGTAGCCGGTGGCGATCGGTTTCATCACATAATCATCGAGCCTGTCATTGAAGTTCTGAACGCCGCGGTTCCAGCCTTCCATCGGATCACGTGCATCCTTTGGTTTGGTAGGGGTCGAGGAGCAGCCGTAGAAAAAAAGAACAGCCATCAGGGGCGCAAGGAAACGCCAAGATGGGTTGGAGGGGCAAGGACTAGTCATGGTTTTCAGGACCTGAATGCAGTTCGACCGGCGACTTGGCTGCCGGGGCTTATTGGGAAACAGCTGAACCCTACCTGCCCGATGAGGCAGATTAGGGCAATATAATAAGCTTCGCTGGCGCAGTCGAGCATAAATTACACGCATCCCATGCTAAATCACGAAACTCCCATCATGGCGCAACGCTTTCGCGGCTATTTGCCAGTGATCGTCGATATCGAGACTTCGGGCTTTAACCCAAAGCAGAATGCCGTACTGGAGATCGCTGCCGTGATCACGCGCATGGGCGAGGATGGCCGAATCGAACCAGGCGAGACCATCGCCAGCCATGTCAATCCGTTTCTCGGGGCCAAGCTGGAAGCAGCGGCGCTGAACTTCAATAAGATTGACCCTTTCCACCCTTTTCGCATGGCCCTGGACGAGAAGGAGGCACTACAGAAAATTTTTCAGCCGATTCGCAATGCGGTGCGGGAAAACGGCTGTACCCGCGCCATTCTGGTAGGTCATAACCCGGCGTTTGATATTAGCTTTCTCAATGCGGCGGTCGACCGGGCCGGTGTGAAAAAGAACCCGTTCCATCCGTTCAGTACCTTTGACACCGCCACTCTTAGCGGCCTGGCTTACGGGCAGACTGTGCTTGCCAAGTCCGTGCAGGCGGCCGGCATGGATTGGGACAATAACGAGGCGCACTCGGCGATTTACGATGCGGAACAGACTGCCCGGCTGTTTTGCGGCATCGTCAATCGCTGGCAGGAACTTCAGGCACTGAGCCCCGGCCCGGTTGGCTCGCGTTAGCGTGAAAGACACTCGAGTTGAGGCACACCGCGTCCTGGCCTGAGGTTGGCCTGCCCCCAAACGCATGCGTCGTAGGTGCCGTGTCGCTCTTTCGTTTTCCGGCACAAATGCCGACCCAGCAAGCCAGGCGCTCGGCGCTGCCGAATTGACTCATGTCGGTACCGATCTTGACCAGGAGCATGGCGGCACCCACCTGATCGATCCCCGGGACGGTCTGCAACAAGACCAGCAGCGATTGCCAGGGCGCCAAGCACTGGGGAGTTGGACTTCAAAACGCTGTATCTGCGCCTCGAGGGTTTTGATATGACTGAGGATTTCGGATAGAGCAAAGCGGTGGGTCTCGCTGAGGTCCTCAGTTGGCAGGGCTTCCTAAAGATCCTCGCGGCTGGCCTTGAGGTGACCTGTGTGCTTAAGTATCTCCGCCGTGGGTTGCCCGGCAATGATCGCCTTGACCATGCAGATCGGAGATCAGGCGGTCACTCGTATGCCGGCATCACTCAAGATCTTGTACAGACGATTTTTCTCCGAGACCAGCTGCCGCCCAGTGTCTGCCGCTGACTCGCGATGAGTCGCAGGTTGCGCAGTGCCACGGGCGGAATGAATGAGCCACTCAGCAAGCCGGCACGGGCCAGCGTCGCCAGCCACTGGGCATCGGCGATATCCGTTTTCCGTCCCGGCACGGCTTTGACATGCCGGCTATTGACCACCCAGGCCCGAATACCCGCCCGTTCCAACGCCGCGTTGGGACTCTTCCAGTACACACCGGTACTCTCCATGACCACCACCTCCGGCCCAAAGGCAGAGGCCCACTCTGCCAGGGCACGCAGATCGCGCTTGAAGACACCGAGCCATCGGGCTCTTCGATGAGCTTGCAGGCACTGATCTTGGCCAGCTGAAAATCCAGACCGACGCCCCGGAATAGAGGGGGGATCATGTCCATGGCGGCCTCCTGGGTCAATCTGGTCGAGCGATTTTTAGAGACATCACCGAGGTGCGCATTCGCCGTGGCGTCTTTCGCAGCGTCGACGATTTGAAGACGGCGATCATGGAATAACTGGATCACCACAACGCCGATCCGAAACCTTACCAGTGGACGGCCAAACCGGACGCGATTTTGAATAAGGACATCAAAGATAAAGAAATATTAAGGGCGTTACACTAGGGCAGGGCCACTGGCTGGCCCGGTTTGCTTACAGACTCAAATCAGACTCGTTGGCCATCAAGAAATGCTTCAGGTCATATGAGTACATTGTTGCGATGACCCAACTTTGCCTAATACGCGTTCTTGTTAACAAATCCTTTGACGACGGTCAGTGCGATGATCTTCAGATCAAGCCAGACCGACCAGTTCTCGATGTAGTACAGGTCATGCTCTATCCGGGCATGCAGATCTGTGTCGCCGCGCCAACCATTGACCTGCGCCCACCCGGTGATGCCGGCCTTGACCATGTGCTTTTTCATGTAGTCGGGGACTTCATGCTTGAATTGCTCGACAAAGATCGGCCGTTCCGGTCGGGGGCCGACGATAGACATGTCGCCCTTGAGCACATTGATGAATTGAGGCAACTCATCCAAGCTAGTGCGCCGAATGAACTGGCCAAATCGGGTCGTCGCTTTTTGTGCGGAACCGCCCCATCGGATATCGCTCGCTTCCGTATGGACCGGCATGGAGCGGAATTTGAGCATCATGAAGGGCTGATTGTTGAGCCCCACGCGCTCCTGTCGGTAGAACACGGGGCCCGGCGAACTAAGTTTTACCCCCATCGCCAGGAGTAGCATCAGTGGGTTACACACAAACAGGATGGCCATAGAGAGAGCTTTATCCTCCAGCCATTTGATGGCGGGATTGATCCCGGTCATGGGCGAAGCCGATAGATCAAGCATAGGGATGCCAAGCACATCACTGACCCCATGATTGATGAGCCGGTAAGTAAACCAGTCCGGCGAGAGGCGGATGGAGGCGGCCGTATGTCGCAAGCCATGCAAGGTTTTGCGGATGGCGTCGGCATCACTCAACGGCAAGGCTAACCAGATTTCATCTAGAGGTTCGCTGGCCAACTGCTCCAGTTGCAGCTCGTCCGGGTCGGGTAATCGATGCGCTATGTGGAAACCCGTCCAGCTGACATCCCTGAGTCGCTTCAGCAACCGATCCGCCGTTGGTCCATGCCCAACAAGGGCGACGTGCTTGAGGTTGTAGCCCCTGCGGCGGAGGATGCGAAGAAGAAGATACGCCACCAGCCGCTCGGCCCAGAGCAGTGCAATTCCGATAGCCGCCCAAAGTCCAAACCAGATACGCGAATAATCGTCAGAGGCTTTGATCAGAAACAGCCAGAGCAGCAATGCGCCGATGACTGCAAGCCAGGTGGCTGCCACCCGCATGAGCATCATCGGCAAGGCCGATCCGCGCCAGGAGCGGTAGACTTCGCGCGAGAAAACCAAAAAGACAAACCCGGCACCAGCGATGAGGCTGTGGTAACCGGTCAGGTTTTCCGGAAACTCCACGTCCGGCACTTGGATGACTTTGCGGAGATTCAAAGCCAGATAACCCGCAAAACAAATCAACAGGACATCCATCAAGCGAATGATGAATGGCGTGATGGGCGACGATAGGCGTATCGTAGGAGTCAAAAACTGAACTCGATCGGGTGATGGTGACGTTCACTGGGCGTTGCATGAACCCAGACTAGCCAGACTCATGAAACACCGAAGACTCATTATCGCCTGCCTTCTTCAGATTTCGTTAGGGGTGACTCCGTTGTTGGGCTTCGGCGAGCCGCGCATGATCATCGGTCCTTCCGAGCCAGATGAGGCGCCGGAGGTGGTGGAGACCGTTTCTGGGTTGAGTTATGACCAACTGAAACGCCTGCGGGAGCTGCGCAAGTGGCTGGAGCAGCGGCAGCTGATTCGGGAACAGATTCAGTTGCAAAACGCTGAGAGTCGGCGTTTGGGCGCGCCTGAGAAGCTGTTCGCCGATCGGCAGTTGTTTGCTCCATTGGGGCAGCGCTATGTGGAAACGCCACCCAGACCAGCACGGCTGACAGCCGAGCAGATGAAATTGCCACCACTGCCGCGGTTCGATCACCCCGAACCGGCCCGGTCGATTGAGGATGCCGAAAGCCTGGAAAACCTGAACGCCCCTTTTCCGCGTGACGATGACGTCTTAGAACCTGCCCCCCGGCGGGTGACCCACATCGCGCCACCCCCGCAGGCGAAGGATCAGCCGCAAGTAGAGTATGAGCTCAAACCCAAACGCTGATCCTGCATCGGATCCATGACCGAGTTTCTTCGGCAACCGCTTCACGCCTATGAGGATCCGCTCGCTCGCGTCTGGCTGACCTGTGCGGCGAGGGTGGGATTTGCCGTCATCCGTTCACGGGACGCTTACGCCTCCAGCGATGGGCAAGGCCGCCTGCTGATTGCCATGGAAGATCAGTTCGACCCTGACGACAATCTGGGCCAGATGATCCTGCATGAGCTTTGCCACGCATTGGTCGAGGGCGAAGGGGGCGAGCGGCTGACCGACTGGGGCCTGGATAACACCCGAATGGGGAACCCGTGGCGGGAGCATGCCTGCCTTCGATTGCAGGCCTGGCTGGCTGATAGCGTCGGGTTGCGCGACTTTTTTGCGCCCACTACCGATTTTCGCGTGACTTTCTGGGCATCGTTGCCGGCAGACCCGTTCGCGGCACCGGCCACCGCCGGCGGACGGCGGGAGCGCAGTTGCGTGGCGGCCCGGATTGGGGCCTGGCGAGCCAGTCAACTGCGTTGGGCTCCGCATCTTACCGCTGCGTTGAAGGCGACGGCACAGATCGCCGTTTGCCTGCCCCCGGGCGATGCTTGTCAAAAGTCGGATGGGCCGGACAAGGCATTGCCTTCACTCTGGAACACGGTGGCTTCATCCCCCCCGCTGCATCCGGCCGGCCATGCGCCGGTGGCGGATTATCATGCGGGCCATGGCTGCAAGGACTGCGCGTGGAGCTTTGTGAGTCGCGGTCGAGTGCGCTGCCGTCATGCACCCGCTGTGTTTCTGGACGGCAACGCGCCGGCATGCACCCGTTATGAGCCGGCGGCGGACCTGGACTGCCAGACCTGCGGCGCCTGCTGTCGGGAAGCGTATGACTCCGTTGAAGTGTCGGCCCGGGACCCCGTCAACAGGACGCATCCCGAGCTGGTGGTTGTCCATGAATCGCACCGCAAGTTACGTCGTTTAGGCTACCGTTGTGCAGCGCTCACCGGCGGAGACGCGCCCAACGATCCATTTGCCTGCACCATTTACCCGCACCGCCCGCGAACCTGCCGCGAGTTTACCCATGGCAGCGAGCACTGCCTGGATGCCCGGCGCAAAGTCGGACTGTCCCTGTGATGGAGCGGTCCACAGCAAGCACACATACACTCATCAAGCATCGAGCGTCATCAGCATGAACCCACTCCTTTCCCGGCTACGGTCCCACCCCGCCCTGCAACCGCTCATCCGCAAACCCTGGTTCTGGGTCGCGGTGGGCCTGCCGCTGGCTTATGGTCTGTTCGGCTTTTTCGGTGTGCCTTACCTGATCAAACATGACGCCCCGCAAGCCGTCAGCCAGTTGATTCAACGACCACTGACTCTGGGAAAAGTGGCATTCAATCCGTTTCTGTTTCAGTTGGATGTGCGGGATGCGGTTCTAACCGAGACCGACCATCAGCCTGTCTTCGCGCTGAAGCGGCTCCATGTGGATTTTGAATTGATCCGCACGCTGATCAATCGTACACCGACCTTTGCCGAGCTGCGGCTGGAAGGGCCGACCGTCAACCTGATCCAGGATAAAGACGGCGTACTGAACATGGCCAGAATCGCGGCCAGCCTGCCGCCGGAGGATCCCGCCCGGGAGAAACCGCCCGAGGATGATCCACCGCCGGGCCTGATCGTGCAGAAGATCATTTTGGCGGAGGGTGAGGTGTCGTTCGAGAACCAGTCGCAGGAACCGCCCATCGTGAATCGGGCGGATCATCTGGATCTGGAGCTCAACAACATCTCCACGCTGCCCGGTCGCCATGGACTTTACGAGATCGATGCCGCGCTGCCGGAAGGCGGCACGCTGCGGTGGGAGGGAGATGTGTCCCTGAATCCGGTTAAATCCACCGGCACACTCAATGTCGAGGGACTCAAGGTACTGACGCTTTGGCATTTTGTGCAGGATCGCCTTGCCTTGTCGGAGCCCGCAGGCGACATCGGCCTGTCCGCGCGTTATGACTTCAGCCATGACAAGACGAATACCCTGGTCAAGGTTGAAGATGCCGTCTTTACGCTGGCAGGTCTGAAATTGACGACGGCGGAAGCGGCGGTTCCGCTGGCCGATCTTGAGACCTTTCGCATCGCCCAGACCCGGATCGATCTTGCGGCGCAGTCCGTCGATATTCCAACCATCGAATTACGCAAGGGCAAGATCAACCTCGCCATCGACCCGAGCGGCATACTGAACTGGCAAACGCTGGCGAAGCCGGTGCCAGCGCCGGCCACACCGGCCCCATCAACCATGACGAGCCCGGACCCCTCAACGCCGACTGAACCCTGGACGGTAAAACTGGGCCAGTTGAACCTTGACGAATTGGCGATCGATTTCGCCGATGCGCGACCAGGCGTCGAGGCGCGAGGAGGCATTGGCAACATCGGCCTGACGTTGAAGGCCGAAGCCAGCGCCGGGGGGACGGCGGAACCCGTCGTGCATGTGGGCGATCTGGCTCTGCGTCTGCAACAGATTCAACTGAACCAGGCCAAAACCCCGCTGCTGGCACTCGATGAACTCCGGCTTGAGGAGCTGAGTCTTGATCTCCCCACACAAACGCTGAGAGCGCCCCGCTTGCTGCTTGGCAAAGGTCATGTCAGCGCCCAACTGGATGAGACCGGCCGCCTCAACTGGCTCTCGCTGCTGCCCCCGCAACCAACGACCAACGAGCCGAAAGCCGCGCCAGCCGCTGCCGAAGCAGCCAATGCGGCGCCAACAAAACCTTGGCACCTGGCCGTGGACCAATTCAAACTTGGCGAGCTGGCACTGGACGTCACCGACGACAGTCACAAGGCACCACTCAAGGCCTCTCTGGGCGCCTTGAGTCTGGGCTTCAAGGTGGATGCCGTGGCTGGAAGCGACGCCCCGCAGGCGATTATCAGCAATATTGATGCAAGTCTTGACCGTTTGGCTGTCATCGAAACTCAAACCGAGACTTCGCTGCTGAAGTGGGATTCGCTGAAACTGGAACAGGGGCAAGTCGACGTGGCGAAACAGGCCGCCTCGATTCGACGGTTGGTCCTGAATGGCGGCGGAACCGCAGTAGCCCGTGAAGCCAACGGAGCGATTTATCCGGTGTCGCTATTTGAATCGGACAGTTCGCCCCAACCCCAAATCCCAGCCACCCCCAAAAAATTGGGGGCCGTCAAATCGACCACCGCCGAAAAGTCCTGGCTGTTCAATCTGGGCGAAATGGCCATCCACGATTTTGGCCTCGGCGTGAAAGACAAAAGTCCGGTCGGAACGCTCGCCTACAACCTGGATGCCATCAACGCATCGGTGAAGAACGTCTCCAACGCCGGCAAAACGCCGCTGAACTTCAAGCTGGGCACCACCATTCGGCAAGGCGGCGCGCTCAGCCTCGCTGGAACGGCCGCGCCGACGGGAGAACACGCTAAGACGCAGATCACGCTGGACCGTTTTTCGCTCGTCCAGCTGCAACCCTATCTCAGTGAATTCGCGGCGCTGAAGTTGCAGAGCGCCAATCTGTCCACCCATCTGGCCGTGGATTTTCAACAGGCTACCCCAACGCCCAAGATCAGAGTCACCGGCGATGCCAATCTGGCGAATCTCGATCTGCCCCAGAGTCGGGACGGCAAGAAGTTTCTGGCCTGGGGCGACCTGAATACCCATGGCATCGATTTCAGCCTGACACCGGACAAGTTGACCATCAAGGAACTGAAGCTGGTCGAACCGGACAGCGTGATTGCCATCCATCAGGACAAGAGTTCGAATATCAGCGACATCATCCGGCCACGAAAAGCGGCGGCCCCTCCGTCGGCTCAGGCGAGCCATGGTTCAGGCAAGAGCCAACCGGCCTTCCCGGTCTCCATCGGTCGTATCGTGGTGGAAAAGGGCAAGGTTGACTTCAGCGATGCCAGCCTGGTACTGCCGTTTGCTACCCGGGTGCATGATTTTGGCGGCTCGATAGCCGGCTTCGCTCTGACCCCCCAAAGCCGCATGACGCTGCAACTGGCCGGCAAGGTGGACGAGTTTGGCGAAACCCGGGTCGATGGCTCACTGAGCCCCCTGGATATCAAGCAATTCAGTGACATCAACGTGATCTTTCGCAATGTAACGATGTCTTCGCTCTCGCCCTACAGCGCCACTTTTGCCGGTCGTCGGATCGAATCGGGCAAGCTGGATCTCGATCTGCAATACCGGATCGAAAATCATCAGCTCAAGAGCCAGAACAAGATCACTCTGGAGCAATTCAGGCTGGGCGAACAGGTGGAAAGCCCGAATGCGACCTCACTACCGCTGGATCTGGCCATCGCCCTCCTGACCGATGCCGAGGGCAAGATTCAGGCATCAGTGCCGGTGGAAGGCACGCTGGATGACCCCAAGTTTGCCTATGGCACTGTGGTCTGGGATGCCTTCACCACCCTCATCAAGAATGCCGCCACGGCCCCCTTCAAGGCGCTGGTCTCGCTGGTCGGTTCGCGCGACGGTGATCCGGGGACCGTGGCATTTGACGCGGGCAGATCGGAAATCCCGCCGCCGGAACGCGAAAAGCTGCAAAAACTGGCCGCCAGTCTCGCGAGCAAGGGCCAGCTCAAACTCACCATCCATGGCGGCATCGATGCAAAAGCCGACGCGGCGGCTCTGAAGGTGTTGGCCGTGAGACGGCTGGTAGCGAATCAGCTGGATATCGAGCTCAAACCCGGTGAAATGCCGGACCCGGTCAACATAGCCGATGCGGCCAGTCAGCGGGTATTGGAGAAACTGGCCGCGGAGTCGGGCGCGGCCGACAGCGTCGCGGCGGCCTATGCCCGCGAGAAAGGCCGCCCGCCCGAGCGGATGGGCGCCATGTCAGGCCTTTTGGGTCGTCCCAGCCAGACGCCAGACTTCTACGAGCAACTGCTGGCATCGCTGGAGGAAAAAACCGAGCTGCCCGCCGGCCAACTCCAGGCTTTGGCCGAGCAACGCGCAAAGGCCGTCATGAGCGAACTCTTGGAACGGCAGCGATTCGACCGTCAGCGGGCGGTGATTGGCCCGGTTGAAGACGCGCAGGAAACCGCGGACAGACGCGTGGCGATCCGCCTGGATCTCGGGGTTTGACCATGGCAGACCGGCTGTTCCCAACTGTTACAATCCCGCCCTGTTTTTGACACTCTAGGGGATCGTAAAAATGAAGGCCTTTTCAACTCGGGTTGCCGCATGGTGGCTGGCAGCGCTGTTCATGACACAAACCGGCTGTTCGCTGTTCACCGCCGATTACAACAGTCTCAAGGAGCCCAAGGTTTCGCTGGCCGGCCTCAACATCAAGGATTTGAATCCGCTGAGCCCAAGTTTTCTGGTGCGCTTGAAGGTGGACAATCCCAATGAACTGGATGTGAATCTCGACGGTGCCGATGTCGCCCTGGCCCTCAATGGCCGGCCGGTCGCCGCGGGGGTCAGCCGCAGTCCGCTCGTCCTGAAGAAGCTGGGGTCATCGGAAATGGATGTCGAGGTGACCGCCAATACGATGAGTGCCATTCAGCAATTCCTCATCCTGCAAACCAAATCGACCCTCGACTATCAGGTGACCGGCAACCTCATCTGGAACAACTGGCTGGGTGCACTGGGCAAGCTGCCCCTGAAGTTCAGTGGCTCAATGGACAAGGACACTCTGATGCGCGCCGCCAGCGGCCTGGCCAATTAACCAGCGCCAACGCCCACTTGTGAAAAACCCGGCATGAGCCGGGTTTTTTGTCTCTGTGGCAGAGTTGTCGTCAGGCGACGTTCTGAGCCGCCACCATGAAATAGAGCATGGGGATCGAGAACATGGTGTTGAAGCGGCTGGTCAGCATGGCGGTGCGGGCAGCAGCCTTCTTTTCGTCCGGCGTGGCATCCACGATACCGAGCGCGATCTTCTGATTCGGCCAGATGATGTGCCAGACATTGAAAGCCATGATGATGCCCAGCCACATACCGATGCCGATGTAGGTGAAATAGCCCCCTTTCAGGTAACCCAGCGCCAGGGCGTCACCCAGCGCGCCAAAACCCTTCATGCTGATGACGATCAGGCCCGTCACCAAGGTCGCCAGCGCCGCCCAGCGGAACCAGAACAGCGCGGCGGGCGCGATGACCTTGCCGATGGCCGGTTTCTGCTCATCGGGAATCTTGGGCATGGAAGGAATCTGCACGAAGTTGAAATACCACAGCAACCCGATCCACATCACACCGGCAATCACATGCAGCCAGCGGAACAGGAAGCTGAACCAGTTGTGGTCGAGCGAGAAGGCTCCGCTGGCAAAAGCCAATATCAGGACTAGCCCGCCGCCAAACGCTAGTGCGCGCTCCAGCTTGTCCAGACCCAGCTTGGCCAGGGATTCAATCAACATCAGCATGACTTTTTTCATAATTTTTCTCCGATGCTTGCAATGGAATGGCCCGAAAAGCGTTCGGGTGAGTTCAGGGTAAGCGCTTGTCGGCGGCGAATCAAACCCGTTGAAGCCTCAATCAATGGCAAGAACGCATTTACCCAGTGTGTGCCCCGTCTCGACCTGGCGATGTGCCTCGGCGGCGTGTTCCATCGGAAAGGTCCGGCTGACATGCAGCTTCAACTGGCCGGCGTCGATCAGTTTGCCGCATTGGCGCAGAATGTTGACCTGATGGGCTCGTGCGGCGGTCAGTCCGCGCAACTGCGGGGTCAGCATCAGTTCGAAGCCAATCCGCAGGTTGCGGAGCCGGGCTTCGGCCAGTGGGATATTGCCGGGATCGAGCAACGTGACGAGATCGCCAAAGTGGGCGGTGCATTCGATGCTGCGGGCGAAGATTTCCGGCCCGATCATTTCGGCGACTAGGTCGGCGCCTCGCCCATTGGTGAGCCGGTTCACCTCGGCGACGAAATCCTGCTCGCGGTGATTGATCACCTCATCCGCGCCCCAGTCTTTGGTCAGTACTGCGTTTTCCGCCGACCCGACCGTAGTGATGACGCGGGCTCCCCGCCATTTGGCGAGCTGCAAGGCGACGTGACTAACCCCGCCAGCGCCCGCATGGATCAGCACGGTTTGACCGGCTTGCAGCCGGCCCCGGTCGAAGAGCATCCCCCAGGCAGTGATGAGCACCAGCGGGCCGGCGGCAGCGTGGATAAAGTCCAGCGATTGCGGCATCGGCGCTGCCCAGCACTGGTCAAGCACGATGACTTCGGCGTAATTGCCCGGCTCGATACCGAGGCCGCCATGGCAGAACCAGACGCGGTCCCCAACCCGGAAGCGATCGACTGCACTGCCGATTTCGATCACTTCACCGGCGCCATCGCAGCCGAGGATGGCGGGCAGCGGGCCGGGGCCGGGCAGGCCGTTGCGGCGAATCTTGGTATCGATCGGGTTGATGCCAGCCGCGCGCAGGCGGACCTTGATCTGGGTCGGTTCGGTGAGGACAGGCTCGGGGATGTCCCCAAGCGTCAGGACTTCGGCGGGGCCGGTCCTGGTCATGAGAATGGCTTTCATGGTCATGTTTGAAATTCCGCCGCTGCGTCAGGGCACCCAGTGACCCATCTGCAGTGCGGGTTCAGAGGGTTCAGGAGATTCTAAGCCCATGGGTCGACGCATGCCGAGGTAATGCTGGCTCCAGTAGGGTGTATTCAGGGAACCGACCACGACCTTGCCTTTTGCGCTGCTGGCATGGACCATCTGATCGTGGCCAATGTAGATGCCGACATGGGAGTAAGGCTTTCCCGTGGTATTGAAGAACAGTAAGTCACCCGGCCGGCGTTGTTCCTCGTCCAGCTCAGGGAGTGCCATGGCCATCTGGTAGGCCGTGCGCGGGAGACTGACACCGTGCCTGCCGTAGACGTATTGCACCAGCCCGCTGCAATCAAAGCCGCGATGGGGGGTTTCTTCACCCCAGCGGTAGGGAATGCCCTTCATGCTGAGGGCATCACGCACAACCGCCATGTTGATGGGTGGGTGGACGGGCCGCGGTGGAGCCATGGGTTCGCTTGCGCACCCGGCCAACAGCATCAACGCCAGGGCAACGACGGGGCCGCGATAAATGGGCGACAAGCGGGATTGAAGGAAAAACAGCATGCCTGATTCACGCTCAAGAGTGGAAATTTAAGCAGCTAAAGCATCCCCTGCAAGCGGATGCGGCAATAAGTCACCCATCGCCGCTTCCGTTCGATCTTCCGCTGTCCTGAAGCCGGCGCGAACAGAAGAGAGCCCGGTCTTGACCGGGCTCCGCGGCAGCCTGACGAATCTTTTGAACCCGTATCAGCGATCACCGGCGCCGGTCCATTCACGCACCAGTTCGGTGGCCGCCATAGCGTACAAGGGACTGTGGTTGTAGCGCATGATGGTCGAGAAGTTGTGGAAGGTGACCCAATACTCGGGGCTCATTTCACCAGCGAGCTGAACCAGGCCGGCCTTATGACCGCCAGACACCGACTCGGCAGGCGTCACACCGAGATGGGCCAGCTCACCCAGGGTCTGGGTGGCCTTGGGATTCTTGGTGCTGACAACCTCGCGATAGCCATCACCGCTGACCCGGGCAGGAACCGCGATCGGTTCGCCGCTGTGCCAGCCATTCTTGGCAAAGTAGTTGGCGACACTGGCGATGGCGTCCGCCGCATTGCTCCAGATATCGCGCTTGCCGTCGCCATCACCATCCGCCGCCAGCTTGCGGTAGCTGCTGGGCATGAATTGCGGCATGCCCATGGCACCGGCATAGGAGCCGAGCGGTTGCAGGTAATCCATGCCTTCCTCACGGCAAAGCAGCAGAAATTGCTCTAGCTCGCTGCGGAAGAAGCTGGCCCGTCTGGGGTAGTCGAAAGCCAGGGTCGACAGCGAGTCGATCACGCGGTACTTGCCGGGTTTGAATCCATAGGCGCTCTCGATGCCGATGATGGCGGTGACCATTTCCGGTGCTACCCCATAGCGGGATTTGGCCTGCGCCAATGCGGCCGCATGGGTGGCCATGAAATCCCGCCCGCCGTTGATGCGCTTTTCCGTCAGGAACAGCTTGCGATAGGCATGCCAGGGTTTGGCTTCATACGGCTTGGCCATGGCATCAAGGATCGCGGGCACTATGCCGGCCTCGTCAAAGGCCCGCGTCAGTTCGGCGCTGCTGAAACCATGTTTACGGCTCATTTCCGCGATGAAATCACGAACAGCAGGCCGCTGGGAGATGCCGGGCGACGGCGGCAGAATTACTTTGGGTTCGTCGCTGACCGGCTTGGCAACCTCTGCTGGTTTGGCGGGTTTATGGTCAACCGGCGCCGGGATGTTGGCCGAAGAGGAGGTTTGGGTGGAACAGCCGGAAAGCGCCAGACAGACGCCACTGAACAGCGCGGCGATGATGTTGTTTTTCATGGGGATGACTACCGACAAAGGGAAAATCAGGAAGAGAGGATACCGGGAAAGGCCATCTCCGAGAATCCTTGTGCCTCACTTGCGGTTCTGATGAGCCTGAATCGACATCAGAAGTCCGAACCCGGCGAGCAGGGTAACCGTCGCGGTTCCTCCATAACTTACCAGCGGCAGGGGCACACCGACCACCGGCAGGATGCCGATCACCATGCCGATGTTGACAAAAATATAGACAAAAAAGGTCAGGGTCAGCGCACCGGCCAGATAACGGCTGTAACGATCCTTGGCTTGGACAACAATATAGAAACAGCGGGCGAGGATAACGAAATACGCAACCAGCAGCGCGAGGCAGCCGATCAATCCAAATTCCTCGGCGAGCACCGCGAAAATGAAGTCGGTCGAACTTTCGGGCAGGAATTCAAGATGCGCCTGGGATCCGTTCAGCCAGCCCTTGCCGCCAACACCGCCCGATCCGATGGCAATTTTTGACTGAATGATGTGATAACCCCGCCCCAAGGGATCGGCCTCCGGGTTGAGCAACGTCAGGATGCGATCACGCTGGTAACCGTGGAGGTAATGCCAGAGCACCGGCAGGGAAGCCGCGCCCAGGACGAAGAGGGTCAGCAGGTATTTCCACGACAGCCCGGACAGAAAAAGCACCGCCGCCCCTGAACTACCCACCAGAATGGCCGTGCCTAGGTCCGGCTGTTTGGCAATGAGCAAGGCCGGCAACACTATCAGCGCCCCAGCTATAAGAACCTTTTTCAAATTCGGCGGGGGCGCCGCTTGCGAGAGAAACCAGGCCAGCATCATGGGGGTGGACAGCTTGGTCAGCTCGGAAGGCTGAAACCGAATGATGCCCAGATCCAGCCAGCGTTGGGCACCCATGCTGGTTTTGCCGACCAGCAACACCAGCAGCAACATGACCGCTCCGACCAGATACAGAATCGGGCTGGCGTTGAAAAGATGGCGGGGATGTATGTAGGCGACGCCGAGCATGATCGCCATGGCCAGCAGCAACCGAGCCCCTTGCCGAAGCAGTACATCAATATCCTGGCCCGAAGCCGAATACAGCACCACCATGGCGATGCCGGACAACACCAGCAAACCGCCCAGAAGAGGCAAATCCAGCGGCAGCCGACTCAGAAAGCCATGCTTGGGGCTTGCAGGGCCCAGACGTATCTGCGTCAGCAATGGATCGATTTTCATGGCTTGACGGAATCAGGGCGCAACCAACGGTCAATGACCTTGCGGGCAATCGGGGCCGAGACGGTCCCGCCGTGGCCGGCATTCTCGGCGATGACCGCCACGGCTATCTCAGGCGCCTCGGCGGGCGCAAAGGCGATGAACCAGGCATGGTCACGCATGGATTTAGTTACGCGCATGCTTTTGTAGCTTTTGCCCTGGGCGACGCTGAATACCTGAGCCGTGCCGGTCTTGCCGGCCATGTGATAGCCCAGCCCCGCTGAAATTCGTCTCGCCGTTCCCCGCTGAACCACATCGACCATGGCATTGACGACCGTATTCCATTGATTGGCCTCGATGGGTTTGCCGGCCTGCTCGCGTCGCGGAAACGGGTTTTCGTAGTCCCAGCCCGCCTTGATGCGGCTGACCAGGCGCGGTTCCACATTCAGACCCTTGTTGGCCAGAATCGCAGTGGCACGGGCCATCTGCAAAGGCGTGGTGGTCACGAACCCCTGACCGATCCCGGCAATGACCGTGTCGCCGGCAATCCACTCTGCCTTGCGAGCTTTGCGCTTCCATTCTTCCGTGGGATAAAGCCCGGCTTTTTCGCCCGCAATATCAAGTCCGGTTACTTCGCCCAGACCGAAGCGGCCCCGCATGAAGTCGTGCAGACGTTGAATGCCGAGACGGTTTGCGAGGCTGTAGAAGTAAACGTCGCAGGACTGGACGATGGCCAGCCGCATGTCAGTGGCGCCATGACCGGAATGCGCCCAGTCGCGATATTTGTGCTTGGAACCGGGGAGGCGGAAATAGCCTGGGCAAGCGATACGACTTGCCGGCGATAGATTGAGGAGTTCCAATCCTGCCAGCGCCTCCAGGGGTTTCACGGTAGAGCCCGGCGGGTAGGTGCCGCGAGTCGCCCGATCGTACAGGGGTCGGGCTTCGTCGTTTTGCAGCGCCGCGTAGTTTTTCGTGCTGATACCCTGAATGAAGGGATTGGGATCGTAGCTGGGCTTGCTGGCCAGGGCCAGGACTTCACCATTCCGCGGGTCGATGGCCACCACCGCCCCATGATATTGACCCAGTGCGTCCATGGCGGTTTTCTGCAGGCCGATGTCCAGCGCCAGGTGGAGATTGGCTCCGTCGATGGCCTCGGTCGTGCCCATTGATCGGATCACCCGACCCTTGACGTTGGCCTCGTATTCCTCATGACCGGTTTTGCCATGCAGCAACGGTTCGTAACTTTTTTCCAGGCCGTTCTTGCCGATGAAGAAGGTCCCACGATATTGCGCCGGGTCCAGGCTGGCCAACTCCTTGTCGTTGATGCGGGCAATGTAGCCAACCACATGGGCTGTCAGGTCACCGTAGGGATAATTCCGCATCATCCGGGTGTGAATTTCGGCGCCCACCAACCAGGGCAGCTTGATCGCTATCCGGGCAACCTCTTCCTCGGTCAGCCCGAGACGAACCGGCACACTCTCGAACCCTTTGCGTTTCGCCTTGAGCGCCTGGAACTGCTCCAGATCGGTTTCCGTCAGGCTCATCACGGTTTTCAACTCGCGAAGCAGTCCGGGAAGGTCCTTGACCAATTCGGGAGTCACCTCAAGGCTGTAGGTAACAAAATTATCCGCCAGCACCTCGCCATTTCGATCGAAAATCATGCCGCGATTGGGTGGGATCGGCGCAATCTTGATCTGGTTGTCTCGGGACAGGCTGGCATATTGCTCGTGCCCCGTGACCTGCAGGTACACCAGTCGAAACACCAAGGCAGAAACACCCAGCATCATCGCCATTACACTGACGACGATGCGGCTCAGAAAGAGCCGGTTTTCCCGGAACCCGTCCTGGACGCTGAAGTGCTCGCTCATGAGCCCCGCGTAACGCCCAAACGCCCAAGCCGCTGCATCACGCCCAGTAGAACCGGCCAGGCAAGCGCCCCGGTGAGGGAGGGCAGCCAATAGAGGGCGCGCATCGATTCAGCCATGTCCATTCGCTGAGTCCACAGAATCAACACTTGCGCCAACAATAAGAGAAACAACACCCAGACGGACTGCGCCAGCATGGGAAGCCCAAGAAGCTTCTGTCGCATTTGCAGGTTGCTGTAAGCCATGACCGCATAGGCCAGCGCATGCTGTCCGAACAGCCGCCCGGTCAATACGTCGGCAAAGAACCCAACCAACCAGGCCGTGACAATGCCGACCCGATCCGGCGCCAGCAAGGTCCAGTAGATCAACAAGAGCGCCAGCCAATCGGGATTCCAGGCGAACCAGTCCATGGGAAGCGGCAGGATGCGCAGCATCATGGCCAGTATGAAGCTGAGCATGACGCTCGCCATCGCCGCGCCATGCGGCCTATCGGGCGGCATCGGTGAGGGTGTTGGCCGGGTGCGGGTCGGTTTTATCGGGGATACGGGGCAACGGCGTCGAATCGCTTCGTACCACCAGAAGTTCGCGATTGCGATCCAGCTGCGCCACGGGAATGGCCTCCAGCTTGCCGGAAGCCTGATCTCCAGAAGGCTGCGACACGATCCTGGCGACAGGATACCCTGCAGGAAAAACGCCGCCCAGCCCGGAGGTCACCAGCAAATCACCCGGCTGCACATCGGCGCTGCCGGCCAGATAGGGCAGTTTCAGGTGATTGGTCTCCCCGGTGCCGACCGCGATGGTCCGCAGACCATTGCGGTTGATCTGAACGGGGATCGCATGGCTGGGGTCGGTGATCATGACCACATCGGCATTGTGCGTGGTGACCCTCAGCACCTGGCCGACCACGCCATTGCCGTCCACCACCGCCTGCCCGGGCTGAATACCGTAACGACTGCCCTTGTTGACCACAACGAGATTCTCGTAGGGTACGATATTGATCGAAAGCGGTTCAGCGATCAGCACCTGATCACCGACTTTGAAGGTGCTGTCGAGCAATCCCCGCAGACGGGTATTTTCCTGCTCAAGCGCCTCGAATCGCAGCTGCTGGCCCTTGAGCAACAAGGCCTCTTCCCTCAGCCGCTGGTTTTCCGAGGCCAGTTCGGACTGGCTAGTGCCCAGCTCTGAAGCCCTCTGGAAAAAACGGGCCGGAACATGGACCGCCTGGCGAACGGTTTCAACGATCGCGGCAAACGGCAGTCGCGCCATCCGCACCGCTTCCCGGTGGTCAATCGCCAGCATAACAAGAGAGGTGGCCAGACACAGCGCCAGCTTGAGATGAAGCGAAGAACCGCTGGCAAATGGGGGCTTGGTATGTGACAGGGCTCGCATATGCGACGATCAGAGGTGAATCCGGAAACAGGAACAAAGGGTGGAAAAAAGCCCTCGTCATTCCACCAGCGAAAACAGGGCCAAGCCCTTGCTGTCGAGCAACTCGAGCACGCGGCCGCCGCCCCGTGCAACGCAGGTCAGGGGATCTTCCGCAATGTGGACCGGTAGCCCGGTTTCCTCTGAAATGAGCCGGTCGATGTCCTTGAGCAGGGCACCACCGCCAGTGACATAAATGCCGCGCTCGGCCACATCCGAACTAAGCTCCGGGGGGGTTTGCTCCAGCGCGGTCTTGACCGCATCGACGATCCCCTGGAGCGGCTCCTGCAGGGCTTCCAGGATTTCATTGCTGCTCAGGATGAAACTACGCGGGACACCTTCCGAAAGATTGCGGCCCTTGACTTCGATTTCCTTGATTTCACTGCCAGGGTAGGCCGATCCGATTTCATGCTTGATGCGCTCCGCCGTGGCCTCACCAATCAGTGTGCCATAGTTGCGGCGGACATAGCTCATGATTGCGTCGTCCAGGCGGTCACCGCCGATACGGGCCGAAGCGGAATAGACCACACCGTTCAGGGAGACGATACCCACTTCGGAGGTGCCACCACCGATATCGAGAACCATGGAACCACGCGCTTCATCGACGGGTAGTCCCGCCCCCACAGCCGCGGCCATCGGCTCTTCGATGAGGTAGACCTCACGGGCACCGGCACCCAGGGCCGATTCCTTGATGGCGCGACGCTCGACTTGGGTTGAGCCGCTGGGCACACAAATCAGTACCCTGGGACTCGGCCTAAACATGCGGTTCTCATGTACCTTGTGAATAAAGTACTGGAGCATCTTCTCGGTGATGGTGAAGTCGGCAATGACGCCGTCCTTCATTGGGCGAATGGCGGTAATGTTGCCGGGCGTTCTGCCCAACATGGATTTGGCTTCGGCACCCACAGCCGCTATGCTCTTGACGCCCCGCGCCCGGTCTTCGCGGATGGCGACCACTGAGGGTTCATCCAGCACGATTCCCTTGCCCCTCGAGTAAATCAGGGTGTTCGCGGTCCCCAGATCGATGGACAAGTCGGTCGAGTAAAATCCGCGAAGCTGCTTGAAAACCATGAGTTTTGCGCCGTTAAAAAATGATGTAATTTAGCAAGCGACTCCTTGCCGAGGCAAGGCGCTTGGGGGAAACAATCCTTTGTCATACGGGGAATTGAGGCCACATGCGGGCTGCGTGTCATCGGCAAGAAATAATGTGCAAAATCGGGGCCTCTACCTTTTGACGGGACCCATGATTTTCCCGAATAATTGAACCAATTCAGGTTACTCCACGCCTTTCCAGAGAGCTCAAATCTATGTCACTTACCTCCGAAGAGGTCAATCGCATTGCCTGGCTGGCGCGTCTGGCCATCGATAGCGATAAAACGAATGCGTATGCCCACGATCTTTCAGGCATTCTCGATTTCATCGAGCAGATGAGTGCCGTCGACACCGCAGCAGTCGAACCTATGGCTCACCCGCTCGATCAGGCCCAGCGACTGCGGCCCGATGCCGTGACGGAGCCGGACCAGCGGGCCCTGTTCCAGCAACTGGCCCCGGCTGTTGAGGCGGGTCTTTATCTCGTTCCCAAGGTGATCGAGTAAGGCTTTGCAGCCGCTCCCCACAAGATTCGGCCACCTCTGAGCCGAGCCACTTCCCGCCGACCCGGCTTGATGGTCGGTATTTCCCGGAACCCCCACATGCATGAAAAAACCATCGCCGAGTTGTCGCTTGGCCTCAAAAACAAGGATTTCAGCAGTCAGGAGCTGACCCAGGCTTTCCTGGCGCGCGTCGAGAAACTGGATAGCGAACTGAATGCCTTTATCACCGTGACCGAGGACCTGGCCCTGAGCGCGGCCAAGGCCGCCGACGCCTTACTGGCCAAAGGCGAGGCCGGCCCGCTGACCGGCATCCCCATCGCCCAGAAGGACATTTTCTGCACGAAAGGCGTCCGCTCCAGCTGCGGTTCGAAGATGCTCGACAACTTCATTTCGCCCTATGACGCCACCGTCGTGGAGCGATTCAATCAGGTCGGCGCCGTCATGCTGGGCAAGCTCAACATGGACGAGTTCGCCATGGGCTCCTCCAACGAGACCAGTTTCTATGGCCCGGTGAAGAACCCCTGGGACATCGGCACCGTCCCGGGCGGCTCTTCGGGTGGCTCGGCGGCGGCGGTGGCCGCACGGCTGGTGCCGGGCGCCACCGGCACCGATACCGGTGGCTCGATCCGCCAGCCGGCGGCGTTTTGTGGCATCACCGGCCTGAAACCCACCTATGGCCTGGTCTCACGATGGGGCATGATTGCCTTTGCGTCCAGCCTGGATCAGGCTGGCCCCATGGCCCGCACGGCGGAAGATTGCGCAATGATGCTGCAAGCCATGGCGGGGTTCGACCCCAAAGATTCGACCTGCCTCGATCGGGCCGTCCCAAATTATGCAGACAGCCTCGGCAACACCCTGGAAGGGCTGCGTATTGGCCTGCCCAAAGAGTTCTTTGGTGAAGGACTCGACCCCGAGATTGCCCGGCTGATTCACGAAGCCGTGGACGAGTACCGCAAGCTCGGCGCCACGGTGAAGGAGGTCTCGCTGCCTAACATGCACCTGTCCGGTCCAGCCTATTACGTCGTCGCCCCGGCGGAATGCTCCTCCAACCTGGCGCGGCTGGATGGTGTCCGCTATGGCTATCGCTGCGCAGAACCCAAAGACCTGAAGGATCTTTACATGCGCTCGCGCGGTGAAGGCTTCGGGGCCGAGGTCAAGCGCCGCATCCTCATCGGCACCTATGCGCTGTCAGCCGGCTATTACGATGCCTATTACCTGAAGGCGCAGAAAATCCGGCGACTGATCAGCGAGGACTTCAAGCGGGCCTATCAGGAGGTAGATGTCATCATGGGGCCGACCTCGCCCTCAGTGGCTTTCCGTTTCGGCGAGAAAAGCGCCGACCCGATTGCGATGTATCTGTCGGACATCTACACCATCGCCGTCAATCTGGCCGGTTTGCCGGGCATGTCTATCCCGGTCGGCTTTTCCGGCAAGCTGCCCGTCGGCATGCAGATCATCGGCAATTATTTCTCCGAGGCGCATCTGTTGAACGTCGCTCATCGCTACCAGCAGGTAACCGACTGGCATCGCCAATCACCCGAACTCTGATCCGCTCCATGGGCCGATCCTCACTTTGGTGCTTTAACCCTATTCTTCTGGAAGGCTGAGACCATGCAATGGGAAACCGTGATCGGGCTGGAAATACACGCCCAGCTCGCTACCAAGTCCAAGATTTTCTCCGGCGCCGCCACCGCGTATGGCGCCGAGCCCAATACCCAGGCCTGCGCGATTGACCTCGGGCTCCCCGGCGTACTGCCGGTCCTGAATCAGGAGGCCGTGCGCATGGCGGTGAAGTTTGGCCTTGCTATTGGCGCCACCATCACACCTCGCTCCGTATTTGCCCGCAAGAACTACTTCTACCCCGACCTTCCCAAGGGCTACCAGATCAGCCAGTACGATCTCCCCGTCGTCGGTATCGGGCGAACGACCATCGCCGTCGATGGCGAGGCAAAGGTCATTGGCATCACCCGCGCTCATCTCGAAGAAGATGCCGGCAAATCGCTGCATGAAGACTTCCATGGCTTTTCCGGCATCGACCTCAACCGGGCCGGTACGCCGCTGCTGGAAATCGTCTCCGAACCCGACATGCGCTCGGCCAAGGAGGCCGTGGCCTATATGAAAAAACTGCATGCGCTGGTGCGGTATCTGGAAATCTGCGACGGCAACATGCAGGAAGGTTCTTTCCGCTGCGATGCCAACGTGTCCATCCGACCGAAAGGTCATGAGAAATTCGGTACCCGCGCCGAGATCAAGAACCTCAATTCGTTCCGCTTCGTCGAGAAGGCCATCAACTACGAAGTCGAACGGCAGATCGAGATTCTCGAGAGCGGCGGCCAGGTAATTCAGGAAACTCGCCTGTACGATTCGGTTAAGGACGAAACCCGCTCCATGCGGAGCAAGGAGGAGGCCAACGACTACCGCTACTTTCCCGACCCGGATCTATTACCGCTCGAGATCACGCCGGAATTTATCGAGACCGTTCGAGCTGGGCTACCAGAACTGCCGGATGCCAAGCGTGACCGCTTCAAGTCGGAATACGGGCTCAACGATTACGATGCGGAGGTGCTGACGGCAACCCGAGAATTGGCGACCTATTTCGAGGCCGTGGTGAAGGCCGCTGGCTCGGATGCCAAGCTCTGTGCCAACTGGGTCATGGGTGATCTAGCCGCCGCACTGAACAAGGCGGGTCTGGAAATCGAACATAGCCCAGTCCAACCCGACCGGCTGGCCGGGCTGGTCCAGCGCATCGCTGACGACACCATCTCCGGCAAGATCGCTAAACAGGTCTTCGAGGCACTATGGGAGAGCGGTGATACGGCGGATGACATCATCGAACGGCAGGGGCTGAAACAGATCACCGACACCGGCGCCATTGAAGCCATCATCGACGAGATTATCGCCGCCAACCCGGATCAGGTCGCCGGCTACAAGGCCGGCAAGGACAAACTGTTCGGCTTCTTTGTCGGCCAAGCCATGAAGGCGACCGGCGGCAAGGCTAACCCGGCTCAGCTCAACGACTTACTGAAAAAGAAACTCCAATAACCCCCGAGGTGCCGCGCATGGCCACGACAGACAACGGCCCCAATCAGAAACTGATCGAGTTTCTGCCCCGCATCATGGGCTTTGCCCGCCTGGTGCAGAACCTGGCCAACCGCTTCAAGGGCGTGGCGCGCTTCCTCGCCCTGACCGGGCTAGCCTCGGCCCTGCTGCTGATCTGGCTCGCCACCCGCGCCTGGGGCCTGTCGGTGATCTGGTCGGTCCTGCTCGGCCTGGTGCTGCTGCTTCCCGGGCTGGTGGTCGGTTGGAGCTGGTATGTGCTGGAAGAAGCCAGCAACCTGCCCCAACGGCTGACCGCCTGGCTGGGCCAGGCGCGTAACTATGCGGGTGATGTTGTCCAGCGACTCCAGAACGACCCCGCCATGGCGCAAAAAACCACCAAGGTCCGGGATCTTAAGCAACTTGGTGGACTGGCCTACGAAATTGCCTCCATGGGCATCGACAGCCGTGACCTGCTTGGCATCCTCGGCGGCTCGCTAAGCCTGACTAATCCGCTATTCCTGCTCGTGCTAACGATCTCTGCAGGGTTGATCGTGCTACTGGACATTGGCGCGTTGGTGACCGGCTTGTTCGCGCTGCTTACGTAAGAGGGAATTTGATTTTCACGCCAGCTACATATGAGCCAAAAATTGGAACATTGACTGAAATTAAGGGCGGCTTCGCTAGCTAAAATCGGGAGTCGTTTTCACAAGGATGTCCATCGTGATCGCCATCCATCTTGTTGTTTGGACAGTCTCTAATGAAATATTCTGCCTCTGCCCGGGATCTCATCTGGCTACAGTACTGCCTCGAATCACATTGAAATTCTGAGACAGTATCAGCGATGCTCTCTTCTCCATAAGCCGCTGATCTTTCTGTAAGCACTGACTGACTTTGCCCAACCACGGGGCTTTTCTGATCCTCTTTTTGATAGTAGCTCCAAGCAACAAGGGCGACGACAACCAGCAATAACAACTTCCTCATCTAGCGCGTCTCTATCAAACAGAATTTCGGATCGCATCAACCTTGTCTGGAATCGCGCATACGAAAACGATCCTGAATCGATGTGGTTCAGAGACAGGTGTGGGCCCGCTCTCGAAGCTTAGCCGAATGTAAGGTTATGAAAGGAATCTTTATTTCATTGGGCTATTGTATGCCGCTGGCATACTGGATCTTCATTCGGATATCGCTTAACGAGCAGCAGGGCCGCCCATGAAGCAATTCGAACACCTCACCTCACAGCGCCTTTCCTCCTACGCTGAAGCTCAGCGATGATGGATGCTGCAAACAGCAGGACGCCTAGTCACCTCCTATGCCAAGACTAAACTATAGATCTTTGCTTGATCTGTTACTTTGCCTCTTGTTTCATGCCTTGGCATCTGCAAACGACCAGATCACAAGCAGAGCGTATTACGAGGACACCAGCCGGGAGATGACCTTCAATGAGGTCCAGCAACAGAATTTCCATGAATATAGCGGCATTCTCAGTCTGGGATATCTAAAGTCAGCGGTGTGGTTTCATCTCAGAGTTGACCCTATTGAGACAGTAAATGACACGCCGCTCGTCGTCCGGATTCGCCCGGGCTTTCTGGATAAGATTGAGCTATTTGATCCTGTGTATCGTTCGCTTGGGCAAGTGGTGACTGGTGATGAAGAACCGATCCCGCAGCAACAATATGAGTCCCTTAACCTGAATTTCTTGATACCTGCTGGGCAAGGCCCCCGAGATGTATGGCTCAAGGTAACCTCAAGCAGCACCATGTTGCTAGACGTTGAGGTACTTCCCCTCGCCGAAGCCTTAAAAGAGGATCGTGCGCAGGACCTGAAATATTCGGCTTACCTTGCCCTTCTGCTTATTTTCTTCCTCTGGGCGTTGCTCTATTTCGCCAACCACAGAGACCAGATCATTGGCACCTTTGCGTTAACGCAGTTCCTTGGCCTCATTTCCATGGCAGGTCTTATCGGCTTCTATCGAGGCTTATGGCCGCTCTCGAGTATGGTCTCTGAAGGTTCTTTTGTGGATTGTTCGATAGCCCCCTTTGTTGCAAGCGGTTTCAGGCTAGATTACGGCGCTCTTCCGTTTCCAGTGGAAATTAGCTTAGCCTGATGCACTTTCATCATTGCTGTTGAGGTCATCCCGGATGGATTCCAATCTGTTGTTCACGTCAGCCCTGGGTCTCAAGGCGCCTTG
>JBIIEQ010000096.1:0-9964 GCA_044237765.1 Methylococcaceae bacterium | reverse complement strand
TACCGTCTGGCCGACATCATCTACGATCCGGACAGCCGCTTCGCCGGTCTGCTGTTCTTCTTCGACGCCGATGGCAAGCGTTCTATCTCTCAGATCGACGCACCGCTGATCCCGTCCTTCATGTAAGTCTGAAAGGGTGCCGGCTTAGACGGTAACCCAAGACTCTGAAGCGGCAACTCGAGAGGCCCCTTGTCGTGAGACCTGGGGCCTTTTCTTTGAGTATAGAATTTCGAATGGCTGGAATGAGTGCTTAATCAGCTTTGTTCTCAAAAAGCTTTGAGATTAAGAATGTGTCTTCATGTGATTGGAATCTTGGCTTCAGCCAAGTTCCAATTCAAGTTGCCAGGCACCAGGAGTATGGGTTCTCTGATCTCCGAGCCATCCTTGGTGTGATTAGCCTGAACCAATGCCTAGGGTAGATATCGGGTTGACTGCCGCACGAATAAACTTCTCAGTCGATCACCGGACACTCATGGGTCCTGAGTCTGGTTTACTTAGATCCTATCGTTGACGCATACCTGAAGCGATTTTTGGTTTTTCAACCAGTGAACTGGGCATTAAATAATGCGGATTTCATGGAAGGGTCGAACCTGCAAGAGATTGAGCTTATGTCCTCCGGCCTATTCTTGAACTCTGCCGTACCCATCCAAGCCCTCAGATGTTGATGGGCGCTGATGTCGGGAGAGTCTGCTGCCATGAATGATGGCGAGCGAAGCTCAGCCCGTCCGATACTCGAAGTGCCAGTCCAGCTAAAGATTGAGGGGGTTTGGTGCGAGACTAAAACGATGCTAAAGCACAAGCCCTAAAACATCTAAGCAAGGTTCCGATTGTTCCTCTGAAAACAATGGCTTTTCTTCTGCTCTGCGGCTTGGAAGGCGTCGTGTTCGTACCCAAATCGAGCAGGCGGGAGTGAATGGGGTGCAGAAATGGTATCTGGTGCTTAAAAGCCTGAAGAATGGCCCCGGAGATCTGTTTTAAGAACTGATCGCCGCCCTTGGTGCAAAAGGTCTGGGTCAGGTGTCATGGCTGAGATCTGATAGACGTCCCATGGAATTGCACGTCAAGGCGACCTGTTCTCAAGGGTAAGATCAAGCAGTGTCGGCGGCACTAAATGGGGACCGAAGTCCCCGTTTATTCACCCAGGATGATTCGGTGATCTTTCAATGCGGCGTCGAGCCCATGAGTTCCGGCGGAGGGTATTTAGCGGCCCTAGCCGCTGAATAACCGTGAGTATGCGGCGTCAAGGCATCGAAAGTAGCCGGCTTTCCACGGTAGCATCCAGGCCCGTAGGGGTACTCGCTATTGACGTGGTAGTGGTACATGGTCTGCCACTTGCCATCCCATTTGATACGTCCGGTATGGCCATGGCACTCATCGAGATCGTTATTAGTGAGCAGTCGTCCATTGTCGCCACGCGGCCCATAGACGCCAAAACCATCCATAGCATAACCATAGAGCGGTGAATGGGTGTGGGCGCCGCCTTTCTTTGGCAAGCATTTCCAGGAATACCCGTGGTAGTGGTATTCCTTGTTATAGGGATGCCCCCAGCACTGATCGATGGGCAGGGCCGCAATAGGGTCGACCCAGTAGGAGCCATACGCAAGATTGGCGTGCCACACAGAACCCGTTTGGGTGACGACACCTGTAACCAGAGAGTTAATACAGTAGGGTTGCTCAGAATACGTTGGATTCCGTGGTACCGTGATATCGAGGTCATAGGGGGCAATCGGGATCGCTGCTGAACTCGAGTAGCCATCGGCAGGGGCGGCTGCATACCACGAGTAGGCTGGGGTCCCCTCCTGGACCGGGTAAATGCCCGTCTTATGATTGGGTAAGCCGTTCCCTTTAAAGTGACGCTCGGTTCTGGACAGCGTCGTTTTAAAGATGGATTTTCCATTGCGCACATTCCCTGAGACGTAGGGAATCAAGGAGCTATTGACATCAAGGCCCGTGACCCAGGGGGTTTTAGCATCGTAGAGTGTTACGTCCGCTGGTAGACCCGTGATACAGACCCACTGACCGTTCCTTTGAGCCTTGTCTAACGACAACCCATTCGCTGAGGTTCTGAAAGTGACCGGCGGCTCAGTGGGGTCAAAAGCATAGCTCGGGGTGGTGCTACCCAAGGAAAAGCCCAATGCCCCGGCAGCTATCATTAGATGTTTGTTCATAACAAGACTCCAGTCGGATTCGGATAATTCCAGACCATTATGGTGGAATTTCTGGTCCAGACAATCCTTCGATCGTAGGATTGAGAAGGGTTCTATGGAAGGCTAAAAGGTAATGAGCGTAATTGAAACGATTCTTGTTCATTTAACCAGTGTGCTGATTATTAAAAAAGCCGTTTTCTCCGAAGGGTGTAACCTACAAGGGATCGGGGGCAATGCCCCCGTTTTTCTCAATGCAAGATCATTGATCGATCAATGCATTTGTTGGATTTGATCCTGACTCAACGGTACGCGTGGAGGATACTTCTCAGCGAGGCCTTCAGGAAAACCGTGGCTAGCCGCTGAATGTGATCGTAGCGAATTGAAAACAACAGGCCCTCCATCGCCGCCTGGTATAAACGCATTGAAAGTAGAAGGCTTTCCACGGTAGCAGCCAGGTCCATAGGGGTACTGGCTATTGAGGTGGTAGTGGTACATGGTCCGCCACGTGCCATCCCATTTGATACGTCCGGTATGGCCATGACACTCATCAAGGTCGTCATTGGTCAGGAGGATGCCATTGTCACCGCGGGGGCCATAGATCCCAAAACCATCCATGGCATAACCAAAGAGTGGCGAGTGGGTGCTGGCGCTACCTTGATTCGGCATACATTTCCAGGAGTAACCGTGGTAATGGTATTCCTTGTTGAAAGGATGTCCCCAACACTCATCAACCGGCAGCGCGGCAATAGGATCAACAGGGGTACTGCCATAAGCCAGATTGATGTGCCATACCGTGTGGGTCTGAGTAGCGACACCCATCACCAAGGAGCTCATGCAATAGGGGGTCTTCGAATATGTCGGATTTCTTGGAACCGTAATGTCGAGATCATAGCTGGCAATCGGGATCGCTGCTGAGCTCGAATAACCCGGTCCACCCGGGGCGGCTGCATACCACGAGTAAGCCGGAGTCCCTTCTTGTACCGGAAAAACACCGGTCTTGTGGGTGGGTAAGCCGTTCCCTTTAAAGTGACGCTTCGTTTTGGATACCGTGGTCTTGAAGATCGACCTTCCATTTTTCACACTTCCCGAGACGAAGGGAAACGATGAAATATCAACATAATCGACCGAGGTTCCATAGGAAGAGACCCAGGGGGTCCCTGTGTTAGAGAGTTTTATGGGCACTTTGATCTCTTCAAGACAAACATACTGGCCGTTCACTTGAGCTTTGTCTAGCACCAGCCCATTTGCTGCGCTTCTCAAATAGCGCGGTGGTTCAGTGATGGGTGGTTCAGCATAGACGGAAGAGAAAGTGCCCAAGCAAAAGGTGAAGGCCCCTGTGGCTAGAAGCAGCAACTTCTTCATGATTACACTCCATGGTGATACTGTTAATACTACCTCGTTTATAGCGGTTTTATTTGATCAAGGTAATCCTACGATCGTAGGATTGAGAAAGGTTCTTTAGAGGGCTAAAACAGGATGAGTGCACCTTCTGCGCCTTTAAAAATAAGCCGATAGCAGGTGCTGAATTCCATTGCAGCGCAAAGTCCCGAGTCTTTTGTCCATCCCAATCGCCATCGTTCTGTCGTCTGAGTGGGGAGATGATGTATCAACAAAACGCCTATCTTCTCCTTTTTGCCGCAGCTTTACAGATCGGCTATCTCATTAGCTCATCCCTCCATCTTCAGCCGCAAGCCAGAACCACAACCTGGAAGATTTGGGTTTTTGGGTGTGTTTGCCTCACCATCGGTCCTCTGCTTCTCAGTCATCAGTTTTATCACTTACCGGCAAGTCTCAATCCTGACGGACCGCTTTTTGAGGTGGGGTTTGGTTTTTGCCTTCTGGGTGCGATGAACGTTTTTTACCTTTTTGACGATCTTCAAGGCGTTTCCAAGAAAAAAAGTCTCGTTGAGATTTTTATCTTTCTTTTGGTGGGGAACCTCTTGGTTGGCTCCGTGGGAAGCTTCATTGATCGTTTGATCGCCAAAGATATCGTGTTGATTTTTTATGCGCTTTGGCTCTTGCGAAAAGTCATGGCGTTGAGGGAGAGGAAAACCTTCGTAGAGGCCGAACCACTTCTCGTTTCCCTCATCATTTTTCTTGTTTTTTCCCTCTATTACTTGTGGGTTTTCTTGGATTATCAATTCTCGAACGCGGTGCCGGAGTCTCTTGCAAAGACTTTTATTGAGTCCATGGATATTCAGGTTTTCATCACTGTCTTTATCTATATGACGCTGGGCTTTCACTGGACCAGCGAGGGCGCCAAGGCCAGTCTTAAATACAAGTTGGACAATGAACGCATTACAGAACTTTTGAAGGAAAAAGATCTTCTCATTCAGAATCTGTTGAAGGCGAATGTCTTGGTTGAATCGGGAGCCCTTTCTGCGGGGATCTCCCATGAACTCAACCAGTTCCTCTCGGTCATTCAGGTGAATTCTGAGCTCGCAATTCATGCGCTTCATGAAGGCGAGCAGCCTGAGGTCGTTGAGCAATATGTTGAAAATGTCATCAAGTCCAACCAATTGGCGGCTACCCTGATTTCGAGTTTGAAAAGGTTTTTCTCAAAACGTGAAGACGAACCACAACTGTGCGTCATCGATGAACTCATTTCGGAAGCGGTGGATCTTTATCGAGATCGATTGAAAAAATCGAAGATTGAGTTGGTATTGAATTTGGCGGCAAAAGAAGAGGTCACCCTAAGGCGTCCCTTGATGCGACAAGTCATTGGTAACCTTTTGGTGAATGCGATCGAAGCGCTGGATCTCATCTCACGGAAGGACAAACTGATTCAGATCAGGAGCCAAATCACCCATGGGCAACTTGAGTTTTCGATCTCCGATAATGGGCCAGGCCTCAACGAGGCGCTGGCAGGGGATGTATTCAGCCTTTTTCAGACCTCGAAGAACCATGGCACAGGGCTTGGTCTGTGGCTCTCACTGCACATCGTGGAAAAGCATCATGGGTGCATCAGCCACTCGAATCTCCCAAGTGGTGGCGTTGAATTTAAAGTATCCATTCCCTTCCTGCCGAATGAAGACATTCTGAGCGCGGGCGGGGGTGAATCGAACCTCAGGCCTGAGGTATGACTTATGGCTGAGCATGACCCTGGCGAGCACGAGAAGACCATGCGTCCAGGTTTGCCCACTCCGGCCGCAGGCCATGTTTATCTGATTGAGGATCATGATGACTTACGCATGGGTCTGATCAAAATCCTTCAAAACTTTGGCTTTATCGTCCACGCATTTCCAAAAGCAATTGATTTTTTGAATGCCCATCTCAATCACTCCCCTGCCGTCATTATTACCGACATGCGCATGCCCCAGATGTCCGGAGTTGAATTGCAGGCGATGCTTCTAGAGCGGGGGATAAAAACGCCGATTCTCTTTATTAGTGGCGAAAGCAGTGTTGAACAGAGCGTCACGGCCATGAAACAGGGAGCCTTTGAATTCCTGATCAAGCCCTTTCCCCAGAAAAGGCTTTTGGCGGCCGTTTCTAGAGGGATCGAGATCGATCTTGAGAACCGCCATGCGGCTCTTCTTGCAGAAACCCTGGAAATACGGCTCCGTGTCTTGAGCCCGCGTGAGCTCCAGGTCTTTTGGCTTCTGACCAAAGGGTACAGCAACGCCGAGATCATGGCGGACCTTGGGATCTCCTTGGCGACCGCGAAGCAATACAAGACCCAAGTGATGCAAAAGATGGGCGCGCACTCGATTTCTGAACTGGTCGAACTGTCGCAAGGGACCCTATCGCGCCCTTAAGTCGATGGAGGGGGTCCGTGTGTTGCGAAGGCTGCGCTAAAATCGAAGGTCAACCAAGGAATCCCACCCATGCTGATCGACTCCCATTGCCATCTGGACCGACTGGATCTCGCACCCTATCAAAATGATTTCTCCCGACTGATCCGAGAGACGATCGAGGGCGGCGTGAGCCACCTCCTGTGTGTTTCGATCACCCTTGAGAAATACATCGGTATGCGCTCTTTGGTCGATCCCCATGCTGAAGTATCCGTATCGGTCGGTGTTCATCCAACGGAGGAGCACTGCGAAGAGCCGGATGTCGCTCGTCTCATCGGGCTTGCGGATGATGCGCGTGTCGTGGCCATCGGTGAAACCGGCCTCGATTACTTTCGCTGCGATGCCTCGCATCAGGATCGACAGCAGACGCGCTTCAGGACGCATATCCAGACCGCGATCGCAGTTCAAAAGCCCTTGATTATCCACACTCGGGAGGCGCGAGAAGATACCCTGAGGATTCTGAGAGAGGAGGGTGCCGAGAGAGTGGGTGGGGTTCTCCACTGCTTTACCGAGGACTGGGAAACGGCAAAGGCGGCGCTGGACATCGGTTTCTACATTTCGCTCTCAGGCATTCTCACCTTCAAGAATGCAGCGCAAATTCAGGATGTCGCCCGCCGAATGCCCCAGGATCGCCTCTTGATTGAAACGGATTCGCCATATCTTGCGCCAGTTCCTCTTCGGGGAAAGCCCAACTATCCGGCTTATGTCTCCCATGTTGCAGAGTTCTTGGCACAACTTCGGGGGGAGACCTTTGACGCGGTTGCGGAATATACCGCTCAGAATTTCAGAGTCCTGTTTCCGCTGGCAGGAGCATAGGACAAAGAACTGGCCGACCAGATGGCTTCCAATGTGTTCCTGATCATGGCAATTTTGCGAGCGCCGCCGGCGTTTATGAATGCTATACGCCTGCTCGCGACGGTGCTTTTGTAACAAACTCCGCCTCGGTTAATGGTTCCCGACCTGCTTCATATTTTCGTTTGCAAAGGCGCCGACTGGCGTGTCCGTCCGCTTTGGATAGTCTGCTTCAGCGGCGTGGTTTAGGTAGTTGATCGAGGGATCGACTAAGGCATCCACTTGAATCCCGCTCAGACTGCAGTCCAGTTCACCAAGCCCAGTTTCCAAGAGGCAATGACGACCATACCAAACAGGATCCGATACCAGGCAAACATGGTGAAATCATGATTGGAGATATATCTCAACAGCCAGCGGACACAGATGAAGGCAGAAAAAAAGGCCGATACAAAACCGACGATCCACATGTCGAGATCTTCGATGTTGAGCAAGGCCCTTTCCTTATATAGCTGGTAAATGGTTGCAATGATCAGCGTGGGAATGGCTAGGAAAAAAGAAAATTCAGTCGCGGCCTTGCGGGAGAGCCCAAACAGCAATCCGCCAATGATGGTGGCGCCCGATCTCGACGTGCCGGGAATCAGGGCGAAAGCTTGCGCCAAACCGAGCTTTAATGCGTCCCAGATATTCATTTCCTCGACGGAGTGGATGCGGGTTTTGTGAGGCCGCTTCTCGGCCCAGATGATCACAAAGGCTCCCAGGATAAAGGCTGTGGCCACGGGAAGTGGTTGAAAAAGGTGGGCCTTGATGGTTTTGCCGAATGCCAGTCCCAGTAAGGCTAGCGGTAGAAAGGCTGCGCCGACATTGATGGCAAAGCGCCGCGCTTCTGCCTGATGGGGTAAGCCGATGAGTACCTGCCAGAGTCGTTTGCGGAATTCCCAGCAGACTGCGAGGATTGCACCCGACTGGATGACGATTTCAAACAGCTTGCCACGATCATTGTTGAACCCCAGCAGGTCTCCCGTCAGGATCAGGTGGCCGGTGCTGGAGACCGGCAGGAATTCGGTCAATCCCTCGACAATGCCGAGAATCAGGGCCTTGAGCAGTAAGACGGTATCCATAGGTGTCAGGTCTATTCAGTTAATTGAAATTGGCCAGGCATCGCACCAAAAGGGGCGAGTGGTTCTGTAAAAGCCGTCATTTTGCCAGACAAGCGGCCACAACACTGATTAAGGCTCCCGCCCGTTGCTGAACAATGAACGAGGAGGTGGTGGTGGCTGAAATTCAGGAATGATAGGCTCTTGGCCAATTTGATCCCTGTGATTTGCAATGCCATCCAAGATTCTCGTACTCAACTCCGGCAGTTCCTCGGTCAAGTACCGCCTTTTCTCCTTGAACGAGGCGCAAGAATGTCGATCATTGATTGCAGGGCTGATTGAAAGGATTGGCGAAGCCGATTCCGGGGTGCCGGAGCACCGACATGCCATTGTCGAGATGGTGCGATCTCTCGAATCACAGGGTCACCTCGGATCAGGCGAGTTACTGGCCGTTGGTCACCGGGTGGTCCATGGGGGTGAGTCATTCAACCGAGCGGTACTGGCCAATGCCGCGGTCATGGATGCCATCCGGGCCGCCATTCCGCTGGCTCCCTTGCATAACCCCGCCAATCTCCTGGGAATCGAGGCCTGTCGTGAGCGTTGGCCGGAGTTGCCGCAGGTGGCCGTGTTCGATACGGCCTTTCACTACTCGCTGCCACCCGCGGCTTACCGTTACGCCATCCCTGACGAAGCGTATCGGGAGCATGCCATTCGTCGCTATGGCTTTCATGGCACGTCGTTCGAATCGATCAAACGTCAGGTGGCGCAATACCTTGGCCAGGCGGGCAGCGACATCCACCTGATTGTTTTTCATCTGGGGAACGGTGCCAGCGCCTGCGCGATTCGTGGGGGTAAGAGCATTGATACCTCCATGGGCATGACGCCGTTGGCGGGCCTGATGATGGGGACCCGCTGCGGCGACCTCGATCCCGGCGTGATTCTTTATTGGCTGGAACAGGCCGGTCAGCTTCCGACCCAGATCTCCAACTGCCTGAATCGCGATAGCGGGCTCAAGGGCATTGCCGGCACCAATGACATGCGCGACGTTCTTGCCAGAGCCGGGAGGGACGATGCCGAAGCCCGATTGGCTGTAGACATGTACGTCCACCGACTTCGTCACTATATCGGTGCCTATCGAGCGTTTTTGCCCGAATTGCATGCCCTGGTTTTTACCGGCGGAGTCGGTGAGCATGCTCCTGCTATCCGTTCGGCGGCGTGTCGGGATCTGCTGCATTTGGGGCTGCATTTGGATGAGGACAAA
Organism: Methylococcaceae bacterium; assembly: GCA_044237765.1. Taxonomy (GTDB): domain Bacteria; phylum Pseudomonadota; class Gammaproteobacteria; order Methylococcales; family Methylococcaceae; genus UBA6136. Next base: position 879 of record JBIIEQ010000096.1, on the reverse strand, counting down.
AACCAGGCCACCTTATCAGGGCTGGCTGAAATTCAATCAAGTCACTCGGCAGTGAAAATCATGGTGATCCCGACCGACGAGGAGGGCGAAATCGCCCGCCAGGCCCTTGAGTTGCTCTCCCGATAACCCACATCCAATGCGGGTCCATATGTTTGCTGCCCAATCCTGCAAATAATCACTCATGACCCGATCGATTTACGTTAGCACTGTCGAGCCTGGTTGCGGCAAGGTCATAATCTCCCTCGGTCTGGTTGAATTGGCTTTGCGACAGACATCGCGCGTCGGGTTCTTCAGGCCCGTCATCCAGACGCCCGAGGCGGGAAAGAGGGATGAGGATATTGACCTCATCCTTCGGTACTTTGGATTACCCCAAGCCTACCAGGACAGCTATGCCTGGCATCTTCATGAGGTGCAGGAGCGTCTCGGTAGTCATCATGAGGACGAGGTCATCGAGCACATCATCGAGCGCTACAAGGCGCTCGAAAGCCAATGCGATTTCGTCCTGATCGAGGGCACCGATTTTCTCAGCCACCTGTCGGCGCTGGAGTTCGATTTGAATGCCCTAGTGGCGCGCAATCTGTCCGCACCAGTCCTGCTGGTGGGAAATGCCTATGGACGCACGTCCCGTGAATCGGTGGATGCGATTCATATCTCCGTCGACGCCCATGAGGAGAAGAACTGCCCGGTGATCGGTGTCGTCCTGAACAAGGCGGAGCCGTCTCAGTTGGACGAGATTAGGGAAGCTCTAGTGCAAGAATTTGGCGGTTCCGGCAAGTTGGTGGGGGTGTTTCCTTTCGATCGATTACTGGAAGCGCCGAGTGTGAGAGAAGTCGCGGAGCAGCTGGGAGCAAAGATATTGTTCGGACGCGAGCGCATGGA
>JBIIEQ010000151.1:0-36554 GCA_044237765.1 Methylococcaceae bacterium | reverse complement strand
ACGGAATCGCCCGCCTCGCTCAAGTCATCGAGGGGGTGGTGTTCAGGGATGGAGTACAGGACAACATCGAGAAGATTGCCGCCTGAGCAAACCTGCTCAGATACACAACAATTGACCATTTCTCCCGGATCGCACTCAATCCCCTTTTTGTATAAATTGAAACAATTGGATCTTTAGAGGGGATGCCAAGGTGCCCGTGCTGTTACCACTCGATGCTGGGCATCAAAAAGGAAGCGTTAAAAAGTAAAGGGTAAGGTCTTGTCTTTTGCCAAGATTCGGCGTTCCGCTGCCTTGGGGGCTGATATCCTACCGGCTGGGGTGTGGTCACTGCTCCATCAGGTCGGTTATTTCATCGGCGGCTGAGACTTTGATGGAATCAGCCCCGAATTCATGATGCGCTTACGTTGTTTGACCTTGCCGTAATAGCTTTGTCCTATGAAATAGGGGTAAACGCCTTCGTTTTTATCGTTTACCGCCACAAAATATGCGTAAGTGCCATTGGGATACTCGGGCGTTACCGAAAATCGGCCATTATGCTTGTCGAGATCGCCGGTGCCCGATACGAACTGATAGTCCTCAATGTAAGCACCCAGGGGTATTTCCTCAATGGATGGTCCTTGCCGACTGGCGGGCAGCTTTTTGCCGCTCGGTAAGGTACTGCGGTCACTGATGAGGCGTAATTGATAGCTGCTTCGCATGCGGCTGACCCCGCCACTAAGATCCTTGCCATTGCTATAACCATAGGGACCGTAAACCGGGTAACCGTCAAAGGCAAAACCTAGTATGGGCGAATGTTTGGAGCCGTCGTCTCCCATTTGTTCGCGCAATGCCACTGGATTTTGATGGTGATGGTATATGCCGGGGACATAGCCCTGAACTTTCGGGGCTGAGTCAATGGGGGCGGGGTGGCCGGGTGCTGAGTCGAAACTCTGGCGTTCGAAGACGTTGGCATCCTGATTCCAAATCCCCTTGTTTTGATAGCTTTGAGCATCCTGTGCGTTGAACATGGCAACCCCGTTGATCAATACGCCAATGGGGCCTAGTCCTGTCTTTGGCTTACTATTCTTCGGGGCAGGTTGAGGCTTGCGGGTGATGGCGTACGTGCCTTGCAAATCGGCGGCATAGGCTGGATTCCCTTCGAATGGCCCAGTTGAGTACGAGGGCACACCGGATCCATGGACGTAGACGGTCTTGGGGGTATGCCCGATTTTCTGGACGTCGGCTGTTATTTCCCGTGCCAACACATCCAGCGCATTGTCTGGGCTGGATGCCTTCATACCGTTTTGGTTAACCAGCCAGGCGGTCAGTGCCGGATCGATATCTTCTTCGGCATGGGACACGATGAGCATTCCTGTCAAAAACAAACCTATGACCAAGGCACATCGCTTTGTGAAGGGTCTTTCCTTGCCTGTTAAGGAGCCTGATTGGTGCGCTTGCATTTTCATGGAGTTTTCCTCGTAAATTTGTAGGTGAAACGTCGCCCTGGTGATAGGACTTGCCGGCATTGTCGCGAAGAAAAATGGCCGCTGATGATGCTTTTGCATTACATTTTTGTAATGGGAAGTACAGGACAATTGAAGTACTCTCGCCTTGAGGGGGGACCATGAACGTATTGCTGATAGAGGACGAAAGGAAGATTGCAGCCTTTGTCAAAGCCGGCTTGAAAGAGCAGGGCTTTGTCATTGAGCATTGCTCCGACGGCATCGTTGGTTTTGATAAAGCCTCCACGCAGGTTTTTGACGTTATTGTGCTGGACATCATGCTGCCTGGACGGGACGGCTTGTCCATTCTCAAGGGGCTGCGCAAGGCCGGAAACGCCACACCTGTCATCCTGTTGACCGCGCGCAATGAACTGGACGACCGGATCGAGGGATTAAACTTGGGTGCCGACGACTATCTGGCGAAGCCGTTCTTTGTCGAGGAACTGGTGGCGCGGTTACACGCATTGGTTCGGCGCGTGGTGGGGGAACGGCAAAATGTGCTGGTTCAAGGTGTCTGGCGTCTGGATCGGATTAGCCGCGAAGTAACTTGTTATGGGGCATCCATCGATCTCACCAGCCGCGAATTTAATTTGATCGAATACTTGATGCGTTCGCCAGGCAGGGTCTTTACCCGCACGCAGATTCTGGAACATGTCTGGGGATACGATTTTGACCCCAGCACCAATGTGGTCGATGTATGTATCCAGCGTATCCGCAGAAAACTTGCTGTGGTTGCAGAGAGTCAGTCGCCCATCGAAAGCATCCGTGGCGTTGGCTATCAATTTTGTAAGGACGCAGGGGGTTCTTCATCAAAATGAACTTGCGTCTGCGGCTTGCCCTATTCTCAGGCCTCTTGGCGGGCGTTGCTTTGGTGTGTTTTGCCCTGGTCGCATGGGGCATGATCAAGGACAGCCAAATTGCGGGATTGGACGTTTTGCTGCGTGCCGCAGCCGAGCGGGAAGTGCCGTATTTTCGTGTCCCTGAGGAATGGGAGCACTATCGTATGGCCGTTGCCAGGCTGCTGGCCAACGGTGACGGTGAAAAGATCATGCTCTGGGTGTTGGATCAGGAAGGGGATACCCTATACCTCTCGAGCAACTGGACCTACCAGGTCGCCGAGACGCTTTTGCAATGGCCTCAATGGCAAGCTCAGCCGATCTACATGGATCCGTTTGGTATGCCGCCTGACCTATTGCCTCCACCGCCCCCCGCGTTTGCCTTACAAGCATTGAGAGTGGGAGGCAACGATTGGCACGTTGCTATGGCCGTACTTCCCCACGCCCGATTTGCCGTGGGGTGTAACTTGGATTCGATTTACAAGGATCTGGCGGCGGTGACTCGGGCATTTTTGTATGCCGTACCCCTGGTTGTTTTGCCGGTAGGTCTCGGAGCGTGGCTGTTTTCAGGTCGGGTCATGCGGTCTATCGGCAAGCTCACCAAAAACATGCGCGAGGTCAGCGCCCAGGGTCTTGGTCAGCGTCTTACCGTCGCGAAAACTGACCCTGAAATCGGCGAACTGATCGCCGTGTTTAACGAAATGCTGGCGCGGTTGGAAAGAAGCTTTTTGCAAGCCTCGCGTTTTTCCGCCGATGCCGCCCACGAATTGAAAACTCCTCTGGCCATTTTGCAGGGACAGGTGGAAAGCGCCTTGCATGAAACCGAAGCAGGCTCTGATTTACAGATTCGACTGGCCGAAATTTTGGCGGAAATACGCCATTTGAGTGAAATATCCCGCAAGCTTTTGCTGCTTTCACTAGCTGACGCTGGCAAATTAAATGTGCAGCGGGAAACCCTGGATTTAAGCGCTATTGTTGAGGATTTGGCTGAGGACACCAAAATGCTCGCTCCCCACTTGGCGTTAAAGGTTGCTTGTGTAGCCGGTTTACGGGTAAGCGCCGATGCCGGTCTGCTCCGGCAAGTCCTATATAACTTGATTTCCAATGCGGTCAAATACAATCAGCCCGGCGGATGGATAAGCATCTGTGCCAAAAGTGATGGGCATTTTGCTGAAGTGGCGGTGGCCAATGCATGCATTGAGATTCCCAAGAACGTTGCCGAACGCTTGTTTGAACGATTTTTTCGTGGCGGGGATGCGTTTGTCCCTGAGCAAGATGGAGTCGGCTTGGGCTTGAGTCTGTCTCGGGAAATCGCGCGCGCCCACAGTGGGGATCTCATACTCAAAAAAAATGAGTCAGGCATGGCCGAATTTTCTCTGCTGTTGCCCAGCGCAGTCTGAGTCGTCAAGCATATTCGAGCTGAGCCCTCTCCGTTTCTGCCTAATCCCCTGATGGTAATGATGGGCGGCCCTAAAAGGTACCCCCTCGAACTGACTAAAGAAGTGGGTCTTTCCCCACATGACATCAGGCCAAATTGCGTGTTAGCTAGAATGTCTGGTGTTGTGGATGCCGGAGTGATCGCAGTTTCTGCGTTTTTATGCGCTTTCTATGCCGACAATCTGTAGATGGACACGCAGGCGACGGAAGGATTCGGGGTCCACTGCATCCCGACAGATGGGGATGCTGAGGTGTTGTCTCCCGGCGCGCAAGCCGAGGATCACGATCCAGGGCGAGACCAGTGTCCCCGATCCCAGCTGGGCCAGCAGCGAACCGGAATGGAGGATGACTTCCCAGTCGCCTTCGCTGTTCAGTGTGATGCCACGGACCCGGGTCAGTTGGCGCCAGCTCAGCGCGAGGCTGATGGCTATGACGGCCAGCAGCGACAGCTTGATCCCAAAGTCCAGTGGATTGGCGAGCGCCGCCACTGCGGCCAAGCCGTGCGCCAAGATGACCAACGCCTCCAGCCAGCGGGAACGTTCAAGAATCAAATGCAGTGGAACGACGGATTTGCTGGATGAGGTCGGCAAGTGCGGGGTCTTCCGGTGGCAGTGTCAGGGTCAAATACCGCCAGAGAGTCTCGTCGGATTCTTCCAGCAGACCTTCAAACCGCCGGCGCTCGTGGGGTGCGGCATGGGGATAGTCTCGACGGAGGTAGCCGGCCAGTAAAATATCCAGTTCCTGCATTCCTCTTCGGCAGCGCCAGGCGAGCCGGTTTGCATTCATTCTGGGTTGTGGCGTCGTCGGACCATGGCCTGCTTGATATCGGCGATGGCCTTGGCGGGGTTTAGCGACTTCGGGCAGCTGTCGGTACAGTTCATGATGGTGTGGCACCGGTAAAGCTTGAAGGGGCCCTCCAGTGCATCCAGGCGTTCTGCCGTTGCTTGGTCCCGGGTGTCTTTGAGCCAACGCTGGGCTTGAATCAGCACAGCGGGCCCGAGATAGCTGTCACCGTTCCACCAGTAGCTGGGACAACTGGTGGAGCAGCAGGCACAAAGGATGCACTCGACCAGCCCATCCAGCTGGGTGCGCTCTTCATGGCTTTGTGGTTGTTCCTGTCCCTCGGGTGGTGGGCCGGCCTTCAGCCATGGCTCGATGGAGGCGTATTGCCGGTAGATCTGCGTCATGTCCGGGACCAGGTCCTTGATGACCGGCAGATGCGGCAAGGGGTAAATCCTCACCTCATCGCGACAATCATCCAGTGCCTTGGTGCAGGCGAGTGTGTTGAGTCCGTCGATGTTCATGGCACACGAGCCGCAAACCCCTTCCCGGCAGGATCGGCGAAACGTCAGCGTGCTGTCGATTTCGTTCTTGATCTTGAGCAGGGCGTCCAGCACCATTGGGCCGCACTGTTCAAGGTCGATTTCAAAGCTGTCGACCCTCGGGTTGCCCCGGCTTTCGGGGTCGTATCGGTAGATCCAGAAGCGACGAATCCGCTGTGCCCCATCCGGAGCCGGGTGGTTCTCGCCCCGGACGATTCGGGAGTTCGCGGGAAGAGTGAATTGCACCATGGGGGCGTTCTTTCAGGTGGGTTTTCTGTGTGGCGCTGTGTCAGTAAACGCGCTTCGCCAGGGGAACGACCGCCACATCCGCGCTGAGGGTATACAGGTGGACAGGTCGATACCCCAGTCTGATCCGCCGGTGCTCGTCCAGCCAGATCAATGAGTGTTTCAGCCAATTTTCATCATCGCGTTCCGGATAATCCTCGCGGGCATGGGCGCCTCGGCTCTCCTGTCGGTTCAGTGCACCAACCACCGTGACCAGGGATTGCTGCAGCAGATTTTCCAGCTCAAGCGTCTCAACCAGATCGGTATTCCAGATCAGGGAATGGTCTTCCAATCGGACATCACTTAAGCCTTCGGCGATCTCGGCCAGTTGCGCCAGCCCCTCCTGCAGGACCTCTCCCGTTCGAAACACGCTGGCATGGCTTTGCATGGTGCGTTGCATGGCGAGCCGGATTTCGGCGGTCGATTGGGAGCCCTTGGCGTGTCGCAGGCGATCGAATCGATCCAGCGAGTGCTCCCAGGATTCGCGGGACAGGGATTTGTGTGGCTCACCCGGTGTGATCAGAGCATCACAGCGCTGTGCGGCGGCGCGCCCAAAAACCACCAGATCCAAAAGCGAGTTGGAGCCCAATCGGTTGGCGCCGTGTACGGATACGCAGGCGGCTTCACCGATCGCCATCAATCCGGGCACCACGGTTTCGGGATTGTCGTCCCTGAGTGTGACGACCTCACCATGAACATTGGTGGGAATCCCGCCCATGTTGTAGTGCACGGTGGGGAGTACCGGCATGGGCTGCTTGTGAACATCGATCCCGGCGAAAACTTTTGCCGTTTCGGCTATGCCCGGTAGTCGTTCGTCGATGATGGCGGCGTCGACATGCTCCAGATGCAGATGGACATGATCCTGGTGGGGCCCGCAGCCTCGACCTTCCCGGATCTCGATGGTGATGGCCCGGCTGACTACATCGCGGGAGGCGAGGTCGCGCGCATGGGGCGCATAGCGATCCATGAAGCGCTCGCCTTCCGAGTTGGTCAGGTAGCCGCCTTCGCCGCGGACACCCTCCGTAATCAGGCAGCCGGCGCCGTAAATGCCGGTGGGGTGGAACTGGACGAACTCCATGTCTTGCAACGGCAGACCGGCCCGCAGCACCATCGCATTGCCGTCGCCGGTACAGGTATGGGCCGAAGTGCAGGAAAAATAGCTGCGTCCGTAGCCACCAGTGGCCAATATCACCTGATGGGCGCGGAACAGGTGAAGACTGCCGTCTTCCAGACACCAGCTAAGGGCACCGCGACAGACCCCATGGTCCATGACCAGATCCAGCGTCACGTATTCCACGAAGAATTCGACATGACGCTTGAGCGATTGCTGATAGAGGGTATGCAGGATCGCATGGCCGGTCTGGTCCGCCGCCGCGCAGGTCCTTTGCGCCGAACCCTCACCGAAGCGGGTGGTCATCCCGCCAAAGGCCCGCTGGTAGATGCGGCCATCTTCGGTGCGGGAAAAAGGCACGCCGTAATGTTCAAGCTCGATAATGGCCGGGATGGCCTCGCGGCACATGTATGCGATGGCATCCTGATCGCCCAGCCAGTCCGAGCCCTTCACGGTGTCATACATGTGCCATCGCCAGTCGTCCTCGCCCATGTTGCCCAAGGCGGCGCTGATGCCACCCTGGGCGGCGACGGTATGGCTGCGGGTCGGGAAAACCTTGCTGATGCACGCCGTGTTCAGGCCTTTCTCAGCCAGGCCCAGCGAGGCTCTCAGTCCGGCGCCGCCGGCGCCGACGACGATGACGTCGTACTCGTGTTCGATGATCGGGTAAGACCTGGACATCTCAGCGCGTGTGGCTCAGGACATAAAGCGCAATGGCCGAACTGCCCACCGCTCCGGCAAGTAGCCCGGCAATGGCAAACAGACCCAGGCGTCTCAGCGCGGGAGACTGCACATAGTCGGTCATGACAGACCTCAACCCGAGCCATGCATGATAGGCGCTCACCAGCATGTAGCCGAGCAATGGCAGGGCATGCAGCGGGCTGCCCAACCAGTCGAGGAGATCCGGCAGACGGGTGGCCGGCAACCGCACCAGGAAATAGGCAAACCAGACCGTCAGTGGAATGAGGAGCAGGGCGGTGAGGCGTTCCTGCAACCACTCGCCGGTGGCCTTGCTGGAGACACTATGCTTATCCGGAGAGGGGAGGTACATAAAGCGGATCAGCTGGATCAGAGCGGGGATGAGCCGGTCAGGCCCTGTCCGGCCAGAAAGGAGAGCGTAGCCACCGCCAGCAGGATGGACACCCCGATCTCGATCAGGTTATGCCGCAGCAGGTCGCGCTTCTCAAGGCCATGAAGGCTGTCCCAGATCAGGTGTCTGACGCCATGGCTGGCGTGAAAGCAAATCGCATAAACCCAAAGCCAAAGCAGAATCCTGGCGGGCCAGGTATCGAATGCTGGCTGGAACAGGGTGAACCATTCGGGAGCCCAGACCGCAATGGGGGGTAGGGCGGCGATCGCCAGCAGGCCGACCGACAGGACCACTCCGGTGATGCGATGGGTAATGGACAGAACCGCTGTCAGCGGCAGTCGGTAGACCTGCAGATGAGGTGACAGGGGGCGGGGTCGAGAAACGCTGCCGGGGCGTGACACGGGTGTGGGTTGGGTTGAGGGTGCGGACATCAGAAATCGATACAGCGCCCCGCCTTTTCCCAATCCCCATAGCGCGTGGGTTCCGGACGCGGTGGGTTGGGAGGGGGGTTAGAACCGACGTTTTGCGGAGCGATCACGATATCCGTCGGGGTTTCGTTGTCATGCCTGATTGCAGGGTCGGTATCGGTTTTGTTGCTCATCAAACGCCCCAGATTTCATCGCTTTAGGGAAGCTCAAAAAATGCACTTCGACCAGCTCGGTGCGAAGGATGCTTATAAATTAATCAACAAATCATTCGCTGGTGCTGAGCTTGTCGAAGGCTCTCCTGAGCGAAGCCGACGGGCATGAATGGATAATTTTTAGAGGATCTCTTTATACCTTGAGGCCCGGGCAATCACAACCGCTCAGGCCTGGGGGGCAGACACGGCGTTGGCGCTCAGTGCCTGAAAAACGCGGGTCAACAGTACTCAATAAACGGCATGGAAACACACTATAAACTCCAGGCTGGGCAGGTTAATGGGCGCCAGAAGCGAGTTTCTGATACCCTCACGCGTACTTGACGCATCGTCAAACTCTCCTCACCAATTGATCTCCCGCCGAATTATCCAGGCTTACCCGGATCCCATGAAGAAAAGTTCAGTTCTGCTGATTTCGTTGCTGCTCCTGGCGAGCCCGCTGGTGCTGACACTGCCCTGGAAGGATTGGATGCAGTACGGCGCGTTGCTCCGAAGCACCTTCGCTGAGTTTGGCATCTGGTCGCCTTCGGTGTTTGTTGCCGCCACCGCTGTGGGGACCGCCTTCGGTCTTCCCCGGCTGGTTTTCTGCCTGGTCGCGGGATGGCTGTTCGGCTTTGAAGCGGGATTTGCCTGGAGCCAGCTGGGCAGTCTGCTCGGTGCTTATGCCCTATTCATATTGGCCCGCCATACTCGGCCTGAGACCTTGCTGGAGAAATATCCAAAACTCCGGGCATTGAGCGCGCCTGCGGGAAGTGGCTGGTTTTCCGTGCTGATCGTCCGGCAACTGCCTTTGGCGGGCCTCTATAACGATATTCTGCTGGCCTGGAGTCCGGTCAGTCATCGTGATTTCTGGATCGGCAGTTTCATCGGGTTTCTGCCTCTGGGCGTCACCGCCAGTCTGATCGGCGCAGGGGCCATCCAGGCTGATCTTGGCCAAATGGCCGCTTATCTGGCCGAAGCCACCGTGGTTTTTCTGGTACTGAGCGTGATGCTCAAATGGGTGGTCAAGCGCAAATCTCGTTGGATGAACGCCAACCCCGCCTGATCGAATTCAGTGCTGGTGGTTCAGTCCAGCCCTCCCAGGCAAGGGTAACCGTCCGGGTGCTCAATCGGGGCACTGCCTGATAAAACGGTGCAGGCCATCCCTGATTTTAGGGTTCAACGGAACCATGAAGTCATCCGTCCCGACCTTGATGTTGAATGTCTCCTTGTCACTGGATGACGCCCGGATCAGCGCGTTCTTGAATCCATCCAGGCCCTTGATGTCGATGGCATAGTTCTCCTCCTGATCGCCACTTTCGCTGCTGATGCTCGGCGCATCCAGCGATTCTTCGCCGAGGTCGGTGAATATCGTGATCGTGTCGGTCCTGAATAATTCTTCCAGAATGCGTCCGCGTCCCGCCCGATCAAACGGGCCGATGCTGAGGCCCTGTACCCGCTGGGAGCAAATCAGGCTGAGACTGGGTATTTCCGAATAACAGCTGGCCTGGCAGTTAACATGCTGCGGGCTGCTGCATGCATGGCAAGCGCTGCCGGGCGGGCCGAAATCGTCTATGCGATAAAACTCCAGCCGGTCGATGCGGTCGATGACGTGATCGAAGCGCACGGGTGGGTTGTCCTCGGCCATGACGGGAAGCGGGTTGAGGCAGGCCATCAACAACATCACCCATCCCCCTCGCGCAAGGCTTCTGCCCAAGGCTCGCCATGGGATACGGGGACGTTGAGCTGAGCGGGTCGGAATCATGGCCTGAAACGAGAGGTCAACAGCATGATGAGGGAAAGGTTGCCGTGCCGCATCATGGTAACTCAAGCCCCATCCGCTTGATGGGTTGCCGGGTAACGCGCTCACCCTTTGGTACCATCACCCCGGCTTAATGATCAAGGACACTGATGGTGGCTCGATTGCCCGACGCTAAACGGACCCAGAGAAGCTCAACCCCACGCCGAACCCCCACCCGCCCGGTCCGCCGGAGATCAGGCGTATCGTCTCGCGCAGTGGGCCGCCCAGTCAGGTGGAAATCGCTGCTGCGGGTGGTCATTGAAATTCTGCTGCTGACCTGTGCCGGTTTGGTCGCCACGATTGCCGTGATGGGGCGGGCGGCCGACTGGTTTGGCGGCAGCGACCTCACCCAAAGCCTGTTGCCGTTTGCCGGCACGGTGCTGATGCTCGCCATTGCCGGTTCCGTGCTGATTGCCGCGTGGAAATATCTGCGCCGTCGCCTCGCACGCAGCGGTACGCTGGCACCCCTGGCCGCAGCCGGCCTGGTGGTGATCGGTGCCTACGTGTTTGCCTCGCGTCCGGCGTTTCGGGCCGATTTGCAAAACTTGCGAACCCTCGTGGGCGGTGTTGAGCAGGCCGGGAGAACCAGCATCGGCCATCAGGTTTACGCCGCCTATCGACGGGCAGATCTCGACGCCATGCAGACCATCCTGGAGCGCTCGCGGCCTTACTGGCCTGCCATCCGATCAGCCGCCCAGGCTTACGCGGTCGACGAGGAGGTCATGGTGGGCATCGGCGTGACGGAGTCGTCGTTTGTGCCACGGGACAGCCACGATGGCGGGCGGGGTATTTTTCAAATCACCACCCCCCCCAAGGCCGCCGTAGAAGCGGTCAAAAAGCAGTTGCACATCACCCGGCCCGACCCCCTGAACCCCCAGCACAACGCCCAACTGGCAGCAGCGACTTTGCGCCATTATCTAAACGAAATGCAGGGTGACCTGTTTCTCGCCTTGCTGGCCTACAACATCGGGCCACGCAATGGCGGATTGAGCGCCATCATGCGGCAGTATGGCGCCAAGGATTTTTTTACCATCCAACCCTATCTTCAACATCTTCCCCGGGCTTATCCGATTCGGGTGCTGTCGGCGGCACTGGCCTTTCGGCTTTGGAACAGGGAAGGGCGCCTGCCGCATTACCAGGATGGTCAAAATGCCCGTTATATACAAAGTGTGGGTATTCCCGGACTCGACTGGTAAAGAGCGCGCGGCTGACTGAAAACGCCTTGGCATCCGCAGCGGAGGGAACCCACCAGGGTCAGTTTCCTCAAAAGACAGCGCAGTCGTGATTCAGACAGGAGGTAACCCCCGTGAAAATGATGGTCCGATGGCTTCTGCTCTCGCATCTTTTTGCCGTGCCCAGCTGGGCTCAGATCAACCATGCCGTCGCCAACAGCGTCGTCCAGATTCGTGGGTTGGACCCGCAAGGGCGGATGTACTTCGGCTCCGGCGTGGTCACGGGTCCCGGGACGGTAGTCACCAACTGCCACGTCGTCCGCGGCGGGGGACGTATCGTCGTCTCGCGGGGTGCCGAAACCTTTAGTGTGACCGGCGAACGAGCCGATACCCACCGGGATCTGTGTCTGCTTGAGGCGCCTGGCATCGCTGATCCAAAGGCGCGTCTGGGGGCCATTTCCCGATTGAAGCCGGGGCAGCCGCTGTATTTTTACGGATATCCCCGCGCGCTGGGAATGATGTTCACCGAGGGCGCCGTGAAGGCCCTGCACCCCTACAAGGGCAGTCGCATTATCGAAACCTCAGCCTTCTTCACCCTGGGCGGCAGCGGAGGCGGCCTGTTTGACCGCCACGGAAAACTGGTAGGACTGGCCACGTTTCTCACCCAAGGCCACAGTGGCGGGTATTACGCCATCCCCAGCGACTGGATCCGGGAGGTTCAGGCGCAACCCGCCGTCAAGATCGCACCCTTGAGCGGCCTCTCGTTTTGGGAAGATGCTCTTCACCTGCCCACTTTTTTGCAGCCACCCCGGCACAAGTAGCAGCGCCCCGCCATCCACCCATTGCCACAAGGGACGCCGCCTGGCTGCGCCGCCGCCGGTCCTGAGCCGTAGGAGCGCTGCCTTGCTTCGGCTCCGCTCAGCACGAGCAGCGCGAGCGGAGTTCAACCTCGGCACCCGGCCTGTGTGCCGGTAGGTATCCCGCTCGGCCCGAGGGCGTGCCTCCTACGGGGCAGCTGCAGGTCGGGGCTCGGCTAATGGGCCGTAGGAGCGCTGCCTTGCTTCGGCTCCGCTCAGCACGAGCAGCGCGATCGGAGCTCAACCCCGGCACCCGGCCTCTGTGCCGGTCCGGTGCCCGCGTGGCCCGTTGAGCTTTTGCAAGGTTTTTATCTCTGTATGTGATAACTTAACGCCGTTTTTTTTGGCGGGTATCGCGGTAGCTTAGATCAGTGAGTAACGAGCACATGAACCATCGGATGCAGGGTCTGGGTTGCTGGATGTGGGTGATGATCGGCCTGTGGCTGGGTATTGCCCCGATCACGTCCATGGCGCGCATCGATATCCGGGTCACTCAGTCGGGGAGTCAGGTCAACATGACGCTGACGGGTTCTGCCAAGACGGGTGGTTTGTTAATAAAGCCCAAGACTGATTGGGGTCCAGCTAATTTGGATCCGGCCAGAGGGCTAATAGTCGGTGCCGGAAAATCAGGTGTGGGGGGTTATGATCCAAACCTGACGGGACCTAATACGTTTGGTAGGTCTGCTTATCTGGCCGCCTCATCCGCAACCGGTTCCTGGGCCGGTATTTACACCCCTTATAATACCGGGGGAAATAGCGGGGTCTACCTGCCGACCGGGTATACATCTGGGGCGACTTTGAGTGGGACCGCCACTTATCTCAATTCCAGCCTGTGCAGTCTTGGGCTCACTCCTGGCATCTACACCTGGACCTGGGGCACGGGGGCCAACGCGGATTCGCTGGTGTTGACGATTGATCCGGCACCACCCCTCCCGCCGCCCACGGTGACGGCCGTGTCACCGGCCTCGGGGCCTTCGACGGGGGGCACTTCGGTCATGCTCGTCGGGACTAATTTCTGCGGCATCACCGGCATCACTATCGGCGGGGTTGCCTGTCAAAGTTTCGGTGCGACCAGTCCCACCAGTGCCAGTTGCCGTATGCCGCCGGGTGTCATCGGCCCTGCCAGCGTGGTCGTCACCACCGCGAACGGTTCGAACGCCGCCAACACCCTGTACAGCTATACCCAGCCGCCGCCCACGGTGACCGTCGTTTCGCCGAGCAATGGCCCGGCGGCGGGGGGCACGGCGATCACCCTGACCGGTACCGGTTTTACCAATGTCACCGGCATAACGGTGGGTGGTCAGGCTTGTGCGAGCTATACCGTGACGTCGGCGACCTCCGCCACCTGCACGACCCCGGCGGGCACGGCCGGGTCGGCCTTGGTGGTGCTGACCACCGCAGGGGGCTCGGATCCCTTTAACAAGCGGTTTACCTACCTTGGCACTTGCACCAGCTTCAGCCAGACTAAGGCGAGCGACTATGCCTGTATCGTGCCGGCCGGGACCACCAGCCTGAACTACACCGTGATCGGAGGTGCCGGCGGGAAGGAAGGTGTTTCAAATCCCGCACCGGGAGGTCAGGGGGCCAAGATTACGGGTGCTCTGGCGGTCACGCCCGGCCAGACTCTGTATTTGACGGTGGGTGCATCGGCTATATCGCATCAGTCTGGGGGGGGGGTGCCTATTCGTCAATCTCGACCACCTCAGCAAAGGTGGGCCCTGTGGTAATCGCCGGTGGAGGCGGGGGCGCAGGGTTTAGGAATGGATCAACCAGCGCGGCTGCAGGCGGCCATGCCGGTATTTCGACGAGCCCGAGTGGGACGGGTGGCGGTGCAGGGGGAGGCTTGGGCCAGGCCGGTTTGGACGGTGGCCAGGCTGCCACGGGCGGTTCGGGTGGTCTCGGATTCATACCGCGTTTAAACGGGAACACTGGCGGAACCCCCAATATACCCCCTAAACCGATGGATAGCGGTGGACTCGGTGGGTTTGGCTTTGGTATTGCATCTCCGTCTATACCCACTTCAATGGCTGGCAGCGGCGGTTCCGGCTATGCCGGCGGGGGTGGCGGCGGCGTCTCCAATGATAGGTTCACCGGCAGTGGCGGCGGTGGCGGCGGCAGCAGCCTGATCCCCGCGGGCGCGACGGCTGTTTTGGCTGGCTATGATGAGGTACCCAGGGTCACCTTGTCCGGTGCGGCGGCTCCTTCACTGACTCCGGCCACGCAAACCGTCAGTGGCACCGTCGGGTCGGCGATCACCGCCACCAGCGCGCCAACACCGAGCGGCTTCAGCGGCGCGGTCACCTACAGCATCAGCCCCGCCTTGCCGGCCGGCCTGGCCTTGAATGCCAGCACCGGCGTCATCAGCGGCACCCCCACGGCGGCGCAGACGACCACGAATTACACCCTCACCGGCACCGGTGCGACCAGCGGCAGCGCCACCAGCACGGTCAGCCTGAGCATCGACAACGGCCCCGGGCTGACCCCGACCTTCGGCACCCCAACGCCGACGGCGGCGGGCTACACCGTCGCCATTACCAACTACAGTGGCGCCTACAACTGGTCTGCCAAGACCACGGCCGGCACGGCCAGCATTAACGGCAGCGGCCTGGTCACCGTCAGCGGCCTCAACCCCGGCGGCTCGGCCACGGTCACCGTCTTTGCCGACCGCAGCGATTATTTCAACGGCAACGCCACGGTCTCCGGCACCGCCTCAGTGGCTATTACGCTCAGCCCCAGCACTCAGTCCATCAGTGGCACCGTCGGCACCGCCATCAGCCCCACCCAGGCGCTCAGCGCCAGCGGCTTCAGCGGCGCGGTCACCTACAGCATCAGCCCCGCCTTGCCGGCCGGCCTGTCGCTGAACACCAGCACCGGGGTTGTCAGCGGCACCCCGACGGCCGCCCTGAGCGCCACCAGTTACACCCTCACCGGCACCGGCGCGACCAGTGGCAGCGCCACCACCGACTTGAGTGTCACCGTCGCCCAGGGCGCCGCCCTGACACCCACCTTCGGCACGCCGACGCCCACCGCCAACGGCTACACCGTCAGCATCAGCAACTACGACGCCGCTTACGCCTGGGCCGGCTCGGCCACCGCCGGCGGCAGCGTCAGCATCAGTGGCAGCGGCCTTGTCACCGTCAGCGGACTGGCCCCCAGCGCCTCGGCCACCACCACCGTCAGCGTCAGCCGGACCGGCTATGACAACGGCAGTGCTACCGTCACTGGCAGCGCCTCCGCCCCCACCACCGCGCTCAGCCCGACCACGCAGACCGTCAGCGCCACCCAGAACTTGCCGCTGACACCCACCGCCGTGCTCACCCCCACCGGCTTCAGCGCCGCCCCCAGCTTCACGATATCGCCCAGCCTGCCGGCGGGCCTGTCGCTCAACACCGTCACCGGCGTCATCAGCGGCACGCCCAGCGTGACCCAAGCGGCGACCGTGCATACCGTCACCGCCACCGGCGGCGGCCTGACCGCCACCTCGGCGCTCAACCTCACCGTCAGCGCCCTGGCCGCGCCTAGCCCCGGCCCGTCTACGCAAACCCTCACCGGCACCCCCGGCAACGCCCTGACCCCCTCGGCCGCCTATACCGGCGCCACCGCCGCCACCTTCAGCGTCCAGCCGCCCTTGCCGGAAGGCTTGAGCCTCAACAGCACCACCGGCGTCATCAGCGGCACGCCCACCGGTTTCTCCCCGGCGGGCGGTGCGTTGGCGACGTGGTACAGCAATGATTTCAACGCCTTGGACCTGAAGGGCGCCAGCGTCAGTGGCAGTGCGATTATCGACTGCTATAGAGTGATCCGCAGCGGCTCTTGTGTTTCTGATCCGTGGATAGAGCTGACTCCAGCCATCGATAACGAGGCCGGGGCCTTCACGGTCCTGGGTAATGTTGGCAGTGGCGTCAACGCTCAAGCCTACCGTACCCAGTTTAATCTGTATGTCGGCAATGCGGGCGGCGCTGATGGCGTGAGTTACAGCTTTACTGACAACCCTGAAGGTGCTCCCACACTGAATGGTGAGGTGGGGGCGGGTGCCCGGCTATCCATTTCGTTCGACCTCTATTCAACTTCGGGAAGCCCCCGTGGTATTCGCGTATTGTATGGCCCCAACAAAGCCAACAATCCTTCAAGCACAGTGGGGACGGATGGCGTCCTAGCATATTCAACTGATTTGACTTGGGCGGGTTCCGAGAAGCCCATCGTTGTGCAAATCGACTCTTTGGGCCGCTTGACGCTAAGTGTCAATAATGTCCAGATATTCACTCCCCCCGTTCAGTTGCCCGCCGATTACCTGAACGCCGACCGCTCGGGTTGGCAGCACGTGTTCAAGGCACGTACAGGCGCTTCCAACAGTCAACAGGGTATCGATGATCTCGTCATCCAGCAATCCGGTCCTGGCGCTGGGCAGTACACCGTCACTGCCACCAACGCGACCGGCAGCGGCACCGCCGCCGTCAACCTCGCCGTTGGTGACCTGCCGGCGGCGCCCAGCAGTCTCACCGCCACCATTCCCGCCACCGGCCAGGCCACGATCGGATTCACCCCGCCCACCGGGCCGGGCTTCGGCTATCAGTACAGCCTCGATGGCACCACCTGGCTCGCCGCCAATGTCGTCAACAATGCCTTCACCCTCAGCGGCTTGAGCGGCCAGAGCACGATTCGTGTCCGCGCCGTCAACAGCGCCGGTCCCGGACCGAGTGCCTCCATCCTGGTCGGCACCCCATCGGCCCCCACCGCGCTGAGCGCCACCGCCGGCAACGGCCAGGCCAGTATCAGCTTCACCGCTGGCGCCGATGGCGGCTCCCCCATCACCAGTTATGAGTTCAGCGTGAATGGCGGGACCAACTGGACCCCCACCGGCAGCTTCAGCAGCCCGGTCAAGCTCACCGGCCTGACCAATGGCACCGCCTATAACGTCCTGCTCCGTGGCATCAACGCCCTCGGCAATGGCACCGCCTCATCCGTCGTCAGCGTCACCCCCGTCGCCGATCCGCCTGGCATCCCCGGTGCGGTCACCGCCGTCGCCAACAGCGGCGCTGCAACGGTCACCCTCAGCTGGAGTGCCCCCGAGACCGGCGGCTCACCCATCATCGGCTACACCGTCCAAATGACCACCAACCCGCCCAATAACTACGCGGCACCCACCGGGTGCACCAGTATTGGCGGAAGCACATTGACCTGTACCGCCACCGGCCTCCCCGCCGGCACCTACTTCTTCCGGGTCCTCGCCAGTAATGTTGCCGGCCCAGGCGACTATGGCTATACCGCCGATGGCGCCACCATCGCCAACATCCGGCCCAATGCCCCCACCACCCTGGTCGCCACCCCGGCCAGCCAACAGGCCAGCATTGCCTTTGTCGCCCCGACCCAAACCTTCAACGGCGACCCGATCAGCAACTACCCGGTGATGGACTACGAATACAGGATTGGATCAGGCGCCTGGACCTCCGCCGGCACCACCACCAGCCCGGTCCTCATCGACGGCCTCACCAACGGCACCCCCTACACCATCACCCTGCGGGCTGTGAATGCCGCCGGTGCGGGCACCGCGTCCTCGTCAGTGACGGTGACCCCCGCCACCTCGCCTAGCGCCCCGAGCATCACCGGCGCCACCGCCCTGACCGGCGGCAGCCTCGGCCAAGTGTCCATCGCCTTTACCGCCGGCGCCACTGGCGGCTCTGCTCTAACCAACTACCAATACAGCCTCGACGGCGGCAGCAGCTGGATCGACCGCAGTCCAACCGCCACCTCATCACCGCTGACGCTCACCGGCCTGACCAAAGGCGTCAATGCCGTGATCGCACTGCGCGCCATCAACGGCGTCGGCCCCGGCCCCGCCGACACCGTCAGTGTCGTCCCGCTCGGCGTCCCCAATGCCCCCACCGCCGTCGCCGCCACCGCGACCAGCACCCAGGCCAGTGTCAGCTGGATACCGCCCGTCAACACCGGCGGGGCCCAGATCATTGACTACACCGTCACGTCCAGCCCCGGTAACCGCACCTGCACCACCTCCAGTACCGGCTGCACCGTCACCAGCCTGACCAACGGCACCGCCTACACCTTCACGGTCACCGCCCGGAACACCTACGGCAGCTCCGCAGCCAGCAGCGCCAGCACCGCCGTCACCCCCGGTGCCGTACCCAGCGCGCCGCCGTCCGTCCAGGCCACCGCCGGCAATGCCCAGGCCAGCGTCAGCTGGAGCGCACCGAGTGCCAACACCCCAGCCACCACCAACTACACCGTCGTCGCCGTCCAGGATGCCAGCAAGACCTGCACCACCGCCGGTATCAGCTGCATCGTCACCGGCCTCACCAACGGCACCGCCTACAGCTTCAGCGTCACCGCCACCAACAGCCTCGGCACCGGCCCCGCCGCCACCTCGGGGACTGTGACGCCCCGAACCGTCCCCGGCGTCCCGCTCGCCGTCAGCGCGCTCGCCGGCAATGCCTCGGTCACCGTCAGCTGGTCCGCCCCCGACAGTAATGGCGGCGCGGCCATCACCAGCTACACCGCCACCTCCACGGGCGGTTTTTGCACCATATCGGGTGCTAACAGCTGTACCGTCACCGGCCTGACCAACGGCACCGCCTACAGCTTCAGCGTCACCGCCACCAATGCCGCCGGAACCGGTAGCGCCAGCGCCAGCGCCTCGGCCACCCCCCTGGCGCCGACCCTGACCCCGGCGACCCAGTCCGTCAGTGCGACCGTCGGCACCGCCATCAGCGCCACCGCCGTCCTCACCCCCAACACCAGCTTTGGCGGCGCCGTGACGTATAGCGTGCAGCCAGCGCTCCCCACCGGCCTGAGCCTCGACAGCACCACCGGCGTCATCAGCGGCACCCCCACCGCGGCGCAGACCGCCAGTGCCTACACCCTCACCGGCACCAGCGGCGCCAATACCGCCACCACCAGCGTCACCATCGGCGTCAGCCTCGCCAACCAGGCCGCCCTGACGGTCTCGGCGGCGGCCAGCTCCATCGCTGTCAACGCCACCACCACGCTCAGCACCAGCGGCGGCAGCGGCAGCGGCGCCGTCACCTACGCCGTCACCAGTGGGCCCTGTGCCATCAGCAATACCCAGACACTGAGCGGTACCGGCGGGGCAGGCCTCTGCTCGATCACCGCCACCAAAGCGGCCAACAGCACCTATGACGCCATCACCTCCAGCCCCATCACAGTGACGGTCACCCTGGCGCCACAGACCACCGCCCTGGTGGCCAGCGCCAGCCCGGCCACCCTCAACGTCAATGCCACCAGCACCCTCAGCACCACCGGCGGCAATGGCAGCGGCGCCGTCGTCTATGAAGTGGTCAGTGGGGCCTGCGGCATCGTCGGCACCACCCTCACCGGCACCGGCGCCGGGTCTTGCTCGGTCACCGCCACCAAGGCCGCGGACAGCACCTACGCCGCGGTCACGGCCAGCCCGATCAGCGTCACCGTCCAGTTGAACCCGCAAACGGCCCTGGTCGCGACCGCCACCGCGGTCAGCATCAACGTCAACGGCACCAGCCAGCTCAACACCAGCGGTGGCAGCGGCACCGGCGCAGTCAGCTACGCCGTCGCCGCCGGCGGCCCGTGCTCGATCAACGGCAACATCCTCACCGGCACCAGCGCCGGCACCTGCACCGTCACCGCCAGCAAGGCCGCCGATACCGCCTATGCCGCAGCGACCGCCAATGCGCTGACGATCACCGTCAACCGCAACGACCCCACCGCCCTGGTCGCCTCGGCCAGCCCGACCAGCATCAACGTCAATGGCACCAGTAGCCTCACCACCACCGGTGGCTCCGGCACCGGCGCGGTCAGCTTCAATCGTGTCAGCGGGCCCTGTACGGTCAGTGGCACCAGCCTCACCGGCACCGGTGCCGGCACCTGCCTGTTCACCGCCACCCAGGCCCAGGACAGCGACTTCAATGCCACCACCTCCGCCCCGGTCAGCGTCATTGTCGGCCTGTCACCGCAGTCCACACTCACCGTCCTCGCCGCGCCCACCACCCTCAGTACCGGCGGCAGCAGCCAGCTCAGCAGCACCGGCGGCGATGGCACCGGGGCGGTGACCTATGAAGTGGTTAACGGTGCCTGCAGCCTCAGCGGCAACACCCTGACCAGTGCGTTCTCGGGCAGTTGCGCGGTCATCGCCACCAAGGCCGCCGATAATCTTTATGCGGTCGCCGTGTCTGCACCGCTCACCGTCACGGTGGGCCTGTCACCGCAATCCGCGCTGACGGCGGTCGCGTCCCCCTCGACCATCGCCGTCAATGACACGAGCAGCCTCAGCAGCACCGGCGGCTCGGGCACCGGCGAGGTGTTCTATACCCTGGTCAGCGGCCCCTGCCAGCTTGGTCTGAATACCCTCACGGGCACCGGCGCCGGCAGTTGTGTCATCACCGCGACCAAAGGGCGCGATCAAACTTACAGCGACGTAACCTCCAGCCCGCTCATCGTCACGGTCGGCCTGGCACCGCAGTCCGCCCTGTCCGTCGTCGCCGCCCCCACCGCCTTCAACGTCGGCGCCACCAGCACGCTGAGCACCACCGGCGGCTCAGGGACCGGCACCGTCACCTATACCCTGGTGGATGGTCCCTGCTCGCTGTCCGGCAACACCGTCACCGGCAAGCAGGCCGGCACCTGTCAAGTCACCGCCACCCGCGCGGCCGACACCACCTATGCCGAAATCACCTCCAGCCCGCTGGCCCTCACCGTAGGCCTGGCGCCGCAGTCGCCCTTATCCTTGCTGGGCAATCCGTCATCGATCAATGTCGGTGGCACCAGTAACCTCGGTTCTACCGGAGGTTCTGGGACCGGCAACGTCCTCTATAGCCTGGTCAGTGGTCCATGCTCGCTCTCCGGAGCGGTCTTGAGCGGGATCAGCGTCGGCAGTTGCGTCGTCACCGCCACCAAAGCGGCCGATGATCGCTATGCCAGCGTCAACGCCAGCCCGCTGACCCTCACGGTCGGTCTGGCCCCGCAATCGGCCTTGACCGGCTTGATCAACCCCAGCAGCCTGCAGGTCTACGGCACAGCCACCCTCAGTGCCACCGGCGGCTCCGGCACCGGCGCGCTCAGCTTCAGCCTGGTGAGCGGACCGTGTTCAGTCTCGGGGTCGACGCTGGCCGGCTTGAGTGAGGGCAGTTGTACGCTCACCGCCAGCAAAGCCGAGGATGCCAGCTATGCCGCCGCCGTCTCGCCGCCATTTACCGTCGCGGTCGGTCTCGCCCCGCAGTCCGCGCTGAGCGTGCTGGCATCGCCCAGCGCGGTACTGGTCAATGGCACCAGTGACCTCAGCGTCACCGGGGGATCCGGTTCCGGGTCGGTCAGTTACAACCTGCTCAGCGGACCCTGCTCGCTGTCCGGCAGTACCTTGACCGGACTCGATGCCGGCAGCTGCGTCGTGACCGCGACCCAGGCCGCCAGTGACGGCTATGCCGCCGCCACCGCCGACCCGGTCACGGTGACCGTCGGACTGGCGCCACAATCGCCCCTGACGCTCAGCCTTGCGCCAGTGAGCCTCAGTAGCCGCCTCGCGCGCACCCTGAGCGCCTCGACGGCAGCCAATGCCATCGCCATCAACGTCAACGAGACGGCCGTCCTATCCGCCGCCGGCGGTTCCGGTACAGGGCAGGTCACCTATCAGTTGCTGAGCGGCCCCTGCGCCATCGCCGGCAACCGATTGACCGGCCTGGATGCAGGGACTTGCGCGGTGGTCGCCACCAAAGCGGCGGATGCGCTGTATGCCGCCCAGACCTCGGCCCCCATGCTCATCATCGTCGGCCTCACCGCACAGCCACCCCTGGAGGTGTCCGCCAGTCCATCGAGCCTCCCCTTGGCCGGGATCAGTACCCTCAGTACCGCGGGCGGCAATGGCGCCGGCGCGGTGAGCTATAGCGTCATCAGTGGGCCCTGCGCCATCACCGGCACCAGCGTCTCCGGCATTGGGGTGGGCAGTTGTACGATCACCGCCACCAAGGCCGCCAGTGGCAGCTACGCCGCCACCACCTCCGCCCCGCTGACGATCACCGTCGGTCTCAGCGTGCAGCCCCCGATGACCTTAACCGCGACGCCCGCCAGCGTCCGGATAGGCGGCACCAGTGAACTGAACGTGAGCGGCGGTGGCGGCGTTGGCTTCGTGACCTACAACGTCCTCAGCGGCCCCTGCGCGGTGTCGGGATCATTCTTGATCGGGGTCGAAGCCGGTGCCTGCAGTGTCTCGGCCACCAAGGCCTCCGATGGGGTGTATGCCTCAGCCATGTCCAGCCCGGTTACCGTCGTGGTAATGGCGCTGGTCAGCCAGACCATCACGTTCGGCACCGCGCCCAGCGTTGTAGTGGGTGGCACCGGCACGGTCAGCGCGACCGGCGGCGCCTCCGGCAACCCCGTTATCTTCAACAGCACCACACCCAGCGTGTGCACGGTCAGCGGGGCCAACGGCAGCACCGTGACGGGTGTCACGGCTGGCACCTGCATCGTCGCCGCCAACCAGGCAGGTAACGCGAACTACAGCCCGGCCGCGCAGGTGACGCAAGACATCACCGTTACCGCCGCCGCCTTGCCCGCGATCAGCCCGACCACCCAGACGCTCAGCGGGACTGTCGGGACCTTGATCAGTCCGAGCGCAGCACTGAGCGCCAGTGACTTCACCGGCAGCCCGACCTATACGATAAGTCCATTGCTACCGGCGGGGCTGAGCCTTGATAGCAGCACCGGCGTCATCAGCGGGACGCCAACGGCGACGCAATCGGCCACGGTGCATACGATTACCGGGACTTACGCCATCGCCAGTGAAACCGCGACCACGGTCGTCAACGTCACCATTAGCGCCGCCTTGCCCGCGATCAGCCCGACCACCCAGACGCTCAGCGGGAATGTCGGCACCGCGATCAGCAGCAGCACGGCGCTGACCGCCAGTCACTTCACCGGCACCCCGACCTACACGATCAGTCCGTCGCTACCGGCGGGTCTGAGCCTGAACAGCAGCACGGGTGTGATCAGCGGCACGCCGACGGCCACGCAATCGGCGACCGCTCATACGATCACCGGGACCTACGCCACCGCCAGTGAAACCGCGACCACGGTCGTCAACGTCACCATTAGCGCCGCCTTGCCCGCGATCAGCCCGACCACCCAGACGCTCAGCGGGAATGTCGGCACCGCGATCAGCAGCAGCACGGCGCTGACCGCCAGTCACTTCACCGGCACCCCGACCTACACGATCAGTCCGTCGCTACCGGCGGGTCTGAGCCTGAACAGCAGCACGGGTGTGATCAGCGGCACGCCGACGGCCACGCAATCGGCGACCGCCCATACGATCACCGGGACCTACGCCACCGCCAGTGAAACCGCGACCACGGTGGTCAACGTCACCATTAGCGCCGCCTTGCCCGCGATCAGCCCGACCACCCAGACGCTCAGCGGGACTGTCGGGACCTTGATCAGTCCGAGCGCAGCACTGAGTGCCACCGGCTTCAGTGGCACCGTCAGCTATGCAATTGCCCCGGCGCTACCGACGGGTCTGAGTCTTGATAGCAGTACCGGCGTCATCAGCGGCACGCCGACGGCGCCGCAGGCCCTGACCAGCTATGTCATGACCGGTACCGGCGCGACCAGCGGATCGGCCACGGCTGGGGTGAGTATTGCAATTAGCGCTTCACCGCCACCACCTCCGCCGCCAAACCCGATCCCCACGCTGTCCGAATGGGCTCAGGTTCTGATGATGCTGTCGATGATCGGCATCGTGGGCTATGGCCGCAGGCGCCACGCTTAGGCCGCTCCCGGTGACAGTGAAACGGGCACCAAGGTGCCCGTTTGTATGAAGCTTGTCTGTGATGGCCGCCCGTGCCGTTCAGGCTCGGGCGACGACGTGACCGACAGGAGAGAGGCCTGGTGCCATCAAGCGGATTTCGCGGCGTCCAAGGCGGCCTGGAGCTTGGATTCTTCCTCATGCGAGAGTGAAGTTTGCAGTACTTTGCCGCCGGCGCCCTTGAGTTCCTCCAGTACCTTGTCCGGAGTTGCCTTGCGCACCAGTACGAACAGCGCTGAGGTGCCGGGCTGGAAGTTCTGCGCCAGTTCCTTCATGAACTTGTCGTTGACACCGACATCGGACAAGGCGCCGGAAATCGCCCCGGCACCGGCACCGACGGCGGCACCCAGCAGGGGATTGAGGAAGAGTATGCCCACCAGGGCGCCCCAAAACCCTCCGCCCATGGCACCCATCTGTGTGAGCGGATAAGCCTGGTTCAGCTTCACCTTCCCATCCTTGTCTTTGACGGCCACGACGGCATCTTCAAGGTCAATCAGGTAGTCGCGTTGCATTTTGATCAGTTTCAGGCGGGTTTCCTCTGCCTTGAAGAGGTCGTCATAACCGATCACGATTAAATCGCTCATTTTGGGTGTTCCTGTGTTGGGGTGGGATTGAGCGGCAGATTATAGGCGCTATCGACTTTCGGCATGATCCTGGCCTTGAGGTAAACTTGCTCACCTGACCCCCGCGCTCCGGGGACATCACTTTCGGCACCTGCGTCTGGCTCAAGGAATTGCATCATGAAGAAATTTAACCATTTGGTTTTGCTGTTACTCGTCGCTCAACTAGGCTGGGGCGTCCCCGCAATCGCGGAAGTTGGTTCTCCGGGCAGTACCATGACGGACAGCGGCAATTATGGTGACGTCTACGGGGATAGTTACGGCTATGGGCGCGGCCGGAATCTCGGTTTTTTGGGGGTGCTTGCCGACCTGATTCTGTTGCGACCTGTGGGGCTAGCTATCACGGTAGGGGGAGCAGGATTGCTGGTGGCCACCTCGCCCTTTACCGGAATTGCCTCTATCGCGCCGCCGCATGATGCGTTTGTTCGGGCGGGAAACGCGCTGGTGGTGGGGCCGGCCGGCTTTACCTTCAACCGGCCTTTGGGTGAGTTCAGTTATCAACGCAGCGGGGTTTATCCGGTATTGACCCGTCCCTCGGATATACCGGTGAAGGTACCTGTTCCCGTGGTAACGCGCACGACGGCGCCACCCCCCGCCGCCCCTGCCACGCCTAAAAAGCCGCTTTACAACTATTCCCCAGACCGCCTGGAATATCCGGCGGACTGACAGGAAGAACAGGGTGGCCAATAGCGGCTTCGGTCAGCTAAAAAGGCCAGCGAAGGACGGCATACCGATAAAACGGGGTTTGCTGTTGGAATTCGACGATTTGCAATGCTTATGGGAGGCTTGAAGATGCCAGCATGGGGCCTCCGGTTCTCCAGTCTGAGGCAGCGAATATTTCTCGTCGTGGGTGTCCCCGTCGTGGCCTTGCTGCTCTTTGTCGTCGCTGCGCTCGGCACCAGCCTATACCGTAATCTCTACCAGTCTGACCTCTCCCGAATCAAGATAGAAACCAGTGCCGCGGCCAATCAGATCGATGGCTGGAACCTGGAAACGGTGACAGTGCCCAGAGTTATGGCCGCCGCTCAGGAGCATGGCATGTTTGGTGACCGGCAGGCATCCCTGGCTTACGCTCGGCAGATATTGGAAAGCTATCCCCAGTTCACAGGCGCGTATTTCGGCTACGAAGTCGATGCAGACGGGCATGATGGGGCGTTTCTTGCCAAGGCTGCCGGCGACGAGAAGTTGGCCATCAATCAGGAGGGACGATTCATACCTTACTGGTTTCGGGACATGGCCGATACGACCCGGATTCGGCTGACACCCCTGGTGGATATGGCGACCAGCTTCTATTACGGTGGCCTGAAGAATCGCGTTACCGGGAAGTCGGAAATTGAAGGGATCGCGCTTGCCAAGGAGATCAGCAGCCACTTCAATCCTCTCAACTCTTCCCTGGCGGTCATGGGCAAGACGATGGTGACGGAGCCCTACGTCTATGAGTCCAAGATGATTGTCGAACAGACTTACCCGATCATGATCAACGGTCAATTTGCCGGGGTTGCCGGCGTTGATCGATCGCTGGATGAAATCGATGACTTTATCAGGGACCTGAAGCCTTACCGGACCGCGAGCTTTATCCTCATCAGTCACCGGGGCCGCATTATTGCTGCCACCATGGATCCTTCCTTGAATACCCAGCCGATCGAGAAAACGCCTTATGCGGATCTGCTGCTGAGCTTGTACAAGGTGCCGGAAGCAGAGAGATCTACCGTCCGGATGGGGGAAACGGCTGACGGCAAACACGTCTTTTCTGCCGCCCGGATTCCAACGGGTGACTGGACCCTGGTGATGTTTGTAGATCGGGATGAAATTCTGATTCCGGTTTGGTCTTCCCTGCGCTGGGTCGCTTTTATCGCCGTGGTGGGCTTTGTGCTGAGTCTCCTGATTCTGGCCTGGTTGGCGCAGTCCATTGGCGGTTCGGTCAAAACGGCGGCCGAAGCCGCAGGTCGGGTGGCTGAAGGCGATCTGTCCGTGCAGATTGTTGGGGGCGGGTCGGATGAAACCGGGCTCTTGCTGAGGGCCATTCAGAGAATGACGACGAATCTGAATGATCTTATCGGGCAGGTCAAAAAGTCGAGTATCAATGTGATTTCATCCGCAACCACCATTGCGGCGGCGTCGAAATCACAGGAAGCCGTCGCTCATGAGTTGGGTTCCGCGACCACGGAAATTTCCGCGGCGACCGCCGAGATTTCGGTGACGGCCAACGAGTTGGTGCGCACCATGAGCGATGTGTCGGGCATGGTCGTCGAAACGGCGGACATGGCGCGTGCCGGTCATGCCCGCATCGAAGGCATGGATGCCACCATGCGTGACCTCTCCACGGGGGCGGATTCGATTTCTACCAGTCTGTCGGTCATCAGCGATCGGGCCCAGAATATCACCGGGATTGTGACGACCATTACCAAGGTCGCCGACCAGACCAATCTACTTTCGCTGAACGCCGCTATCGAGGCGGTCAAAGCGCGCGAGTATGGTCAGGGCTTTTCGGTGGTGGCGGACGAGATTCGCCGACTCGCTGATCAGACTGCCGTGGCTGCGCTGGATATTGAACAAATTGTCGAAGAAATGCTGGGTTCCGTTTCCACGGGCATCTCAGAGATGGATCGCTTCAGGGTTCAGGTGCACAAGGGTGTGGAAACCATGGAGCAGGTGAGCCTTCAGCTGGTCTCCATTATTGAGCGGGTTCAGGACCTGTTGCCCAGATTTGGCCAGGTCAATGAAAGCATGCAAAGCCAGTCCATCGGGGTCGAGCAGATCAGTACGGCTATGCTTAGTCTCAAGCAGGTGGCGCATTCCACCACTTCATCAATCGGCGATCTCAATTTGGCAGTGGGCGGCCTGCATGAGGCGGTCAAGGCCCTTCGCGAAGAGGTCAGCACTTTTAAGGTTCAGGAGTAGACTCGGCTCACGGGCCTGGTGTCGGTGGCAGCGGTTCAGAAAGTGATAACGACATCGGCCGAAAAAGTGAACTGATTGTCCAGCTGCACCCCGGGTGTACTGCTCATATAGGTTTTCTGGCTGGACCAGTCATAGCGGAAGTTGGGTCGTAGGATTACCCATTTGAGTGGCTTGTAGTTCATGCCTGCTGTCAGCCCGTAGTAGTTTGCGCCTGCGAGGGGGTATGAGGCCATGTTGTTCAGGTTGCAGGCGTAGGAAGAGCCGATGCCCTGTTGATCCACGTTGACGCTGACAGGACATCGGGCCGGGCCCCAAACGCGGAAGCCGTTGTTATCCCTGAACCACTCCGCACGAATTCCCACCCCCAGATTTTCCATGAGGTCGTACATGAGGTACTGGTTGATGCCGTACCACATGGCATTTTGATTCGTGTTCGCGGCGATGCCATTGATGTAATTTCTGATGCCATCACCGGTAATCACATCATCGGCGAAGCCCATGTCGTTTTGCAGGACGTAATGCAGCGTGCCATCCAGAAAATTGGCCTTGCCTACCAGGCTGTACAAGGCCCACGGGCTGTCTGACTGGGCGGAGCGGGCGCCGGCCGTTGATCCCAGGTTCACCGAATAGTCCTTTTCGTCGCTGGTCCAGGTCACGCTGCCCAGAAACCCCCAGTTAGTCAGCTGGGTGTTGAAGTTGCCGTCCCAGCCGCCGGTGGCGCTGCCCGTTGCCGCACCCGCACTCGCTGTCCAGTTTTCATCGAGGGCGTACGTCCCAAGAATGCCCGTATGGGTGAACGGTTCACCGTATTGGTAGGTGTAGGCGTGGCTGTAAAAGAAATTATCCGGGGCCGAGACGACTTCATAACCGACGATGGCATAGAAGTGGCCTGCCTTGACCGTCAGGCCATTGCCCACCGGCAGATTCATCTCCAGGTAGGCTTGTGGCAAGGCCAGTTGATAGAAACGGTTGCTCCAGCTGGTCAGATGCAGGTCGTAGTTGCCTCTGTTGAGCCGTTCACCTGTGCCAAGTTCATAGGGGGGCACACCATACGCCTGGATGAAGGTGGAATCACTGCCGTAGTTGATATCGACACGACCGCCAAAATCCCAGTTGTCGCCGCTGACGTTGATAGCCCGCTCGATGTAACCATAGAGCTGATTCATTTGCAGTTCACCGGCCCGATCACCCAGGGTGATCGGGCCATTGAATCCATCGGCCGGATTGTTTGCATTGGCGGTGACACCGGCGTTCAGCCAGCCACCCCAGGTAATGCCATAGTCCCTGAGGAATTGCACATCAGTGCTTCCGGCCGCGTAATCCGCAAGTCCCGTTGTCTCTTCGATGTTTTCCGCCAGCAGTGGCCTCATGGTTGCCAAAGACAGCAGTACAGCAAGGATGGCAAGCAACCGGGATTTCATGAGAATTTTTCCTGTGTCGGGTAATGGGCGGGTTGTGGCGATATGCCGTCGCCTGAAAGGGTTGCTGGGTCCTGCTTGATCAGGTTTCTGTCGATCCGTCACTGCACTCGCTGAAGACGTCTCTGAACACTTCGATCATGGCGTCAAGGCTGTCGAGCGACTCCGTTTCCGTCGGTTCGATCAGCATGGCTGATTTCAGATCGCCTGGAAAATAGACGCAGCCTGCACCCACCATCGTCGGGGGATGCAAGACCTGATCAATCAGCTTTTTGGCGAAATAGGCCGTTTCTGTTTCTAATCGGCTGCCGCTGAGTAAGGTCTCATGCATGCAGAGCCGGTCGAAGACGGGGGGGAACATATCCGCCAGTCGGGCTTGCAGGTAGTTTGCGTTCAGCACCGCATTCTCGGATACCTGGCGCAGCCCGAGAGCGCCCATCGTCAGGATATATGCATAGGCACGGATAAGAACGGCTACATGGCCGTGATGGCTTTTGATCCGGCCTATGCTGTGAGGACGATCCTGATCCGGCATGAAAGCATCGCCGTTGTGAATGATCACGGGGCCTGGCAGAAAAGGTTCCAGCAGGCGATTGACGGCTACTGGGCCAGCCCCAGGCCCGCCTCCACCATGTGGCGTGGAAAAGGTTTTATGTGTATTGACATGGATTACGTCAAAGCCCATGTCGCCGGGCCGGGCAATGCCCATCAGGGCATTCATGTTGGCTCCGTCGTAGTAAAGCAGACCGCCGCAAGCATGCACCTTGTCGGCGATCTCCAAGATGTTTTCCTCAAAAAGCCCCAATGTTGAGGGGTTGGTCATCATCAACCCGGCCACAGATTCGTCGAGCATGGTGTCCAGCATCTGCATGTCCAATAGACCGTCAGGGTCTGTTGGCACCAGCCAGCATTGGAATCCGGCCATCGCAGCTGAGGAGGCATTGGTCCCATGGGCCGAATCCGTAATCAGCAGGATGGGACGATGCTGGTTGATGTGCTCGAAATAGGCGCGAATCATTAGCAGTCCGGCCAGCTCACCGTGTGCGCCAGCCGCTGGAACCAAGCTGGCTGCGAACATGCCTGTGATCTCGCACAGATAGCGCTGGAGATGAAAGTACAGTTCCCATAAGCCCGGGAGCGTTTCCGGTGGCTGGTGCGGGTGAGCGTTTCGGAAGCCACTCAAGGCGGCGAGTACGTCGTTACGCTTGGGGTTGTACTTCATCGTGCAGGAGCCGAGCGGATAAGCCCCGTTATCGACACCGTGGGACAGTTTGCTGAGCGCGGTGAAATGCCTAACGATCTCTGACTCTGTCAGCTCAGGCAGACCAATGGCTGTTGTTCTGAGTTGGGAGGCATCGAAATAATGACCTATGGCCGGTTCGCCAAAATCGTTATCGGTGATCTGCGAGCCGCTGGCGCCTGAGCGTGATTTTTCCAAAAGCGTTTTGACGGGTTCAGTGCTCATGCTACGGTCTCCATCAAGACGACTTTAAAGGCCTGAACCATAGCGTCGAGCTCTGCCCGGGATTTCACCTCAGTGACGGCAATCAGGAGATGTCTGCCACGATCTAGGCCCGGGTAGTCGACCGCGATACCGGCAAAAATACACCGGGACCTGAGTTTCTCAAGGAGTGGCATCGTCGTGCAAGGCAGTGTCAGCATGAATTCATTGAAGAAAGGAGAGCGAAAAGTCAGCTCGACCCCCGGCAGATCCGTTAACTGACGGGCGAGGTAATGGGCTTTTTCGGTATTGAGGGCAGCCAACCTGGCAAAACCCCTTTCGCCCAACAAGGCCAGAAAGATCGTCGCCCGGATGGCCTGCAGTGCCTGGTTGGAGCAGATGTGGCTGGTCGCCTTTTCTCGGGCAATGTGTTGTTCCCGCTCCTCCTTAACCAGTGCATAAAGCTCCCGGCCCTGTTGGTTGACCACTCGTCCGACAATTCGTCCGGGCAAATACTTCTCATAGGCTTGGGATGTGGCGATGACGCCGAGATAAGGGCCGCCGGCGGAGAGGGGAATACCCAACGATTGAGCCTCGCAACAGACAATGTCTGCACCCATTTCGCCGGGACATTTGAGGATTCCGGTAAGCAGCGGATGCCAGGAGATGCAGGACAGCACGCCGTGGTCGTGAGCGACAGCCGAGAGGCTGGCAATGTCCTCGATCACCCCGAATCGATTTGGCGTCTGAACCAGAATGCCTGCTGTCTTTCCGTCCGCCAGCGCTTGGATCAGTAAATCCTGATCGAGCCGGCCATCTTCTTCTCGCGCCCGGATGACGACAACTTCAACGTCGCGCCCTCTCATGTAGGTGCGGATGACTTCCAGCCATTCTGGCCAGAAGCTTTCGGCAACGGCGATCCGTTTCTTACCGCTGATGCTCACCATCATCCAGGCCGATTCGGCGGCAGCCGTCGCGCCATCGTAAACCGAGCAGTTGACGCTGGGTTTTCCCAGCAGTCGGGCAAGCAGGGTCTGGAATTCAAAAAGCGCCTGCAATAGCCCCTGGCTCATTTCCGGCTGATAGGGCGTGTATGCGGTCAAAAACTCCCCCCGATTGACGATGGCATCGATCACGGCAGGGACATGGTGCTCGTAAGCGCCGCCGCCGAGGAAAGACAGGTGGGTTTCAGTGGTGGCGTTACTTGCCGCTAGGGTCCGAACATGTTTTGCCAGTTCCCATTCCGATAGCGGCAAAGGTAAATTCAGTGGCTGTTGCAGTCGCAACGCGGCGGGGATGGCCGCAAACAAGGCGTCGATGTCAGGCAAATTCATGCGTTCAAGCATGAGGCGGATATCGCTGTGGCGATGGGTGTTGTAGCCAATGGGAGTGACAGGTTCGGTCATGACATCGCCTGGTTCATTGAATAAAGGGTTGATTTTGAATGTTGGTTGGTCTTCTGCTGGCGTTATGGCAGATTTTTCATACGACCCTCGATAGGTATGTCGAGCAAGAGATGCCGATCGCAGCCCCGGTAGTTAAAGTGCCACCATTCGTTGGGAAGGACCTTGAAGTCCTCTGCTTCCATGGCTCGGCGCAGTTCATCCCGGTTGCGACGTGGCTCTTCAGGTCCACCCGTCCAATCGGCATGAGCACGGATGCTGAAGTCATCGAACTCACTCGGCATCGGGACTTCCCGGCCGGTGATCAGATCGTAGAGTCCGACATCCACGGCACAGCCGCGATTGTGGCGAGAGCCCGTGGCCGGATCGGCCACATAGCCGTTGGCCCGGTCGGCCTCACTGGCCAAGTCCCAGAGGTCTCGAGTGACGCTCCAAGGCCGATAGGCGTCATAAACCACGATGCCGTAGCCTTTTTCCTTCAATGCCCTGTGAACCCGAGCTACTGCCTGAGCCGGCTCTGGCAGCAGCAGGGCCCGAGCCTTCGGATAAAGCGGTCGCCCGGTAAAGTTGTTCTGGGTGGCATAGCGGATATCCAGGTGGATGTCGGGCTCCAGTTGCTTGAGTTCCACCAGTGGAGCCCGATCGACCAATGGCGGGTGAGCCTGGCAACCGGCAAGCAGGGCAGCAAGCAAAAACGAGTAACACCAGCTATCCCGGCTTGCTGTGGCTTCTTTGGCTGAATATTTCATGGTGAGGCGACGCTTATTCGCCCTGAATTCCTCCGGCCGTTAGTGCTCTCGGATCGAGCAGCCGTTCGAGTTCATCACGGGAGATATCGGTCATTTCGGCGGCGACCTCGATAATGGGACGGCGCGACTGGTAAGCCTTCTTGGCGATCTCGGCGGCCTTGAGATAGCCGATCACCGGGTTCAGCGCCGTCACCAGGATAGGGTTGAGGGCCACTGCCCGTTCCAGATTATCGGAACGAACCGTGAAGTCGGCGATGGCTTTCTTTGCCAGCAAGCGTGACGCATTGGTCAGGAGTTCAATGCTCTGCAGCAGGTTGTAGACGATGACCGGCAGCATGACATTGAGCTGGAAAGATCCGGACTGGCCGGCGACCGTGATGGTGGTGTCGTTGCCGATGACCTGGGCGGCGACCATGCAAACCGCCTCCGGAATCACCGGGTTGACCTTGCCGGGCATGATCGAACTACCCGGCTGGAGGGCCGGCAATTCGATTTCACCCAACCCGGCCAGCGGACCTGAATTCATCCAGCGGAGGTCGTTGGCGATCTTCATCAGGCTGACGGCAAGGGTCTTGAGCTGGCCGGATAGTTCCACCGCCGCGTCCTGGGTGCTCAGACTTTCGAAGAAGTTCTCGTTAGGAACCAGCGGGATGCCGGTCTGGCGGCTCAAGGCATCCGCCATTCGTTGGGCGAACTGCGGGTGGGCATTGATGCCGGTGCCGACCGCCGTGCCGCCCTGTGCGAGCTTGTGGATACGGGTCAGGGCCGACTGGATGCGGGCGCTGCCATTGCGGACCTGCAAGGCCCAGCCATCGAGTTCCTGGCCCAGGGTGATGGGCATGGCGTCCATCAGATGCGTGCGTCCGGTCTTCACCGCATGGTCCAGAGTGCGCGCCCGGGTCTCGATGGCATCGGCCAGCTTGTCTAGGGCCGGTAACAGCCGAGATTTGCATTCGATAGCTGCGCTCAGGTGGATGGCGGTGGGAATGACATCATTGCTGCTTTGCCCCATATTGACATGATCGTTGGCGCTGACCTTGTGGCCGGACACCCGGGAGGCGAGGGTGGCGATCACCTCGTTGGCGTTCATGTTGGTGCTGGTGCCGGAACCCGTCTGAAAGACATCGACCGGAAAGTGCCTGAGATGACGGCCTTCGACGATTTCTCCCGCCGCCGATTGGATGGCCCCGGCGATGGCCGGATCGAGCAGGCCCAGTTCCATGTTGACCCCGGCCGCACACTGCTTAAGTAGGGCGACGGCGCGAATGAATGCAGGGGGCATGGGCAGACCGCTGACCGGGAAGTTCTCCACCGCACGCTGGGTCTGGGCGGCATAAAGCGCGTCCTCGGGGACTTTCAATTCGCCCATGCTGTCCTGCTCGATACGAAAGGCGGTGCTGGTCATGAGGTTACCTCGTGTCGCAATGATGGATGTCGGTCGAACCCGAAAATGCTGATGGCGGATCAGGTCAGGTTATTCAGAAAGTGATTCACTTCACTGGAGCCAAACGGCCAGTCCAGTTCCCGGCCGCTGCGTGCATGATGCAGGACCGGGATACGCAGGCCATAACGCGCCATCGATTCATCACGGTCGGCGATATCCACTAAAACCAGATCGATCGATTTCCCCTGCTGGTTAAGCGCTTCGTCCAGCAGATCTCTGGCCTCATCGCATAAATGGCAGCCCGAGGTGCCATAAAGCGTCAGGTGCAGCATGGCGACTCAATCCGGCTCATAGGCCAGGGTCGGCGCCAGCCAGCGTTCGGCCACGGCTAGCGACATGCTCTTACGCCGGGCGTAGTCCTCGACTTGATCGCGGCCGACCTTGCCGACATTGAAGTAACGGGCGGCCGGGTGAGAAAAATACCAGCCGCTGACCGACGACGCCGGAGTCATGGCGAAGGATTCGGTCAGCCGGATGCCGGTACGGGTTTCTACATCGAGAATGCTGAACAGCGCGGCCTTCTCGGTATGATCCGGGCACGCCGGGTAGCCCGGGGCGGGACGGATACCGCGATAGTCTTCCTTGATCAGTTCCTGGTTGCTCAGGTGCTCGTCCGGCGAGTAGCCCCAGAATTCGCGCCTTACCCGCTGATGCAGACATTCCGCGAAGGCTTCGGCCAGTCGGTCCGCCAGGGCTTTCAGCATAATGCTGCTGTAGTCGTCGTGATCTGCGGCAAAACGGTCGAGATGCGACTCAATGCCGATGCCGGTGGTCACGGCAAAACCCCCGACGTAATCTGGTTGGCCGCTCTCCACCGGCGCGACAAAGTCCGACAGAGCATAGTTGGGTTGCCCGGGCGGTTTGACGGCCTGCTGACGGAGGTGATGGAGGATCATAAGGGTCTGGCTGCGCGTGTCATCCGTGTAGAGGCGGATGTCGTCGCCCTCGCGTGCCGCGGGGAAAAAGCCGATCACGGCCCGGGCCGTCAGCCATTCTTCCTTGACCAGCGTGGACAGCATCGTCTTGGCGTCCTCGAAGAGGTTACGCGCCTGTTCTCCGACAATATCGTCATCGAGAATTTTCGGGTAACTGCCTGCGAGTTCCCAAGTATGGAAGAACGGCGACCAGTCGATGAAGTCGACCAGTTCCTTTAAGGGATAACGATCCAGCGTCTGTACGCCCAGGAAGGATGGCTTGGGTGGGACATAATCCGACCAATCGCCATGGAACGCATTGCCGCGTGCCTGGCCAATATCGTGCATCGGAACGCGGGCCTTGCGGCCACCATGATGGACCCGGACTTCCTCGTATTCGGAACGGATACGGGCGACGTAATCGTCGTGCAGATCGTCGCTCAAGAGGCTGCCGGCCACGCCGACGGCACGCGAGGCGTCGGTCACGTAAATCGTGGGGCCCGCCTGGTAATTGGGCTCGATCTTCACTGCAGTGTGAGCCCGCGAAGTGGTGGCGCCGCCGATCATCAGCGGAATGGTGAAGCCCAGCCGCTGCATTTCCTTGGCGACATGGACCATTTCGTCCAGCGAGGGCGTGATAAGGCCGGACAGGCCGATAATGTCGACCTGATGTTCGCGGGCAGCATCGAGAATCTTCTCGCAAGGCTGCATGACGCCGAGGTCTACCACATCAAAGCCGTTGCACTGCAATACGACGCCGACGATGTTCTTGCCGATGTCATGCACGTCGCCCTTGACCGTTGCCATCAGAATCTTGCCGTTGGATTTGGGCGAGGGGTTGAGTGCCTTTTCCGCCTCCATATAGGGCATCAGGTAGGCCACCGATTTCTTCATGACGCGGGCCGACTTGACCACCTGCGGCAGGAACATCTTGCCGTCGCCAAACAGGTCACCGACCACATTCATGCCATCCATCAAGGGCCCTTCGATGACGTGCAGCGGTCGTTCGCACTGCTGGCGGGCTTCTTCGGTGTCGGTTTCGATGAACTCGTCGATGCCCTTGATCAGCGCGTGTTCCAGACGCTTGGCGACCGGCAGGGAACGCCAGGCCTGATCTTCCTTCTTCTCGACGGTGCCGCCTTCCTCGCGGTAACGGTCGGCTAGTTCCAGCAGCTTTTCCGTGGCCCCGTCATGACGGGCCTGGATGACATCCTCGATCGCATCGCGCAATTCTGACGGAATGTCCTCGTAAATCCCCAGTTGACCGGCGTTGACGATGCCCATGTCCATGCCGTTGCGGATGGCGTGATAGAGAAAGACCGCGTGGATGGCTTCTCGGACGGCATTATTGCCGCGAAACGAGAACGATACATTGGAGACGCCGCCGGATATCAGCGCGTGGGGCAGGGTGCTCTTGATGAGTTTGACCGCCTCGATGAAGTCCAGGCCATAACGGTTGTGTTCCTCGATGCCGGTCGCTACGGCAAAGATGTTGGGATCAAAGATGATGTCTTCGGGCGGGAAATCCAGTTGCTCGGTCAGCAGTTTGTAGGCGCGGGTGCAGATATCCACCTTGCGCGCGACCGTATCGGCCTGACCCATCTCGTCGAAGGCCATGACGATCACCGCCGCGCCATAACGGCGCACCAGTCGTGCCTGGTTGAGAAAGGCCTCTTCTCCTTCCTTCATCGAGATGGAATTGACGATGCCCTTGCCCTGCAGGCACTTGAGACCGGCCTCCAGGATGTCCCACTTGGAGGAATCCAGCATCACCGGAACGCGGGCGATGTCGGGCTCGGCGGCGATCAGATTGACGAAGCGCACCATCGCCGCCTTGGAGTCAAGCATGCCCTCGTCCA